>NZ_CP121682.1:3021590-3323750 GCF_029760955.1 Streptomyces cathayae
TGATGGCATGGGCGAAGGCCTGTCGTCGCCCTGTCCCGCCGGGGCGGGCGGGAGGGTGACGACAGGCCCAGGGCTCCGCACGCCGTTGTACGGGGCCTCGCCGGTGTGTCCCGCGGCCGGTCGTGACGATCGCTGGTCAGGGCATCCCATCCCAACCGGCCGCGGAGTCTGTGTGCCGGGCGCTCAGCCCAGGCGCTGCACCAGGGCGTGGTACTGGTCCCACAGCTCGGTGGGCGTGTGGTCGCCGAAGGTGTTGAAGTGCTCGGGGACGAGCGCGGCCTCCTCGCGCCACACCTCCTTGTCGACGCTGAGCAGGAACTCCAGGTCGGCGTCGGCCAGTTCGAGGCCGTCCGTGTCGAGGGCCTCCTTGGTCGGCAGGACGCCGATCGGGGTCTCGACGCCGTCCGCCTTGCCCGCCAGGCGCTCCACGATCCACTTCAGGACGCGGCTGTTCTCGCCGAAGCCGGGCCAGACGAACGTGCCCTCGTCGTTCTTGCGGAACCAGTTGACGTAGTAGATCTTCGGCAGCTTGGACTGGTCCTTGTCCTTGGCGACGTCGACCCAGTGGCCCATGTAGTCGCCCATGTTGTAGCCGCAGAACGGCAGCATGGCGAACGGGTCGCGGCGCAGCTCGCCGACCTTGCCCTCGGCGGCGGCGGTCTTCTCGGAGGCCACGTTGGCGCCGAGGAAGACGCCGTGGTTCCAGTCGAAGGACTCGGTGACCAGCGGTACGGCGGTGGCGCGGCGGCCGCCGAAGAGGATCGCGGAGATCGGTACGCCCCTGGGGTCCTCCCACTCGGGCGCGATGATCGGGCACTGCGCGGCGGGCGTGGTGAAGCGGGCGTTGGGGTGGGCGGCGGGCGTGCCGGACTCGGGGGTCCAGTCGTTGCCCTTCCAGTCGGTGAGGTGGGCCGGGGTCTCCTCGGTCATGCCCTCCCACCACACGTCGCCGTCGTCGGTGAGGGCGACGTTGGTGAAGACGGAGTTGCCCCACAGGGTCTTCATCGCGTTGGCGTTGGTGTGCTCGCCGGTGCCGGGCGCGACGCCGAAGAAGCCGGCCTCGGGGTTGATGGCGTAGAGGCGGCCGTCCTCGCCGAACCGCATCCAGGCGATGTCGTCGCCGATCGTCTCGACGGTCCAGCCGGAGATCGTGGGCTCCAGCATGGCGAGGTTGGTCTTGCCGCAGGCGGAGGGGAAGGCGGCGGCGACGTACTTCGACTCGCCCTGCGGCGGGGTGAGCTTGAGGATGAGCATGTGCTCGGCGAGCCAGCCCTCGTCGCGGGCCATGACGGAGGCGATGCGCAGGGCGTAGCACTTCTTGCCGAGCAGGGCGTTGCCGCCGTAGCCGGAGCCGTAGGACCAGATCTCGCGGTCCTCGGGGAAGTGCGAGATGTACTTGGTCTGGTTGCAGGGCCAGGGGACGTCCTGCTGGCCGGGCTCCAGGGGGGCGCCGACCGAGTGCACGGCCTTGACGAAGAAGCCGTCGGAGCCCAGCTCGTCCAGGACGGGCTGCCCCATGCGGGTCATGGTGCGCATGGAGACGGCGACGTACGCGGAGTCGGTGATCTCGACGCCGATCGCGGACAGCGGCGAGCCGAGGGGGCCCATGCAGAAGGGCACGACGTACATCGTGCGGCCCTTCATGGAGCCGCGGAAGACGCCCTTCTCACCGGTGAAGATCTCCCGCATCTCGGCGGGGGCCTTCCAGTGGTTGGTGGGGCCGGCGTCCTCCTCCTTCTCGGAGCAGATGAAGGTGCGGTCCTCGACGCGGGCGACGTCGCTGGGGTCGGAGGCGGCGTAGTAGGAGTTGGGGCGCTTGATCGGGTCGAGCTTGCGGAACGTGCCCTTGGCGACGAGCTCCTCGCTCAGCCGCTCGTACTCGGCCTCGGAACCGTCGCACCAGACCACACGGTCCGGCTGGGTCAGCTCGGCGATCTCGTTGACCCAGGAGATCAGTCCCTGGTGGTCGGTGGGGACGGTGGGAGCCGCGATGTCGCGCGCCACGATTGCTCCTAAGTGAGGGTTTCTGGTGGAGAGGCCCCGTGGGGGCTGCGGCCCGGATGCTTCACGGTGGGTGTTCGGCGCTCATCCGGTGCCGACCGCACTCATTTGATCCTCTGATGCGAGTGCCCATCTGTCCAGAGGGATGCACAGGTGAGCAAAGTGACGCTGACCACGCTTTCCGGGGGCCCGCGCACGTACGCCGGGTTCCTTTACGTTCACGTTGCGTACGCATGACGTGCGGCAGGCCGCCCCTTTGCGGGTTCTTTGCGGGCCCTTTGCGCGGCCGGTCACTCCCGTGCGGCGTGAGAGGATGACCACCACGTCACGGCCAAGCAGGCGCACCGCTCCGCAACTTACGGTTCCGTAGGTACGATGCGGTCATGACAGCGTTCGCCTCCGACGCACCCGCGGACCCGCAGGCCGAAGGCCGCGGTCCGGTAGAGACCTCCCTCCCGCACCCGGTCAAACCCAAACTGCGCGGGTGGCTGCACCTGGGCATGTTCCCCGCCGTCCTGGTCGCCGGGCTGGTGCTCGTCGCCCTCGCCGACTCGACCCGGGGCCGCATCGCCTGCGCGGTCTTCGCGCTGACGGCCTGCCTGCTGTTCGGCGTGAGCGCCCTGTACCACCGGGGCGACTGGAGTCCGCGCATGGACGGGGTGCTGCGCCGCCTCGACCACGCCAACATCTTCCTGATCATCGCCGGCACCTACACCCCGCTCACCCTGCTGCTCCTGCCGGAGGCCAAGGGCCAGTGGCTGCTGTGGGGCATCTGGGCGGCCGCCCTCGCCGGGATCGCCTTCCGGGTGTTCTGGGTGGGCGCCCCGCGCTGGCTCTACACCCCGTGCTACATCGCGATGGGCTGGGCCGCCGTCTTCTACCTGCCCGACTTCATGCGCACCGGCGGCATCGCCGTCCTGGTCCTGGTGATCGTGGGCGGGGTGCTCTACAGCGCGGGCGGGGTGATCTACGGCATCCAGAAGCCCAACCCGTCACCGCGCTGGTTCGGCTTCCACGAGGTCTTCCACTCCTTCACCCTGGCCGCCTTCATCGCCCACTACGTGGGCATCTCCCTGGTGGCCTACCAGCACGGCTGAACCGGGAACACCCGGAAAACCCCGGGGCCGCGCACCGCGCTCATGACATCCTGAGCAGGTGAACGGTCCCGAGATCCACGTCGAGTTCGCCCCCGAACTGCTCGTCTTCGTGCCCCGGGCACGGTCCACCGGCGCCACGCAGGCCGTCATCGACGGCGTCTCCACCCTCGGTCACGTCGTCGAGTCGCTCGGCGTCCCGCTGACCGAGGTCGGCACGCTGCTCGTGGACGGCCGCGAGGTGCCCGTCTCGCACACCCCGGCCGCCGGCGAGTCGGTGACCGTCCGCTCCGTCGCGCTCCCCCAGCGGGTGCCCGGCGCCCCGCTGCGCTTCCTGCTCGACGTGCACCTCGGCACGCTGGCCCGCCGGCTGCGGCTGCTGGGCGTGGACACGGCGTACGAGTCGACGGACATCGGCGACCCGGCGCTGGCCGCCCGCTCGGCGGCCGAACAGCGGGTGATGCTCAGCCGCGACCGCGGCCTGCTGCGCCGCCGGGAACTGTGGGCCGGCGCGTTCGTCTACAGCACCGGGCCCGAGGAGCAACTCCCCTACGTACTGGACCGCTTCCAGCCCGAACTGCGCCCCTGGACCCGCTGCACCGCCTGCAACGGCCTGCTGGGCCCCGCCACCAAGGACGAGGTCGCCGACCAGCTGAAGAGCGGCACGCACCGCTCGTACAAGGTGTTCGCCCGGTGCGCCGACTGCGGCCGCGCCTACTGGCGGGGCGCCCACCACGACCAGCTGGAGGCGATCGTGGAGCGCGCGCTGAGCCGGAGCACTCAGGGCCGCTGAGTACCCCGGCCGATGTCCGGGCGCCGGCCGGCGCGGTGGGATGACGGCATGAGCACGAACGCACCGCCGCCGCACTCCGCCACCCGCACGCTGACCGTATGGTCCGTCGCCGGACTCGTCCTGCTGCTGCCCACCGTGGTCCTCGCCTGGATCGTCGTCCTGTCCACCGAGCGGGGCAGCCGCTGCCTGGCCTACGGCGAGCAGTGCTCCGGCGTGCCGGACGGGCTCACCCCGGGTTTCTTCGTGACCGCCCTCGTGGCCGGGGTACTGGCCACGGCGTGGCCCCGGACCCGGTGGCTACCCGCCAGGTCCGGGGCCGTCGCCGTGCAGTGGGCCGCCATGCTCACCATGGGCGCGCTCATCCTCAGCGGCGCCTGATCCCCGTCCGCCACGGCGCCCGGCCCACGTCCTCGGCGGCACCAGGCGCCGGACCGGCCGAGCCGTGGCACCGGCCTCAGCCCGGGAGACGGGGCGGCGGCCTCGACGACGGACCGGTCGACGGTGATCCGCCGGGCGCCGGCGTGGTCCCACTCGCCGTCGACCGGCGAGCCGAGCACACGCCGCCCCGACACGTCCGCCGCCTCAGCCGCCCAGGGCCGTGCTCAGCCGGTCGGGGTCGGTGGTCGGCGCCTCGCAGGTGAAGTTACGGCAGACGTACGCGGCCGGTTCACCCCCCACCAGGGGCCGGTCGGCCAGCAGCGGGAACTCGTCGCCCTCCGGCGCGCCGACGGCGACCACCGCGCCCGGGGCGACCCCCAGAAGCGCCCTGCGGTGCAGGGCCGCCGTGGCCGGGTCGTCGAGCGCCGGGCCGACCACCGCGACCTCCCGCGGACCGTCCAGCGCCGCCTCGGCGACCGCGAGACCCCAGCCGACGAACCGCGGCACCCGCGGACCGAGCGACTTCACCACGCCCAGCGCCCGCTCCGCGGCGGTGCGGTGCGGCGCGGATCCGGTCTGCGCCGCGTACCCCAGCAGCGCCCCGGCGGCGGCCGTCCAGCCGGACGGCACGGCGTTGTCCGTCGGGTCCTGCGGGCGCCGGATGAGCCGCTCGGCGTCGGAGGCCGTGTCGTACAGGGCGCCCGTCTCCGGGTCGGTGAAGCGGGCCAGCACATGGTCGAGGAGCAGACCGGCGAACTCCAGCCACACCCCCTCCCCGGTCACCGAGGCCAGCGCGAGGAAGCCCTCGGCGACATCGGCGTAGTCCTCCAGGACACCCGCGTTGGCGCCGACCCGGCCGTCCTTGCTGGTCCGGGCGATCCGGGCGTGGTCGTCGAGGTGCACCCGGACCAGCAGGTCGGCGGCGGCGACCGCGGCCTCGGTCAGGTCCGGCCGGTCGAAGTAGGCGCCGGTCTCGGCGAGCGCGGCGATCGCCAGCCCGTTCCAGGCGGCCACGACCTTGTCGTCCCGGCCGGGGGCCGGACGGGCGCCCCGCGCCGCGAGCAGCCGCTCCCTGACCCCGCCGGCCCCGCCGATCCGGTCGGCGTCGAACACCTCGTCCTGCTGCGGCAGTTGCAGCACCGAGGCACCCTCCTCGAAGGTGCCCTCCTCCGTCACCCCGAAGTACCGCGCGGCGAGTCCGGCGTCCTGAGCGCCGAGCACCTCGCGCAACTGCTCCGGCGTCCAGACGTAGTAGGCGCCCTCGACGTGCTTGCCGCTCCCGTCGTCGCTGTCGGCGTCCAGCGCGGAGGCGAAGCCGCCCTCGGGCGTGCCCAGTTCGCGAACCATGAAGTCCGCGGTCTCCAGCGCGACCCGGCGCGCGAGCTCGGAGCCGGTGGACCGCCACAGATGGGCGTAGACGCGGCAGAGCAGGGCGTTGTCGTAGAGCATCTTCTCGAAGTGCGGGACCGTCCAGTCCCGGTCCACGGAGTACCGGGCGAAACCGCCGCCGAGCTGGTCGTAGATGCCGCCGCGGGCCATGCGCTCGGCGGTGTCCCGCGCCATCTGCAGGGCGCCTTCGGCGCCGGTGCGGGCGTGGTGCC
Source organism: Streptomyces cathayae (assembly GCF_029760955.1). GTDB lineage: Bacteria > Actinomycetota > Actinomycetes > Streptomycetales > Streptomycetaceae > Streptomyces > Streptomyces cathayae. The sequence continues at coordinate 3,027,458 of NZ_CP121682.1, forward strand.
TGAGCAGGAACTCGATCACCATGGACGGCGGGAACTTCGGCGCCCCGCCGAACCCGCCGCGCTGCGCGTCGTACTCCCGGGTGAGCCCGAGCAGCGCCTGCGCCTGCTGCTCCTCACCAGGGAGTTGTGCGTCGCCGTAGGAGATCTCCCGCCCGGCCAGGTCCCGCACGATCTTCCCGGCGACCTCGGTGACCTCGTCCCGGCGCTCCTCCCATGCCTGGTGCACACCCTGGAGCAGTTGCCGGAAGGACGGCATGCCGTGCCGGGGCTCGGGCGGGAAGTAGGTGCCGAAGTAGAACGGTTCGGCGTCCGGGGTGAGGAACACGGTCATCGGCCAGCCGCCCTGCCCGGTCGCCGCCTGCACGGCCTCCATGTAGACGGCGTCCACGTCGGGGCGTTCCTCGCGGTCCACCTTGACGCTCACGAAGTGCTCGTTCAGATAGTCGGCGGTGGCCCGGTCCTCGAAGGACTCGTGCGCCATGACATGGCACCAGTGGCACGAGGCGTAGCCGACACTGAGCAGGATCGGCACATCCCGCCGCCGCGCCTCCTCGAACGCCTCTGGCGTCCAGGGCCACCAGTCGACGGGATTCTCAGCATGCTGAAGCAAATAAGGCGAGGTCACACCAGCCAGCCGATTCATGCGCCCAGACTCTCACACCACCCCTGCCTAGCCTGTGGAACCCGCACGCCCCGTCCTCTTGACCGAGGTGTGCCCACCCGCCGTTGCTCGGCATGAGGGTATGTCCAGCCCAGAAGAGGGCGACATGGATGCGCACCATAATGCCGGAGACATGGTGCACGACGACATCACGTATCTCCGGCACCAGACCCAAGCGTTGGTCTCGCCGAACGACCGCAGCAGCCCGGCAGCGACGGTCCAGGAAGCACATGACGAGCCCCTCGCCGAATCCAGCAAACAGCCCTGGAAACCGAGGAGGAAGTGAGTGATGTCCGAGTGATCCTCGCTTCCTGCCGCGACCTCCGGGGCTCCGACACCGCGGCAGAGTGACGTGAACACACAGGATCGCGTCGTGCCGCTGGGCGTCGAGTCAGGGTAGGGAAATCCCCGTTGTGCCTTCGAGGCTGTACAAGCCTGGACTCGCTGACCCTTACTCTGTGTCGATATCGGCCTCCCCGACCTCCGTGTCCGCCGACTTGATGCCCAGGCTCTCGATGAACTGCCGCTCCCGCGCGGCCAGCTCGTGCTGGCGCGCAAGAATGAAGTCGGTAAACTCGTCGGCCTTGAGGTGCTCGATGGACGCGAGACTGACTCCGTGTGAGTCCAGGATGTCGGTCCTCCCCTCCTCTGCGAGTCTGATAAGCGCCTGCCGAATCGACACGCCTGGCGGTGTCGTCATGACGATCCGGTTGGCGGGGCTGGACGCCCCTGGGACCCCACTCTGAGTGATGATGTGTCGATAGGTCTCGCTGTGTGCCGTCGCAAACTGCTCCAGTACGTTGGCGGTGCCGCCGTCGAGGTTCTTCCGCTCCGGGAACGTCTGCAGATCCCAGAGGAGGTAGGCGCGCACGCGCGCGCTGCGCAGGTCGAAGCGCTCGGGGAAGGAACGGGCCCGCTCACCGGAGTAGCTGAGCCCGCCCTTGCCCCGGGCGAAAGCCTTCATCTCCATGATGAAGTTCCGGACCTGGGTGGTGGTGGACCCGGCGAAGGTGCCCGCCAGCGACGTTGTCCAGAACCAGTTCCGGAGCTTGACCCGCTGCTCCGCTTCGACCTTGCCGGAGAAGTGGAAGAAGACGGCGAGCAGCATGATCTGGATGTTGTAGGGAACCAAGCGGGCCAGCGGGACTCGGACCTCGTTCTGCAGGAACTCGACTACCTGCTGGAGGGTCAGGTCTGTGTCCGTCACTGCGGTCATGAGCTGGCCCTGTACCTTGCGGGCCATCGTCTCCCAGGATGTGTCCCGCTGCACGTCCTCCTCGCCGGACAGCGCAAGGACGGTCTGAAAGATCGTCATGATCGGGATCTCGCCGAAGCCAGAAGCGGCGACCCGTCCCTTGATCTCCTCCATCTTGTCGCTGAGCGTCTCCGAGCCGATGGTCCCGTAGGTCAGAGCGGAAACCATCTGGTCGGGACGCATCTTCTGGCCACTACTGTTGATCCTGGAAAAGACCTCGATGGCCTGCTGGAGAGTGCCGCCCTCCATACGCACCACGGAGACCTTGTAGTTTTTCACCCGCTTCGCGATGCGCTCGCTCTCCGTGGTGAGGCGGTCGGCCTCCTCACGAGAGGCGGAGACATCGGACAGCTTCCGTGCGTATTCGAGGAAGTCCAGAGTCCCCAGCACGGACCGCATAGGCAGGAAGTGGCTGGGCACCTCCTCGCCACTCTTCCAGTGGCGGTAACGCAAGCCGTCGTGTTCCGACCGGACGAGCGGCCGGTAGACCCACCACATCCAGTCCTCCTGCCGCGTGGACCGCGGAGCGTCAGCTGAGCGGTGGAGCACGCCGAAGAGCGTCGAGAGCCGCTGATGACCGTCCAGCACATAGGCGACCTTCGCCCCCCCTGGTGCCGGCGGAATTCTGCGCCCACCAATGGTGTCGAGGCTTTCGAGCGGCATGGTGGTCTCCCAGATGAGCAGGCTTCCCATCGGATAGCCGCGCTCCATGCTGTCGAAGAGCTGAAGCATCTGCTCGGGGCGCCACAGGAAAGGGCGCTGGAACTTCGGCACCCGCAGCTCGCCCTGTGAAATCCGCTCCAGCACCTGCTCCAGGAAATGGACCTCCGGCACCACCGAGATATCCTTAACCACCTCGACATCTCCCATGCTCAGATCACGCCCCGAATCGTCTCGAACATCGATTGCAATTCCTGCTTCGCTCCGGGTCCCAGGCCATCCAGGTCCCGATCCGATATGCCGCCGCGCATCACCTCTTGCAGGAACAGATCCGGCAAGTCCGTCCCGAATCCATCCTGGAGGGTGATGAGATCCTGCTCCGCCACTTCTTCGTACAGATCACCGTGGCGCGTGGGAATGACGTAGGTCGCCCCCACCTTCCCGGAATGCCACCCCTTCCTGTCGGGGCCCTTCTGCGGTTTCCCTTTGAATCCATGCTTCATGTCGAAGTGGGCGCGCTGCTCGGTCGAGAAGTTTTTGAGGGACTCCAGGCGCTTGGCCATGGAGGACATTCCTACGGTCTTCTTCGGCTGGCGGGCCAGGACCCGGTTGGGAATGTAGTTCTCCATCTCCCGGAAGCTGAGGACGTGCGAATTGACGCCTTCGCGGGCCGCGACTTCAGCCTTCTCATGATTGGCGGTCCGGTCCGTGGGGTGGAAACTGTCACTGTCGATGACTAGGACCACACGCTTGGTCCTGGAGAACTGCGCGGCCTGATCGACGGCATGCCGAGTCGCGCCGTCCTTGCCGCCTCCGTTGTACACACCGAGGCGGCTGTCTTCCTTGGCGTCGACGACGTCCTCGCAGCCCAACAGGCGCGCGAGCGCCTCGATCATCTGCCAGTCGTAGATCGCGTTCTCCACGACCAGCACAGCTGGCCGCTCCAAGTCGCGGATGTCTGCTGCCAGCGTCTCGCCAGTCACCCTGACCACGCCGGTGGTACCCCCGTGCGGCGCCCAAGCCTGAGCCATGCTCGCCTTCTGCGCGAGCAGCAGGTAGATCTGCGCCAGGACCGGGACGTGACGCTCCAGGAACGCATGGACGGCCTCCACATCACGGGGGGAGATCACCCACTCATGCCGCGCCTCCCTGAAGAACGCGATCAGCTTCAATATGAGCTCTGCGTTTTCGTCACCCTGACGGTCTGTCAGCAGCTCGACCGGAATCTCAACGCGCATCGTTGATCCGATTCGCCTGCGCGTCCGCGAGGGCGCGAACCTCCTCAAAGTCCTCTGCGAAGACTCCCCGCGGCCAGTAGTCGAGGTTGCCGAGGGCATCCACTTCGATCTTTCGCAGGGTAGCGGCCCCCTCGGTCTGCTCGACGAAGTAGATCTTCACGTCTTCCGGCGCCAGCTTCCGCTCCGCAACCCGTCGACGCAGCCTGAGGAGGAAGTTCTCGCTGTGCGTCTCCACCAGGAAGCGCACCTGCGACTCCTGCACGGCGTCAACATAGAGATCGGCGATCGCGGCGTGCGCCGAAGGATGGAGATGGAGTTCGGGCTCCTCCACGATCTCGATCACAGGTCCGGCAGGCGACTCCACGCGGTCTGCGGCTCGCTGGATGACTATCGGCAGGAACTGGACCACACCGGTGCCGACGTCATCGATGTGGACGAGGAGATCGGGGTCGCGCAAGGAACGCAGCTTGGGGATGTACATCCCGGAGCCGACATCGGTGACTTCGAGGCGCCAGCCAGGCAAGATGCTTTCCAGCAGAGTGTTCGCCTCACGGCCGATCAGACCGCGCCCGTACATCTCATCCGCGGCGAGTACGCCGAGGGCCCTCTCCCCCCTGTAGCCGACGCTGCCCAGGGTTCTGACCGGAGACCGGAAGAAGCGCTCCGGACTCTTCCTGAACGGACCCAGATACCGGATCTCGTCAAGGCCTTCCCGAATCAGCCCGGTGACTCCGCAGACACCGCCGACGGAGTCCGGCCAGTCGGCCGGATCGGGCAGCAGCCCGCTAAATCCAACTTTGCCCTCATGGCCGTCGATAAGATAAGCGCGCTTCTCGGGAGAGTAGGCGTCGATGCCGGGAATCCAGGAGATGTTCGCGACCTCCGACCCGCAGGATATCTCCAACGAGGAAACCAGCTGCATTCCCTGGTTGGCGATGTTCTGGACCTCGGCGGTGGCACTGACGACCTCGCCACCCTCGATGCCGATCGATGCGCCCAGGCGAATGTGCCCATGGGGTGACGAGCCGTGGATCAGATCGGCGAACGAGGGAGTGAAGCCCTGAACCAGCTCCAGGTCCAGAGGATACGAGGAGTCGCCGCGGATACCGATGGACAGAAGCGGGAGCGCTCGCACGACAGCGCTCTTGCCGGAATTATTCCGACCCAGCACGATGGTAATCTTGCCGAGCTCCACCTCCTGCTTCTCTCTGAAGCAGCGATAGTTCTCCAGCGAGAACCTCTCCAACGACACCTGGGCTCCGTTCCCTCACACCACGTCCAGCGCACGCCGCCCCGACGACGCGTCGGCGTAGCTGCGGCAATACTCTCAGACGCCGGAAGCCCGGCACCCGAGTTTCGCTCTTCCCGCTGCGCAGATGCCCGACGTCTGCCTCGGAATTCCAACCAGCAGGACGGGCACGTTCCGCTCGCGCGCCTGCGGGAAGGCCTCGTCCGACCAGGGCCACCAGTCGACGGGGTTGTCGGCGTGCTGAAGGAGGTACGGGGACGTCTCGTGGGCCGGTCGGTTCGCCATGTGCTCCATCCTGCCGTCGCCGAGACCGTAGCCAGGTCTCGGCCTTCCGGGCATTTCGTCCAGGAAGGTCCGTCTCGTCACCAGAGCGTCAGGGGCTCGGCTTGAGTACGGTCTCTCGCTTCCGTCTGCCGCTGCTGCGGCAGGGTTGCGCCACCTGCCCGCCCCGTCACCGTCTCGCGACGGGTGCGGGTGGCGCGGGTCTTCTGGTCGGCTCCACGAGGCTTCGACACCGCCGGGGCGGTGTCCTGGTCTCCGGCCACTCCGGTACCAGTCACGCAGGCCGTCGCGAGGGCGGCGAGGTTGAGTGCGGCGTTGTCGTCCCGGTCGATGACCAGGCCACAGGCGTCGCACTCATAGCTCCGCACGTGCAGCGGCAGCTTGGCTTTCACCGCGCCGCACCCGGAACAGGTCTTGGAGGAGGGGTACCAGCGGTCGGCCACCACGAGGCGGGTGGCGTGGCGCCGGCGGGTCTTGTACGTGAGCTGTCGGCGGATCTCGCCGAATCCGGCGTCGGCGATCCTACGGGCCAGACGCCGGTTGCGGAGCATCCCGGCGACGTTCAGGTCCTCCACCACCACGGTGCCGTACTCGGCGGCCACGCTGGTGGTGAGCTTGTGCAGGGCGTCCGCGCGGAGGTTCGCCACGCGGTGGTGGACCTTGTTGCGCTGGGCGTTGGCCTTCTCCCACCGCTTCGACGGCTGCCGTCCGGTGCGCCGGTCGGGGCCCTGGCGTCGGGACACGATCCGAGACGCACGGCGCAGCTGCCTGCGTGCGGTGTCGTAGTGCCCGAGGTTGGGGACCTGCCGGATCTCGCCCGTCGAGTCGGCCATGACCGCGAGGGTCTTCACCCCGAGGTCGATGCCGACGGCCACGTCCGGGCGTGCCACGCGTTCGAGGTCGCGCTTGACCTCGGCCTGGAAGGACACGAACCAGCGTCCCCGCTCGTGCCGCACCGTCGCGGACAGGATCCGGGCCGTTGCGGCCTGGACGCGGTCGAGGAGCTTCACTGTGCATTCGTGGGTGCGGACCGTGCCCAGGCGGGGCAGCGTGACGTGCCGGCCGTCGGTGTCCACGCGGATCGTGCCGGTGGTGAACCGGCAGGACAGACGTGCCTTCCGCTTCGACCTGAACCGCGGCATACCCATCGCACGGCCACGGCGCTTGCCCCGCTTCGACTTGGCGTAGTTGTCGAACGCGGCCGACGCGTTCGCGAGGCCGGTGGAGTACGCCTCCTTCGAGTTCTCCTCCCACCAGGCCGCGAACCGTGGGTCGGTGTGCTTGGTCTCGTTGAACGCCTTCCGCAGGACGGGCAGCGACCACGGCCGCCATTTTGTCAGCTGCTCCTCGGCGACGCCGTAGGACTCCTCCGCGCGGCGCTGCCACCACGACGCCTCGACCCAGCCGACGGCCCAGTTGTAGGCGGCCCGCGCGGCACCGCAGTGCGAACGCAGCGCGGCGTCCTGGGTGACGTTCGGGTCGAGTGCGAACCGGAACGCCTGCACGGCGAACCCGGGCTGCGGCCGGAACTTCTTCACTCGGCGGCCTCGTCGGCCTCGTCGGTCGCCACGGCCACCGCGCGGGCGGCGCGGTTCTTCGCCGCCCGCCGCCCGTACAGGCGGGCGCACATGGAGGTGAGCACCTCGGTGATGTCCCGTACCAGGTCATCGGTGGTCTCGGTGGGGTCGAGGACGACCAGGCGCCGCCCGGACGCCGACAAGACGGCTTCGAGATGCTCGACGCCGAACCGGGCCAGCCGGTCCCGGTGCTCGACCACGATCACCGCCGTCTGCGGGTCGGACAGCAGGCGGTGCAGCTTGCGGCGCCGCCCGTCCAGCCCCGAGCCGACCTCGGTGACGACCTCGGCGACGGCCAGGCCGAGCCCGTTCGCGCCGGCCACGACCCGGGCCGCCTGCCGCTCAAGGTCGGCTTTCTGGTCGGTGGACGACACGCGGCAGTACGCCACCACCCGCCCCGAGGCCACCGAGACGGCCGGAGCGAGCTCAGTGACCAACCATGTTCCGGACGGCGCCTGGCGGACCGGAACGGGCATCTTCCCGTCCTTCACCCACCGCCAGGCGGTCTGGTAGCTCACGCCCTGCTGCCGGGCCCACTCCGAAAGCTTCACAAGGCCAAGATATTCGACATCCGCGACTAGAGATGACTAGGAATGACTAGAAAATTTGTAGCAGCTTTCACCCCTAGTAGCCTCGCGGAGGGGGTGTCACCGGCCTCCGGCGGGGCCCGGCGGCCCGGCGGGCGTCCGCCGATCGGGGCACGCCGGCACACCGGTACGCCGGCCTGTCCGCCCGCGGTCGGGGAGCGGGTCCACGGCGGCGGCCCGGCCGGCTCCCGGAAGCATCCGGTTCCTCTCCCCGCCCCGCCGCGCTCCCGGGTTTCGTCCTGTCTCCTCCTCTCCAAGAGGCTTTGTGCACAGGACACTTGGCCGACGCATAACCGGATGGGGTCTCGGGGATGGGTCGGAAGGGACCCGAGGACTTCCGGGCACACCGGGGGCGACCGGGGCCGCCGGAGGGGGACGTGACATGCGGGACGGTCATCGTGCGGACGCGGAGCGGCTGTTGGCACGGGCTGTGGAGGAGGAGGTACGCCGGTCGGGCGGGCGTGCCGACGGGAAGGTGCTGCTCTCCCGGGCGCGCGGGGCGCTGGACGCGATCGCGCGGCCGGCGGCCGAGGAGTACGAGGCGTACACCCGCGCGCTGGACGAGGCGTCGGCCGGGCAGCTCACCCTCCGCCAGCGGTACGCCCGCGAGGGCGCCGGGACGCCGCTGCTGGTGGCCGGGGTGGCCGGGCTCACGGCCGTGGTCGCCGACCTCGCCCTCGGTACGGGGACCGGGACGGCGCTGGGCGCGGGCGTGGCCGTCGGCGTGGCCGGCGCGGCGGCGACCGTGGTGAAGGTGGTGGGCGCGCATGTGCCCGCCGCGCACCACCGGGCCGGCGCGGCGAGCCAGCCGGGCGGGCCGGAGCAGTTACGGCTGCAGTGGCTGACGGCGCTGGAGGTGCGGGGCATCCGGCCGTTCCTGGACCAGCAGCGGATGCTCGCCGCGTCCACGGGCTCCCGGCAGACGGGGCCGCGGCTGCGCGGCGCGGACAAGAGCGCGGCAGCCCGCGGGCGGAGTGTGCTGGAGCAGTCGTTCGGGCAACTGCCGGAGCCGGTGGGGCCGTTCGCCGGGCGGCGGCAGGAGATGGCGCGGATCCGGCAGTGGGTGCGGGCGGCGCGCGCGAGCACGGAGACACAGCCGACGGTGGTGGTGCTGCACGGGGAGCCCGGCAGCGGCCGGACCACCCTCGCGGTGCGCGCGACGCACGACCTGAAGGACTACTTCCGCGGCGCCTGCGTGGTCGATCTGCGCGCCGACAGCCCCGGTGAGCCGCCGCTGTCCACCCGGGACGCGCTGCTGCATCTGCTGAACCGGCTGGGGGCGCCCCGTGAGCAGCTGCTGTTCCGCGAGCGGTCCTCCCCCGACCAGCAGGTGAGACGGCTGAGCGAGCTGTACCACCAGCATGTGACGGGCATGCCGGTGACGGTCGTCCTCGACGACGCGGCCGATCCGCAGCAGGTCCGCACCCTGCTGCCGGAGCGGTCCGACAGTCTGGTCCTGGTGACCTCCCGCGCGCCGCTCGGCCTGCCCGACGACCTGCCGGCCCGGGTGCACCAGCTGCCGGTACGGGCCCTGGACGCGGCGGGCACCGGGGAACTGCTGGCCGCCGTCGCGCAGGACCCGTCGGTGACCGGCAGCGAGGCCGCCGACTCCGCCGACCGGGTCCGGGAACTGTGCGGCGGGCTGCCGCTGGCGCTGCGGATCGCCGGTTCCTCCCTGGGCCCGCGCTCCCCGCGCGCGCTCGCCGCCGACCTGGGCGCCTACGGCCCGGTGGGCCCGGTCGAGCGTGCCCTGTGGCTGCGCTACACCGACCAGCCGGAGCCGTTGCGGCGGCTGCTGCGCCGGCTGGCGCTGGCCGGCCGGGTGTCGCTGGGCGCCGCGGCGGCGGCCGCGTTGCTGGCCACCGACGAGGCCGAGGGGACCCGGCATCTTCAGGCGCTGGCCCGGGCCGGCCTGATCACCCCGGTGCGGTCCGGCCGGTACCGGCTGCACGACCTCGTACGCGCCTTCGCACTGGCCCGCCTCCTGGACGAGGAGGACCCGGCCGAGCGGACCGCGGCGCAGGAACGGCTGATCGTGAACTACGCCGAGCTCGCCGACTCGGTGCTGCGGCTGGTCGACGGCAACATGTCGACCCGCTCGGACCGCTTCGGCCCGTACGGCTTCACCTCGCTGGACGAGGCGCTGCGCTGGCTGGACGACGAGTCGAGCTTCATCACGGCGGCGCTGCGGCACTCGGAGGGCGTGAACCAGGCGGCGGTGCTGAACCTCCTCGGCGCGCTGTGCGACTACTGCCTGCTCCGCGGCGACCTGTACCGCCTCGGTGAGATCAGCGAGCTGGCACAGACCGTGGACAAGGGGCTGCTGAGACGTTCGGTGCAGTGGCGCACGGGTATCGCGGCACGTCAGCTGGGTGAACTGGACACGGCGCGGACGACGCTGTCCTCGGTGGTCGACCTGTACCGGGAGACCCATCACGACGCGGGGGCCGCGCGGGCGCTGACCTCCCTCGGCATCACGCTGCACCACCAGGGCAATCTGACGGAGGCGTCGGCGAGGCTGCGGGAGGCGATGGACCTGCAGTCCGCGCCCCAGCTGGCCGCCGACCGGGCGTGGACGATGCACGCGCTGGGCGCGGTGGAACGCGACCGCGCCCGGCTGTCCGAGGCGCTGGACCTGCTCACCGAGTCGCTGGTGCTGCACCGCGCGGGCGAGTCCGTGCACGGTCAGGCCTGGGCGCACTTCCAGCTCGGGCAGCTGAGGCTGCGCACGGGGGACGTCCCGCACGCCGAGTCCGAGCTGCGCGAGGCGCTCGAGCTGTACGGCCGTACCCGGGACGCCCGGGGCGAGGCGTGGGCGCTGACCCAGCTGGCCCGGGCCCGGCTGCTCGCCGGGGACGCCTCCCCGGCGGTGGAGGAGCTGCGGCAGGCCGCCGCCCGGCACCGGGACAACGAGGACGCGCGCGGGGAGGCGTGGACGCTGTACTACCTGGGCCAGGCGCTGGAGGAGACCGGGGACCTGGACCGGGCGGTGCGCGAGCTGGAGCGGTCCCGCACCATGTTCTCCCGGATGCGGGACGTCTACGGGCTGGCCTGCGCCCGGCACCATTCGGCCCGGGTGACCCGCGATCAGCGGGCCGCGCGGACCGGTTCGCTGCGCAACTCGGGCTTCGCCCGTCAGCTGCTGGTCGACGCCCGCGCGGACTTCCAGCGGATCGGGGTGGCCCACGGCGAGGCGTGGACGTGCCTGGAGCTGGCGGTCGTCGACGCGGGCAACGCCCGCACCCAGCAGGCGCTGGCCCTGTGCGACGAGGCGACGGCGCTGTTCGCGTCCTACGGGGACCGGCGCGGCGAGGACTGGGCCCGGTTCCTGCGCTGCACGCTCCTGCCGTACGCGGCCCCGGGCGGTACCGAGGTCGGTACGGCGGTGGCCCAGGAGGACCTGGCGCAGCTGGCCCGGACCGCGCACGCCGCCCGCGACGAGAAGCTGGGCGACTACGTGGACGCCTACCAGCTCCTGCTGGAGCGCGGGGTCAGCCTGGAGGCGGGCTGGCAGGCCTGGCACCTCGGCATGGTCCCCAGCCTCCACGCCCGCGAGGTGATGGGGGTGCCCACGGGGTCAGCCGCGTAGGGGCACGGGCCCAGCGGGTGCTGCCACAGGACCGGCAGGCTGCCACAGGCCCGGCAGGGTGCTGCCGCGTAGCCCTCCGGGGGGCGGAAGGCTCACGCGTTTCCTTTGGTGTCCGTAGTGAGGGTGTCATCTGGTGATGTCGTGTCGTGCGTCCGGTACCGGTTTCGGTATGGCAGGCGAGTGTGAGGTTCGCATGTGTGACCTTTGCGCGGGTGTGTCGTTGATCGGATGACAGCATCACGGGTGAAGGAGGGCTGGTGAGCCGGAAGCTGCCGGTCGGCGAGGGCGAGACCTCCCGCACAGCGTGCGCTCGTGGCCTGCTGCGCGCGGCGGTCGACGAGAAGACCGGTGAACTCGTGTCCGCCTCCTTGCTGGCCGAGCGGGTCGGCTGGGCCGTGGACCTGGTGTCCGGCATGACAAGCGAGCTGACGGCCGAGCGCTGGAACACCACCGACGTGGACATCCTCGCCTCCGGTGAGGACGCGAGCGGCCGGAAGCTTCCGTCGAACGCCTGGATGGCGCTGCGCCGCCTGGGCTGGACCGTGACCGCTCCCAAGGGTGTGAAGGTCAACGACCGGATCGTGCGCATGGCCCAGGAACAGGCCGGCCGCACGCTCCGCTGTGCGAAGTGGCGCGCGGACCTCACCTGCGGTGTCCTTGGGGCCTGGCCCGCCGATCCGGCCAGGCGGACCGCCCAGGAGTGGGACGCGGTCCGCGAAGCGGTACCCGGCGGGCAGCATCTGCCGTCCAGCGTCATCAAGTCCCGCACCCGGCAGATCGCCGCGTTCGCCAGGAAGCACGGGCGGATGCCGACCGATGTGTTCCAGCTGGAGGCCGCGCCCCGGGTGGCCCGGATGCTGCTGCTGTCCGCCTGCGACAGACAGCAGGCCACCATCGAACGGCACGAGAGCGATCCGGGCCGGGCACTGCTGCGGCTACAGCTTCCCACCCGGCCCGACCCGCGGTCCTACCGGGACTGGACGTGGATCGCCTGCCCCGTTGCGCTGCCGCCGACGATCCCCAAAAGCGCGGTGCTGCACCTGCCCACCCTGCGCATCCACCAGGGCACGGTACGGGCTGATCTCGCCTACACCCACGCCGTCCCGAAGACCCGGCGTACCGGACACACCGTCGCGCTCGGGGTGGACTGGGGCCTGAACACCCTGCTGTCCGCCGGCACCGCCCGCCTCCACGAGGACGGGCGTATCACCGCTCCCGGCTCCGGGGGCATGTTCCGTACGGCCGGCGTGCTCGCGAAACAGCACCGCCTGCGCCGCCTGTTCGAGCACCTGCAGGCGAAGGCCGACCACTACCAGCGGCTCATCGGCGACGACACCGACCATCCGCTGGCGGCCAGGACGCTGGCCCTCACCGACGAGATCCGGCGCGTGTCCGCCCGCAGGTCGAACCTCAATGACGCCCTCGCACAGGCTGCCGCCCGCTGGGCCGTCGACCAGGCCGTCACCGCCGAAGCGAGCGTGATCTACGTCGAAGACCTCCGCTCGATGGAGGCCCTCGGCATGGGCCGCACGATGAACACCCGGCTCTCCCAGCAGGTGCGCGGGCGGATCGTCGACCGGATGCGGCACCTGGCCGCCGAAGCGGGGATCGCCGTCATCACCGTGCCGGCCCGCAACACCTCCAGACACTGTCCCCAGTGCCTCGTGCCGCTGCGGCACCGCAAGGCACCGGACCGGCCCACCACCCCGGGCTAGAAATGGGCGCTCTGCCCGTCCTGCGGATACCAGGGCGACCGCGACACGGGCGCGTGGAAGCGTATCGCCGCACGCGGCCTGACCCACCAGGCCAAGACCGTCACAGGCCGCACCGGCGGCGCCATGGCCATCCGCTCCGTGGTCGACGACCTCGAAGCCGAAGCCGCCATCACCCCGACCACCAGCACCGGCCGGGACCGGTCCAAGACCGGGCCCACCCGGCCTCAGACGGCACGTCCGACGCCCAGGCGACGCCGGACACCCTCCCCCACCAGACCGCAAGGCCCGGCGGGCAAGCGTCCGGAGGGACACGCTCACACGGACCGGACCCGGCTGCCCCGCGCAGCCCACCGGCACCAGGACGTGACGACGACCAGCACACCCACCACCGGCCACCGGCCGCGAGGGGCAGCACTGGGCGCGGGCTTCCACCTGCACGCTCACGCTTCCCCGCCCAGGTGGGCAGAACCCCCACCGGACCCCACGGTTCGCACAGGTTCGCTCAGCTGATCAGAGACGCTACGCGGCTCAGCTCTGCTTCTTCTTCTCGGCCGCGCCGGACGACGCCGGCTCCGTGGCGTCGTCGGATCCGGTCCGGCGGGCCGCGGGCTCGTCGAAGTCGACCCGGTTCATGTGGCGGGTCATCGACTTCATCAGGCCCCAGACCGCCAGGGCCATCACCGCGAAGACGATGAAGCCGAGGACGCCGGGGGTGACCTTGTCCTTGTCGACCTCGGCGAGGGTGACCAGGTGGCTCATTGCCAGGCTTGCGCTAGCGCTCATGTCAGGCATTGTCCCGGATGCCCGCGAAGAGGTCGTCCTCGGGGAGGGATGTGTCGACGAGCGACTTCGCGAGCTCGTACTCCTCGGTGGGCCAGACCTCCTTCTGGATCTCCATCGGCACCCGGAACCAGCCGCCGTCGGGGTCGATCTGGGTGGCGTGCGCGATCAGGGCCCTGTCACGGACCTCGAAGAAGTCCCCGCACGGGACGTGCGTGGTGAGCGTGCGCTCCTTGCGCTCGAACTCCGCCCAGCGCTTGAGCCAGTCCCCGTACGGCGACTCCAGGCCGCGGTCCAGCAGCGCCCGGTGCAGCGCCTCGGTGCGGGGGCGGTTGAAGCCCTGGTTGTAGTAGACCTTCAGCGGCTGGTGGGCCGGGCCGAACTCGCTCTCCGGGTACTTCTCGACGTCCGTCGCGCCCTCGAAGGCCACCATCGTGATCTTGTGGGTCATGATGTGGTCGGGGTGCGGATAGCCGCCGTTCTCGTCGTAGGTGGTGATCACCTGGGGACGGAACGCGCGGATCCTCCGCACCAGCTCACCGGCCGCCTTGTCGACGTCCTCCAGGGCGAAGCAGCCCTCGGGCAGCGGGGGCAGCGGGTCGCCCTCGGGCAGGCCGGAGTCGACGAAGCCGAGCCAATCCTGCTGCACACCGAGGATCTCCCGGGCCTCGTCCATCTCCTTCCTGCGCACCTCGTGGATGTTCTCCTCGATGTACGGGTCGCCCTGCAGCTTGGGGTTGAGGATGGAGCCGCGCTCCCCGCCCGTGCAGGTCACGACCAGCACGTCCACCCCCTCGGACACGTACTTCGCCATGGTGGCCGCGCCCTTGCTCGACTCGTCGTCGGGGTGGGCGTGCACGGCCATCAGTCGCAGCTGCTCGGTCAAGACTCATTCCTCAAGTCGGTAGGCGCCCGGGTGCCCGGTGCGGTTCCCCCGGCTGTCGTCCCCTTGGGACGTCGCGGTGGGGTGGCGGTCGGGCGAAGGACGGAAGACTTCTATAGTGACCCAAGCCGGGGGCGAATAATTCCGGAGCCCGGCACCGGGCACCGCCCGGGACAGGCGTCCCCACCTTCCCGCCGAGGAGACGATCATGAGTACGGCGAGTACGCGACCGCCCGAGGGCCGGTACGGCCGCACCTCGGACGAACGTGCCGACCGCACCCTCAAGATCGTCGGTGCGGGCCTGGGCGCGGTGATGCTGGCCCTGATCGGCTGGTTCGGCTACCACTACGTAGCGGGTAGCCAGATCAGCGGCGAGATGATCGGTTTCGACACCTCGCAGGAGAGCGTGCAGGTGCGCCTGGAGGTCCACAAGGACGCGGGCGTGGACGGCTACTGCACGGTGCGCTCCCAGACCGTGGACGGCGCCGAGGTGGGCCGCGCCGACTTCCGCTTCGACGGGGACGGCACACGCTTCGACGAGGTCGTCACGCTCCGCACGACCTCCCCGGCCGCGACGGCCGAGCTGCTCGGCTGCCACGCCGGCTGACTCCGGCCCGCTCCGGACGGCTCCGCCGCTGCCGGGGGCCGGTGTCGCACACGGCACAGGGCCGCTGACCTGCGAAAAAACGGCTCCGATGGCATATGTCCTCCCCCTTTGGCCGCTGAATTGTTAGGCTCGTGGTTTCGCCCATCCGTGGAGGAACATCCTTCAGGGAGGGCGTTGCTTTGTATTCCAGCACCTACGAGGAGCACCAGTGACCCAGACCAGCGAGAACGCCACCTGGCTGACGCAGGAGGCGTACAACAAGCTCAAGGACGAGCTTGACTACCTTACTGGTCGCGCGCGTACGGAGATCTCCGCCAAGATCGCCGCTGCGCGAGAGGAGGGCGACCTGCGGGAGAACGGCGGGTACCACGCGGCCAAGGAGGAGCAGGGCAAGCAGGAGCTCCGCGTGCGGCAGCTCACCCAGCTCCTCGAAAGCGCCAAGGTCGGTGAGGCGCCGGCGGCCGACGGTTCGGTGGCGCCGGGCATGGTCGTGACGATCGCCTTCGACGGCGACGAGGACGACACGCTGGCCTTCCTCCTCGCCTCGCGCGAGTACGCGAGTGCGGACATCGAGACGTACTCCCCGCAGTCCCCGCTGGGTGCCGGGGTGACCGGCCACCGGATCGGCGAGACCGTGGAGTACGAACTGCCGAACGGCAAGACGGCCTCCGTGAAGATCCTGAAGGCCGAGCCGTACAAGGGCTGACCCACGACCCACGGCTCAGGACCGTGAGGGTGCCCCCGGCGCCATGCCCGCCGCGGGACGCGTGAGCGTCCCCGCCGCGGCGCCGGGGGCCTCGTCATCCCGTCGCCGGGCCGCACGGGCCGGGCGCCCGGGCCAGTCCATGAGCGGGCCAGTCCATGAGCGGGCCAGTCCATGAGCGGGTCAGTCCATGAGCGGGTCAGTCCATGACCGTGTGGCCCGCGTTCCGCAGGGCTTGTTCGACCTCGGCGCAGTGCTCCGGGCCCTTCGTCTCCAGGTGCACCTCGACCTCCACTTCCGTGAGCCCGAGCCGCGGATCGGTCCGTACATGGCTCACGTCGAGGACGTTGGCGTCCACCACCGACAACGCCCCGAGCAGCGACGCGAGAGCGCCCGGCCGGTCCGTCAGCCGCAGCCGGACGGCCAGGTAGCGGCCCTGTGCCGCCATGCCGTGCCGCAGCACCCGCTCCATCAGCACCGGGTCGACGTTGCCACCGGAGAGCACCGCGACGACCGGGCCCGCGAACGCGTCGGGGCGGCTCAGCAACGCCGCCACCGGGCTCGCCCCGGCCGGTTCGACGACCAGTTTGGCCCGCTCCAGGCAGAGCAGCAGGGCGGCGGACAACTCGCTCTCGGTGACCGTGCGGACCTCGTCCACCAGGTGCTCGACGATCCCGAACGGCACATCGCCGGGCCGCCCCACCTTGATGCCGTCGGCCATCGTCGCCGGATCGCGCACCGACACCGGATACCCGGCCGCCAGCGAGGGCGGATACGCCGCCGCGCCCGCCGCCTGCACCCCGATGATCCGGACGTCCGGCCGCAGCGCCTTCACCGCGACGGCGATCCCGGCGATCAGCCCGCCGCCGCCCATGCCGACGACGATCGTGCGCACCTCGGGGCACTGCTCCAGGATCTCCAGGCCCACGGTGCCCTGGCCCGCGATGACGTCGGGGTGGTCGAAGGGGTGGATCAGCACGGCGCCCGTCTCGTCCGCGTACTCCTCGGCGGCGGCCAGTGCCTCGTCGACCACCTGGCCGTGCAGGCGCACCTCGGCGCCGTACTCCCGGGTGGCGCTGATCTTCGGCAGCGGGGCGCCCTTCGGCATGAACACCGTCGACCGCACCCCGAGCAGCGAGGACGCGAGCGCGACGCCCTGCGCGTGGTTGCCGGCGCTCGCCGCGACCACACCGGCGGCGCGCTGCTCGGGCAGCAGCCCGGCGATCCGGACGTACGCGCCGCGCAGCTTGAACGACCCCGTCCGCTGGAGGTTCTCGCACTTGAGGTGCACCGGTGTGCCCACCGTCCGGGACAGGTGCCTGCTGCTCTCCATCGCGGTCATCCTCGCCACACCCGAGAGCATCTTCCGGGCACCGCGCACATCGTCGGCCGTGACGGTACGCAGGGATTCGGCCATGCCGTGGTTCATGACTCCAGCATCGCAGTTCACGGCCGTCGGCGATCGCGGTGACCGATCCACGGATACGGCTTTGCGCAGCGCCGGTACGACGGGGCCCCCGGCCGCGTACTCTGTCCCCCAATAAAGCAGCCCTCCACGAAGTGAGCCTCCGGCCATGCCCACTACACCTGACATGTCGATGGACATGACGACCGGCGGTGACACCGGTCTTCTCGACACGCTGCAGCACGAGGTGGCACTGTTCGCCCGGCGCGCCGAACAGACCCGGCTGGGCGGCGTCGGCCAGGTACGCAACTCCATGGACCGCGCCGCCTACCTCCTGCTCAACCGCCTCGACAAAGAAGGCCCGATGGGTGTCAAGGCGCTCGCCGCCGGCATGGGCATCGACTCGTCGACCGTCACCCGGCAGGTGGCCCCGCTGGTGGACACCGGACTGGTGAAGCGCACCTCGCACCCCGAGGACGGCCGGGCGGTCGTGCTCCAGCTCTCTCCGCGCGGACAGGCGCGCCTGGAGGAAGTGCGCTCCTCACGGCGCCAGTTGATGGCCGACCTGACCCACGACTGGGAACCGGGGGAGCGCGAGGTGTTCTGCGCGCTCCTCACGCGCTTCAACGGCGCGCTCTCCGCGCGGATGTCGGTTCCGGGGGGACAGGGACCGGAGGACGGTCAGCCGGAGTCCTGACCCGGCCGGCCCGGCTTGATCCGGCCGGCCCGGCTGATCCGGCTGACCCGTACGAGAGGCCCTGCGCGCCGGGCCGTGCGCGGCTCTTGACCGCGGGGTGGGCCCTGCCCTGAGATGAGATGCGGGTCCCGTCGCACGCGTCGCCGAAGGCCGTTCGCGGCCGGGACCGGTCCGGGCAGAGGCGTGCGGGAGGCGCGGTTGATCCAAGGACATGCGTCCCGGGACGCCCGCCGGGCCCGCGAGTTCGAGGCGTTCGTCGCGGGCGCGGGCGGGCGGCTGCTGCACGCCGCCACCCTGCTCACGGCGGAGGCGCGGGACGACAACCCCCGCGCGCGGCGCCTGCTGACCCTGGCGCTGGCCCACACGTACGCGTGCTGGGACCGGCTGCACGGTGACGATCCCTACGACCGGACCCGCCGGTACCTGGCCACCCGCTTCGCCCGTACCGCCTGGCACGAGCGCGGCGGCCTGCTCCGCTCCCGTCCGCACCCCGCGGGTCCGCTGGCCGGGCTCGGCCCGCAGGAGCGTCTGATCCTGGTGCTGCGGCTCCACGAGGACGTCACCGAGGAGCAGACGGCGGCCCTGCTCGGCCTGTCCGCGGACCGGGTCCACGCGATCTGCAACCGCGCGACGACCGCGGTACTGGACCGGCGGCGGCGTGCGCCGGCTCCTTCGGTGCGGGGCGTCGGGACGGTCTCGTCATGAGCCGGGGCCGTGCCGCGGCCGTCCGGCGGCTGCTGGAGCAGGCACCGCCACCGGTGCCGCCCGACCTGCCCGCGGAGGCCGCGCGCCGCGGTGCCCGGATGCTGCGGCGCAGGGCGCTCGCCCGCCGCCTGGGGTGGCTGGTGCTGCTCGCGGCGAGCCTGGCCTTCGTGATCTGGGCGTTGACCACGCACCCGTGGGTGGAGCCGCCGTCACGGACGACTCCACCCCTGACGGGCTGGTGAACCGGCCGGGCGCGCACCCCGCCGGCCCCTCCGCGCGGCCTTACCGGCCGAGGGCCTGCTGGAGGTCTTCGAGCAGGTCGTCGACGTTCTCGATGCCCACCGAGAGGCGCACCAGGTCGCCGGGGACCTCGAGCGCGGAGCCGACCACCGAGGCGTGCGTCATGCGCCCGGGGTGCTCGATCAGCGACTCGACGCCGCCCAGGGACTCACCCAGCGTGAACACCTCGGCCCGGTTGCAGACCTCGACGGCCGCCTCCTCGCCGCCCTCCACGCGGAAGGAGACCATGCCGCCGAAGGACCGCATCTGCTTGGCGGCGACCTCGTGGCCGGGGTGCTCCGGCAGGCCCGGGTAGAGGACGCTCGTCACGCGCGCGTGCCGGCTGAGCATGTCGGCGACCTTGGTGGCGTTCTCGCTGTGCCGGTCCATGCGCACCGGGAGCGTCTTGGTGCCGCGCAGCACCAGCCAGGAGTCGAACGGTCCGGCGACCGCGCCCATCGCGTTCTGGTGGTAGGCCAGCTCCTCGCCGAGCTCCGGGTCGCCGGTGATCAGGGCGCCGCCGACGACGTCCGAGTGGCCGCCCATGTACTTGGTCAGGGAGTGCACGACGACGTCCGCGCCGAGCGCGATCGGCTGCTGGAGGTAGGGCGTGGCGAAGGTGTTGTCGACGACGAGGCGGGCTCCGGCGTCCCGGGCGATCTGGGCGACGGCGGCGATGTCGGTGATGCCGAGCAGCGGGTTGGAGGGGGTCTCCACCCACACGACCTTGGTCTTCGGGGTGAGGGCGGCCCGGACGGCGGCCGGGTCGCTGGTGTCGGCCACCGACCACTCCACTCCCCAGCGGGCGACGACCTTGGCGAACAGCCGGAACGTGCCGCCGTAGGCGTCGTTCGGGATCACCACGTGGTCGCCGGGGCTGAGCAGCGTACGCAGCAGGCAGTCCTCGGCCGCCAGCCCGGACGCGAACGCGAGGCCGCGGCGGCCGCCCTCCAGGGCGGCGAGGTTCTCCTCCAGCGCGGTCCTGGTCGGGTTGGCGCTGCGGCTGTACTCGTAGCCGCCGCGCAGGCCGCCGACGCCGTCCTGCTTGTAGGTGGACACCTGGTAGATCGGCGGGACCACCGCGCCGGTCAGGGGGTCCGCGGTGTTGCCCGCGTGGATCGCGAGTGTCTCGAAGTGTTGACTGATGTGCCTGTCGCTCATGGGCCCCGAGGGTAGTCCGCGCACGGTGGACGACGCGTCAGGGAGTTCCCCGCACGCCCGGGGGTCCCCCCGCGCGCGGAGTTTTCCACAGATCGGACGGCAGGTTCGCCAATCGTCGACGCGATCTGGTTCGCTTGTGGCATGGAGATTCTCTTGGTCCTGCTCGGGCTGGTCATGATCGGCTTCGTGCTGGTGCCGTTCCTCAGGCGCACGCGCGGCGGGATCGCGCAGGTGCCCCCCGGCCATCCGGACGCGGCGGACCCGGCGGCCTACGGCTTCGCCCTCGAGGAGCAGCTGGACATCCGGATGCCCGGCCCCGACCAGGACCTCCTGGATGTCCTGGAGCTGGTCCAGCGCACCCAGGACTACCGCGGGGCGCAGCAGCTGCTGGCCGGTACGGACGCGAAGAGCGAGCTGCGCTGGCAGCGCGTGCAGGCCTTCGCGGGCGCCGCCGCGCTGGAGCTCGCCGCGCGGCCCGGCGGGGCCGGTGAGGCGCCGGGCGGGCAGTGGCTGCGGGCGTGGCGCGCCGAGGCGCCCAAGGACGCGGGCGGTGCGGCGGTGCACGCGGAGTTCCTGGTGCAGCAGGCGTGGCGGACGGCGACGCGGGGGACGGACGAGTTCCGGATCATCATGGAGGAGGCGCGGGCGGCGTGCGGCGATGCGGCGCTGCTGGCGCCCGGTGATCCGGTCCCGTACATCGTGGAGCTCTCGGTGGCCCGTGGACTGGCCTACGAGCAGAAGGACTTCGAGCAGGTCTGGCTGAGGATCCTGGACCGGGCGCCGGCCCACATGGGGGCGCATCTGGCCGCGCTGCACTACTGGTGCGAGAAGTGGCACGGCTCGCGGGAACTGGCGAACTCGTTCGCGGAGGCCGCGGCGGCGCGCGCACCGCAGGGTTCGCTGCTGGCCGCGATGCCGCTGTTCGCCGTGTTCGAGCATCTGCCGGAGGTGAACCTGGTCAGCGGTTTCTACCAGAGCCAGGTGGTGACCAGGGCGGTCCACGGCGCGCTGCACGCGGTGCACTCGGCCCGCCCCGACGACCCGATGGCGGCGCACGTCCGGCATCTTCTGGTGTTCTTCCTGGTCCGGGGTGAGCGCTGGGCGGAGGCCATGGACCAGCTGATACACATCGACGGCCATGTCGGCGCGCTGCCCTGGACCCTGTCCCCGGATCCCGCCGCGGAGTTCGCGGTCTACCGGGCCCTGGCGGTCGCGGGCTACGAGGCCAACGGCGGCAGCCCGGCCACGCTGCCGCACTGAGGACCGTCCGGCGCGGCAGCTGGGCGGCCCGCAGACCGGAGCGGTCCGCAAGAGCCGCGCGTGCAGGCCGGGAGGTCCGCGGGCCGGGCGTCGCGCATGCGGAGGGCCCGCCGGAAGCCGTGCTTCCGGCGGGCCCTCGCCCGGTGCTCAGCAGTGGGCCGGCGGGCGGCTCACTTGCCGTGGTAGGCGTGGTAGATCGAGACCGTCGACTTGTTGCCCTTCTTGTCGACGATGTTGGCGCGGAAGGAGATCGCCTTCTTCTTGGCGGGGTTCTTGACGGTGATCTTGCCCTTCTTGACGGTGGTCTTCTTCCAGGTCTTCCCGGAGTCGTAGGAGACGTACACCGTCAGGGACTTGAGGTTCTTGCCCTTGGCGGCGCCCTCGACGGTGACCGGGAAGGTGGCCTTCTTGCCCGCCTTGACCTTGCTGTCCAGTCCGGTGACCGCCTGGAAGCGGGCCGTGGAGACGGGCAGCTTCTTCACGTCGGAGGTCTTCTTGGAGCGGAAGGTCCAGCTCGCGTCGATGCGGGTGGAGGCGGCGGAGACCTTGGCGCTGCGCTTGACCGAGGTCGTCAGCTTGTAGGAGGCGTCCCCGGAGGGAACCGTGAACTCCTCTCCCCCGAGCAGCGGGTCGCCGTGGGAGCCGACCTTGGTGCCGTTGCGGTAGAGGCTGGTGGTGGCCGAGGTGAACAGGGAGACGCCGGGGTTGCCCTTGCCGTCGGCGAACAGCGGGAGGTACCCGTAGATGCTGTTGCCGTCGCGGAAGAGGCCGGAATCCGAGGTGAGACGCGGCCCGAAGACGGCCGTGTTCACGGTCCGGGAGTACTTCTTGCCGGCCTTGAAGGCCAGTGAGTCACCGACGGTGTAACCGGCCTCGATGATCGGCCAGCCCTCCGCGTCGACACCGCCGTGCTGCTCGAAGCCGAGGTCCCACTTCACCCCGCCCTTGGTGGACAGGTACAGGGTGCGGGTGCCGGGCAGGGTCTGCGGGATGCCGATCGAGGAGGCGGAGAAGGTGTCCGGCAGCCAGCCGGTGGCGCTGACCGCGCCCTTCTTCTTGCCGCTCGCCGCCGAGCCCATGCCGACCTTCACCGTGGCCAGTTCGGACGCCTTGTAGGTACGGGTGAAGCCGGTGGCGAGCTTCTTGACCTTGCCGCCGGTGGTGGTGCTGTACTGCGCCTTGGCGCCCTTGCTCCAGTGGGCGTCCCACTGCTGGGTCAGCGAGCCGTCGGTGATCTGCGGGCCGAGGTGGGCGGAGCGGAAGTTGGCGTACGACTCCAGCCACCAGCCGGAGCCGGAGATGGAATTCTTCGTCTCCACGGTGTAGTCGGCCAAGGCGAACTCCGGCTTGGCCGCCTTGTCCGGCACGGTGATCTTCACCGGCTTGGCCTTGCGGGCGTCCAGGGTGACCGTGGTCTTCTTGGTGACGCTCAGCTTCGGCTGGGAGAGCCAGTCGGCGCCCTTCCACTTCGCCGATTCGGAGTCGGCGAACACCGCGGCGTCCATGAGGTAGTTGCCCTTGGGCACCCGGACGGTGACGGTGCCGTCGGCGTCGTAGGGCATGAACCACTCGCCGGCCGCCGCGCCGGAGAGGGCGTCCAGGCTGGCCATGTAGTCGCCGGTGGCCTTGCCGTTGCGGCCGAGGACCTTGAGCGTCACGTCGTAGGACTCGACCTCCCGCTCCACGCCCGCAGCCGTGCGGACGCTCTGTCCGCCACCGGTCGCGACCACGTACGCCGAGTACGCGCCGTCGACCGTGCCGCCGAGCCGGGTGTCGGCGGTGAGGTCGACGGAGGCCTTGCCGCCCGCCGGGACCGTCACCGTGGTGGCGCCCAGGGTGAAGAAGCCGGCCGGGGCCGCCTTGCCCTTGGGGTCGGTGGCGGTGGACGTCAGCTTCAGGGTGACGTCCTCGGTGCCGAGGTTGCGGTAGGTCAGCTGCTTGGTGACCGGCTTGTCGTCGGTGTGCGGCCACTGCTGGACGCCGAAGCTCACCGAGACCGGGTCGGCGATCACCGTCTGCTGGATGGCCTTGTCGACCTGGACCCGCCCGGAGCCCTGCTGGAACGCCGTGTACGCGCCGCCCTTGGTGGAGCCGGTGAGCGCGCCCTTCAGCTCCGTGTAGGCCCAGTCGGGATGCTGCTGCTTCAGGAGCGCGGCCGCGCCCGCGACATGGGGGGTCGCCATCGACGTGCCCGAGATGGACATGTAGCCGGCCGGCTTCTCGCCGACCTCCTCGGCGATGAAGTTGCCCTTGGCCGAGGCGGCCGTGATGTCGACGCCGGGCGCGGTGACGTCCGGCTTGACCGCGCCGTCACCGGTACGGGGGCCGGTGGAGGAGAAGTCGGCGAGCTTGTCCTTGTCGTCGACGGCGCCCACGGTGAGGGCGGCGTCGGCGCTGCCGGGCGAACCGATCGACTTCGGGCCCTCGTTGCCCGCCGCGATGGCGAACAGGATGCCCTGGTCCGCGGAGAGCTTGTTGACCGCCGCTTCCAGCGGGTCGATCTCGGCGGTGTCTCCGCCGCCCAGGCTCATGTTGACGACGTCGGCGCCCTGTGCGGCCGCCCACTCCATGCCGGCGAGGATGCCGGAGTCGTCACCGAAGCCGGAGTCGTCGAGGACCTTGCCGTTGAGGACCTTGGCACCGGGGGCGACGCCCTTGTACTTGCCCCCGCCCTTTGCTCCGGTACCGGCCGCGATCGCCGCGACGTGCGTGCCGTGGCCGACCTTGTCGCCGGTGCCCGACGAACCGGTGAAGTCCTTGGACGCGGTCACCTGGCCCTTCAGGTCCGGGTGGGTCGCGTCGACACCGGTGTCCAGGACGGCGATCTTCACGCCCTTGCCGTCGTAGCCGGCGGCCCACGCCTTGGGGGTGCCGATCTGCGCGACGGACTTGTCGAGGGCCACCTCGCGGACGCCGTCGAGCCAGACGTGGGCGATGCCGGACGCGGTCCGGTCGCCGTCGGTGACCGCCTCCCACAGGTCGGGGGTGTCCTCGTGCGGGGTCTGCACCGCGTCCGCGTTCAGGGTGCCGAGGGTCCGGCGGAGGTCGGCCGCCTCGCGGACGTCGGACTTCGCGGCGGTGGCGCGTCCCTGGTACCCGACGATGACCTTCAGGCCGCGCTGCTGGGAGCGGCGGGTGGCGTCCTTGCCGAGTTCGGTGATGTCGAAGAGCCGCCGGTCGAGCTTGCCGCTCGCGATCAGCCGGGCGGCGTCCGCCGGAAGGACGTGGGTGTGGCCGCCGGACCTGCTGATCTGGACGGGTATGTGCTCCCTCCCCTTGGCCCGCTCCAGGCCGACCACGCGGCCCTTGGCGTCCACGGCGACCCGGTCGCCGGTGATGAGGGTGATGCGGTGCTTGGTCTTCGCCGAGGACGGCGCCTTCGACTGCGCCGCGTTCGTGTACGTCGTACCGGCCGCGGTGCCCGCCGCCGTCCGTTCCCCGTTCGCCGCGGCCGGGCCGGTCATGCCCGCCACGAGCGCCACGGCGGCTGCCGTGGCGACCGTGGCCGCGCCCGTCGCGCGCGCTCTCTTGAATTGTCTGCGCAAGGTTCCCCCTAGCGGAGTTGCCGGGCGAATTCCCCTTCACCCGACCGGGGGTGGTCTCGTACGCATGTGCGCACCCCCCGGATCACGCAGTATGCCGAGTGGTGTTCAAACGCCTCAAGAGGCTCAGGAGAAGAACACCGAGTCGACGGGTATCTGTGACACCACTGCCGGAACTCCGTTACCTGATCGACGGGTTGAGGCCGCCCGGATGCCCGGACGCCTGCCCGGACGCCCGCGTGGACGTCCGGGCGGGCGTCCGCGCGGACCGTGCGCCGAACGGCGGCCACACCCAGACCCTGCTGCGCACCGAGCTCGGCGGCGGCACCGTCGCCATGGCACTCGCCCAGCCGAAGATCGCCGAGCCGCGCAGCACCGTCGTGTCCCTCACCTGCCGTGAGCCGGAGGACCTGGCCATCCTCAACACAATTACCTGCACGGTGTGGTCGAGTCGCGCAGCAAGAAGCAGGGCGGCTCCTGGACCGAGTTCCTGGAGGGCTGCCGGGGCGCGTCGCCGCACGCTTTCCGCGTGCCCGGTCAGGCGGCCGGGTTCTCCTTCACCGTGATGCGGCCCTTGCGGATGGTCGCCACCCGCGGTGCCCGTTTCGCCAGGGACGAGTCGTGGGTGACCATGACGAAGGTGAGCCCCAGCTCCTTCCACATGCGGATCAGCACGTCCATGATCTCGTCGCGCATCGACTCGTCGAGGTTTCCGGTGGGTTCGTCGGCGAGCAGCACCTTCGGCTCCTTCACCAGCGCCCGCGCGATGGCCACCCGCTGCTGCTGCCCGCCGGACATCTCGGCGGGCAGATGCCCGAGCCGTTCGCCGAGCCCGACCGACGCCAGCGCCTCGGCGGCCTTCTCCCGCCGCTCCTTGGCCCGCACCCCGAGCGGTACGAGGGCGGTCTCGACGTTCTCCTGCGCGGTGAGGGTCGGGATCAGGTTGAAGGACTGGAAGACGAAGCCGATGTTCTCGCTGCGCACCCGGGTGAGCCGGGCCTCGGGCAGGGTGGCGAGGTCGGTGCCGTCGAGGACGACCTCGCCGGAGCTGGGCCGGTCGAGGCCGCCGAGCATCTGCAGCAGCGTGGACTTGCCGCCGCCGGTGGGTCCCTGGATGACGAGCCGGTCTCCGTCGGGGATCGTCAGATCGACGCCGTCGAGGGCGTGGACGGTTTCCCTGCCGCGGGTGTAGCGCCGGGTGACGCCTCTGAGTTCGTACATGGGTGTGGGTCAACTCCTGGAGTGCTTACGGGCGTGAGGGCCCCGGACCTGCGCCGGGCCTGCCCCGGACGGGCGCCGGGCGGGTGCTATGCGACGCGGCGCAGCGCGTCCGCGGGCCGGAGGCGGGAGGCGCGCCAGCCGCCGAAGGCACCGGCGACGAGACCGCCGGCCACCGCGAGGCCGACCGCGAGGGCGATGGTGATGAGGCTGACCGGCGCGGTGAGGGCGACGTCGAGGGTCTTGGTGGCCGCCTGCCGTACGGGACCGGCCATGCCACCACCGCCGGGACCGCCGGCGGGGCCGCCCGCGCCGCCGCCTCCGCCGCCGAGCTGGGCCTGCAGGGTGGGGCTGACCGCGGTGACGGCGTACGCGCCCGCCAGCCCGAGCGCGATGCCGAGGGCCCCGCCGACCAGGCCGTGCACGACGGCCTCGCCGACCACCTGCCGGGTCACCCGGCCCGACGTCCAGCCCAGCGCCTTCAGCGTGCCGAACTCGCGCACCCGGCGGGAGACCGCCGAGGAGGTGAGCAGTCCGGCGACGAGGAACGCGGCCGCGAGCACCGCGATCGACAGCCACTTGCCGACGCCGGTGGCGAGGGAGGAGGCGGTGGACAGCGAGCCGGAGACGGTGTCCGCGAGGTCGGCGGAGGTGGTGACCGTGGTCCCCGCGACGTTCTTCTGGATGCCCGACTTGACGGCGTCGAGCTGCTGGGAGTCGGTCGCCCTGACGTAGATCGTGGTGACCTTGCCCTTGGCGTCGGCGAGTTCCTGAGCCTGCTTCAGCGGGATGTAGAGGTGGGCGGCGGCGTCCCCGCTGTCGGCGGTGGCGATACCGATGATCTTGTACTTGGTGCCCTTGACCGTGACCGTGTCACCGGTCTCGAGCTTCTTCTCCTTGGCGTGGGCGGAGTCGACGACGGCCACCTTCGCGTCGGTCTCGCTCGCCTTGAAGGTACGGCCGCTGGTGATCCGGGAGGAGGTCAACGGGCCGAGTTCCGGTTCGGTGACGTCGGTGCCGTAGACGGAGTAGCTGTTGACGTCGAAGTCGGCGCCGCCGCCCTGCACGCGCCCCTCGGGAGCCGGCTGGGCTCCGCCCGGCCCTCCCTTCTGACCGCTCCGGCCGTCCTGGCCGCCGTCCTGCTGGAAGCGTCCGCGGGTGAACTCGCCGCTGACCTTGACGACCTGGAGGCTCAGACCGCCCACCGCGTCGGCGACACCGCTCTGTTCGCCGACCTCGCCCACGGTGGAGCTCGCCAGGGTCTGGAAGCCCTGCACCATGACGTGGTCGGTGCTCTGCTCCTCGCCGGAACCGTCCTCCTGGGCGTCGAAACGGAAGCGTGGCCGTTCCTGGGCCGCCGAGGCCTCGGCGGCCTTGGTGACCGTCATGTCCGTGCCCAGTCCGTACAGCGACTGCAGGACCTTCTCCTGCGCCTTGCCCATGCCCGCGGACACGGAGTTGACCACGATGACCAGCGCGATGCCGAGTGCGAGACCGGAGGCGACGACGAGGGCCGCCTTTCTGCGGCGGCGCAGTTCGCGCCTCAGGTAGGTGAAGAACATGACGGCACGCTAGGGACGGTCCCTGATGAACTGTTGAGTCCGCGCTGAGAGCCGGATGAGAAGACCCCATGAAAACGACGATGCCGCCGCCCGCCCCCGAGGGGGCGGGCGGCGGCGTCGTCCAGGTGGAGCGGGCTGCGCCGGGCGGCCGGTGTCAGACCGCCGAACCCGCCTTCCACTGGGCCCAGTCCATGTTCCAGCCGTTGAGGCCGTTGTCCGGGGCGATGGTCTTGTCACCGGTGTTCTTCACGACGACCACGTCACCGACGATGGAGTTGTCGTAGAACCAGGCGCCCGGCGTGTTCGGGTCGCCCGCGCCCTGGGTGTCGGACAGGCCGATGCAGCCGTGGCTGGTGTTGGCACTGCCGAAGATGGACTTGGCGCCCCAGTAGTTGCCGTGGAGGAAGGTGCCGGAGTTGCTCAGCCGCATGGCGTGCGGCACGTCCTTGATGTCGTACTCGCCCTTGCCGTCGTCGTCGGTGAAGCCGACGGTCGCACCGTCCATCCGGGTCTCCTTGAACTTCTCGGAGACGACCATCTGGCCCTCCCACGTCTTGTTCTCGGGGGACCCGGCGGAGATCGGGATGGTCCGGACGGTCTTGCCGTCCTGCGTGACCTTCATCTGCTTGGTGGCGGCGTCGACGATCGAGACCTGGTTGCGGCCGATCTTGAAGTTGACCGTCTTCTGCTGGACGCCGTAGACACCCTCGGCACCCTCGACGCCGTCGAGCGCCAGCTTCAGGGTGACGGTGGAGTCCTCCTGCCAGTAGTCCTCGGGACGGCAGTCCATCCGGTTGGCGTTGAACCAGTGACAGGCGACCTCCTGACCACTGGTGCTGGAGACGGTGATGCCCTTCTGGACCTCGGCCTTGTTGGTGATCGCCTTGTCGAAGTTGATCGACACCGGCATGCCGACGCCCACGGTCGAGCCGTCGTCCGGGGTGAAGGTGCCGATGAAGCTGTTGTCCGGGGCGACCGTGGTGAACGACGCGTTCTCGTGGGCGGCGCGGCCCTCGGAGTCCTCCGCGCTGACCGACAGCTTGTAGGTGGTGGCGCGCTCCAGCTGGCCGCTGGGCTTCCAGCTCTTCTTGTCGGCAGATATCTCGCCCTCGACGGCGGTGCCGTCGGTGGTCGTCATCTTCACCTCGGTGAGGGTGCCCTTGGACACGGCCACCGTGGCGGAGTTGTTGATGGAGGCGCCGCTCGAGCCGTCCTTCGGCGTGATCTTGATCTGGGCCTCGGAGGTCTTCTTGGCCGCCGCCTCGTCGACCTGGGCCTGCGACCCGCCCTTGCCTCCGTCCCCATCGGAGGCGGTGTCGCCGCCGGAGCATGCCGAGAGCACCATCACTCCACCGAGCAGAGCGGACGCAGCCATCAGACCCCTGCGCCGCTTACCGTCCGTCATCACACGCTTCTCCATCATCGCCGCTTCCCCGAACCCCGCGGTTTCCCGCGCCCGAAGCCGAGAGTCCCCGTCAATCACTTCAACGCTACGACCGGTGGGTCCCGTTCCCCATGGGGCACGAATGTGGGGCGCACCACGTCCAGCGCGGCCGGGCGGGGTTTCAACCCGTGCCCCGACCAAGACGACATGACCCCGGGCCGCGGTTGCCGCCCGAGGTCACGATTTCCCCCACACCGCCTCGTCCAGTCACGTCGACCTGGCGCGACTCACCTTTTCCGGACCGCCCCCGCCGACCAACTCCCCCTATTACACCGCTTAATCACCATCATGCGTTTTATCCTAATTGCCTGAGTTGCCCGCATCATCCTGTTCGCCCTTGTCATCGCTTTTGTCTGACACGTCGTAAAGCTCGTAGCCGTCGCCCTCGTCGAGGTCCCACTCCGGCGAGTCCGGGTCGTAGTCGATCTGCTCGCTGCTCCACGAGGCCTGCTGGAGTTCCACCCCCGGCACGTCGCCGACCAGGTTGAAGGGGTCGACGAGATACGCGAGGGCCTCGGCCGCGTCCTCGTTCACCGTGTTCCGGGCGGGCAGCCGTTCGTCGTCCGTCATGTCGCCGTCGTCCGCGATCCTCGCCAGCGCGGCGCTGGTCACCGCTTTCTCGTCGTCGACCTGGAGGACGAGGTCGACGCGAAGCCTCACAAACCGTGACGTCTCTGGAGTGCTCATGCCCGGAGCGTACGGCTCCGGGACCCGTGACTTTCCCGTGACCCGCGACTTTCACTAACATCAGCCCACACGGCCAATTAGCCAGCGCCACAAGGGGATCGATATTCCGTGTCATCCGCTCTCCGTCCGTTGCTGACCGCCACCGCCGCGGGCACCCTGCTGTGCGCCCTGTGGTTCGTCCCGTCCGCCAACGCGACCTCCGACCTCCCGGCGGGAGGTACGCCCTCGACAAGCCCGTCTCCGCAGGTCACGGAGCAGGCGAGGGTCCTGTCCAGCACCTCGTCCATAGCGCCGACGACTGCGGCTCCGTCCGCGGTGTCAGCGCCGTCCGCGACGGAGGTCTCGCCGGCAACGGAGGTGTCGTCCGTGTCGGCGGCGTCTTCAGCGTCCTCAGGGGGTGTCGACGCCGCCGACGGGCAGGTCAGACTCGCCGCCACCGGCAGCTTCGACAGCACGCCGTACATCCTCGGCGGCACCGCCTGCCTCACCCTCGGCGCGGGCTTCGTCGCCTACTCGGTGCGCCGGGAGCGCCTGGACTTCTGACTCCCTTGGCCGTTCCCCGAGATGAGCCCGCCTCCGGCGCCCCGCCCCCTGTGAACCTCACCGCAGCGGGCCGGTGACCTCTTCCACCGCCGCCAGCAGCCGGCCGTCGCGCACGAACGCCTCCGCCGCGGCGAGGTCGGGTGCGAGATGACGGTCCGGGCCGGGGCCGCCCACGCCCGCCTTCCGCGCGGCCTCGACGACGGCCCGGGTCGCGGGCGCCGGCCTCAGCCCCTCGCGCAGTTCGACGGCACGCGCGGCGGCGTACAGCTCCACCGCGATGACCCGGGTGAGGTTGTCGACGGAGGTCCGCAGCTTGCGCGCGGCCGACCAGCCCATGGAGACGTGGTCCTCCTGCATCGCGGAGGACGGGATCGAGTCCGCCGACGCCGGTACGGCGAGCCGCTTCAGCTCGCTCACCAGCGCGGCCTGCGTGTACTGAGCGATCATCAGACCCGAGTCGACACCGGCGTCGTCGGCGAGGAACGGCGGCAGTCCGTGGCTGCGGTTCTTGTCCAGCAGCCGGTCGGTGCGGCGCTCGGCGATGGAGCCGAGGTCGGCGACGGCGATGGCGAGGAAGTCCAGCACGTACGCCACCGGGGCGCCGTGGAAGTTGCCGTTGGACTCGACGCGCCCTCCCCCGGAGCCGGACGCCCCCGGTCCGGTGTCCGCGGGCAGCACCACCGGATTGTCGACGGCGGCGGCGAGTTCGCGCTCGGCGACCAGCCGGGCGTGGGCGATGGTGTCCCGTCCGGCGCCCGCGACCTGCGGGGCGCAGCGCACGGAGTAGGCGTCCTGGACCCGCGGGGCGTCGTCCTGGTGATGCCCCGTCATCCCCGAACCGGCGAGTACGGCCAGCATGTTGGCGGCGCTGGCGGCCTGGCCCGGGTGCGGGCGAAGGGCGTGCAGTTCGGGGGCGAGCACCTTGTCGGTGCCGAGCAGTGCCTCCAGGCTCAGGGCGGCCGTGACGTCGGCGGACCGGTACAGGACGTCGAGGTCGGCGAGAGCCATGACGAGCATGCCGAGCATGCCGTCGGTGCCGTTGAGGAGGGCCAGCCCTTCCTTCTCGCGCAGTTCGAGAGGCCGGATCCCGTGCGCGGCGAGCAGTTCACCGGCGGGGCGCAGGGTCCCGTCGGGCCCCTCGGCCTCCCCCTCGCCCATCAGCGCGAGGGCGCAGTGGGACAGCGGGGCCAGGTCACCGGAGCAGCCGAGCGAGCCGTACTCGTGCACGACCGGGGTGATCCCGGCGTTCAGCACGTCGGCCATGGTCTGCGCGACCTCGGGGCGTACGCCGGTGTGCCCGGAGCAGAGGGTCTTCAGCCGCAGGAACATCAGGGCGCGCACGACCTCCCGCTCGACGCGGGGGCCCATGCCGGCGGCGTGCGAGCGGACGATGTTGCGCTGCAGCCGCCCGCGCAGTTCCGGGCCGATGTACCGGGTCGCCAGGGCACCGAAGCCGGTGCTCACCCCGTACACGGGGTCCGGCTCGGCGGCCAGGGCGTCCACGATCCCGCGGGACGCGGCGAGGGCGGCCAGCGCCTCGCCGGAGAGCTCGACACGGGCACCGCCACGTGCCACGGCGAGCACGTCGGACGCGGTCACCGCGGACGCCCGCCCGTCTCCCAGCACCACCCTTCCCAGGCCGTGCCGCGCGCCTTCCCCGTTCACCACAGTGTGCATATCCATATTCAGGAGAGTACGCAGTGAATTCAATGATGTCATCACTGGAACCCGCGCTCACCCCTTACAGGTTCAGTACGCCTAAGGCGAGTGCCGGCCCCGGAAACGGCGGCGCTCTCCGTCCGCGTTCCGCGCGGGCTCGTCCGCCAGCCGTACGACCGGGTCGCCCGGTCCCGCACGCCCGGCGACGACGGGACGGGTGGCCCGCTCGGCCTTGGCGCGGTACTGCGCCGCGTCGGCCAGCCGGAAGAGCCGCCGGGCGGAGAGCACCGGCCCGATGGGGTCGCCGGTGGAGGCCACCCCGCAGGCCACCCCGTCCCCGATCCCCGACTCCACCGCACGGCGGCACACTTCGTCGGCCACCTTGACGACCTCTCCGGCGGACGGCCCCACCACCAGCAGACAGAACTCGTCCCCGCCGAGCCGCGCCGCCAGTGCTCCCGGCAGCATGGCCCCGCACAGGGACAGCACGCTCCCGAACCGCTCCAGCAGCCGGTCACCGACGGCGTGCCCCTGCGTGTCGTTGACCCGCTTGAGCCCGTTGACATCGCACACGACGAGGCTGACCACCGCCCCGTCCTCGCGATGCCGCTCGATCGCCTCGTCGAGGCGCACGTCCACCGCCCGACGGTTGGCGAGCCCGGTGAGCGCGTCCGTGTACGCCAGCCGCTGCGCCTCCTCCAGCCGCTCGCTCTGCGCGAGCCCGGCGGCGACGACGGCGGCCAGCACCATCGCGAAGTCGGCGTCACCGCGCCCGAAGACGGGCGCCCCCACCGGCCGGGCCACGTACAGCTCCCCCCACGCCCTCCCGTGCAGCACGATCGGGGCGACCACGCAGCAGCCGCGCCCGCGCCGCCGCAGAGCCGCGACCCGCTGATGACAGGCGCCGGGACTTGCCTCCGCCGACCCCTCGGCGGTCTCCACCCAGGCGTCGGGCTCGCCGCCACCGGCCCACCGCTCGTGCAGGAACTCGGCGATCTCGGCGAACTGGTGCACGGGATAGGCCTCGCCCTCCGGGAACTCCTCCTCGCCCGGTGCCAGCTCGCCGACGTTCACCAGGACCCGCAGCCGCCCCAGCTCCCGCTCCCACACGGACAGCGCGGCGAAACCCCCGCCGAGCGCCCGGCAGGCTCCGAGGGCCGCGGCCCGCCAGACCTCCTGCGAGCCCTGCACGGCGGCCATGCCCTGCGCCAGTGCCACCACGGCCGCCAGCCGGCTGTCCTCACCCATCCCTCCAGGCTAGGGACGTTCCGCACTAATCGGGAGATTTAAGGAGCGAATGGGGAGCCGCCGAGGCGAGTCGCCGCAGGTGGGCGGGGCTCCGCCCACCACCGCCCGTCCACCACCGCCCGCCCGTCCACCACCGCCCGCCCGCCCACCACCGCCCGCCCGCCGCTCGTCGCCCGCCCGTTGCCGGACCGTCACCGCCCTGACGCCCGTCACCGCCCCGGCCAGTTCGGCTTGCGCTTCTCGTTGAAGGCGGCGACGCCCTCCGCGCGGTCGCCCGAGAACGCCACCGACCGCCAGGCGGCGTCCTCCACCTCGAGCCCGGCGGGCAGATCCAGCCCCTGCCCCAGACGCAGTGCCCGCTTGGCGGCCCGCAGGCCCACCGGTGAGTTCGCGGCGATCCGGGCGGCCATGGCCAGCGCCGCCTCCCGGTCCCGCCCCGCCTCCACCAACTCGTCGACGAGGCCCAGTTCACGGGCTTCGGCGGCCTCCACCCGACGCGCCGTGAAGATCAGCTCGGCGGCCCGGGCCGCCCCCACCCGCCTGGGCAGCAACTGCGTGCCGCCGCCGCCCGGAATCACCCCGACGGACACCTCGGGCAGTCCCAGCACGGCGGTGCGGTCGGCCACGATCACATCGCAGGACAGGGCCAGCTCGAAACCGCCCCCCAGCGCGAACCCGTGCACCGCCGCCACGGTCGGCACCGGCAGCTCCAGCACACCGGTGTAGGCCCCGCGCGCCACCGGCCGCTGACGGACCAGATCGGCGTCACTGAAGGAATTGCGCTCCTTCAGGTCGGCCCCGACGCAGAAGGCCCGTTCGTGCGACGAGGTCAGCACCACCGCCCGCACCTCCGGGTCTCCCCCCAGCTCCGCGCAGGCTCCGGCGACGGACCGGGCCATCTCGGTCGAGACCGCGTTCATGGCCTTGGGCCGGTCGAGGACGAGCTCCGCGACATGCCCCTGCTCATGCCGCCGCACCAGCACGAACTCCCCGAACCGTTCCTCACTCATGACACCCTCCGGTTAACGCGGGTTAACATCCGTCGCCCCCGATCATCGCAGCCGGAACCCACCCGGCAAAAGGGCGTACGTCCAGTTCCCTCCTCACCCCCCGTCCACCCGTTCGAGTGATATCCCGCCCGCTCCGGCCCGGACCCGGGCCGGAACGCATAACGTGCGCAGCACCGCGGCGCGTTGGGGGCGCGTCCGCAGGGGGAGGAATCGCATGACGACGAACACGCCGACCAGGCCACAGCCCACCGCACCGGACGCGGCCGACCGGGCACCGGCACACACCGGATTCGCCCTCTTCAGCGCGCGCATCCGGGGCCGGCACCGCAGACCGCGCCCCCGGAAGCTGCTGCTGGCCGTCGGCGGTCTGACCCTGGCGATCGGCGCCCTGAGCCTCGTACGCCTGGCGTCCGACCCCGGCCCCGGGGACATCGGAGCCGAGGCCGGCCCCCGCCCGGTCCCGGACACCGCGAATGCCGCAAGCCCCGGCCCGGCCGACGCCGACGGTTCCGACAGCACCGCCGGCGCCCCCACCGCGGGTCCGGCATCCCCCGCCCCGGAGGCGAGCCCTTCCTCGCCCACCGTCCTGGGTGGTGCGAGCGGCTCACCGCTCGCACCGTCCGCTCCGGCGGGCAGAGCCGCCGCACCGACCGCCACGACACCGGCCCTCACCGCCCCGACCCCGGCCGCACCGAACGCACCGAGTACTCCGAACGGGCCGAACGCCCCCGGAGCGCCGCCCCCCGTCGACGCCGCACCGGGCGGGCCCCCACCGGGCCCTCCGGGCGGCACACCGTCTCAGCCGAAGCCACCACACCCGAAACCGAAGCCGCCACCGGACCGGCAGACACCACCACCCCCGCCGGCGGACCGGCCGGGCCAAACGGACGACGGCCCTCTCCTCTGCGTACCGATCATCGGCCTGTGCGTCGACGCCGACCTGGCTCTCAGCGGCTGAACAGACCGAACAGGCAGGACAGGTCGAACAGACAGGACCGGTTGAACAGGCAGGACCGGCCGGGGCGGCCGACAGGAAGCGTCAGGAGCCGTCCCGGCGGGTGAGCAGCCAGGGTTCCACCACGCCCAGACCACGCACCGGCCGCTGATACATCGGCTGCAGCGCGAAGCGGTACGCCGGAGGCTTCTCGCCCTCCTTCTCCGCCGAGGCCGCCGCCTCGGCAGCGGCCGCCTCGGAGGCGGGGGCGTCTTCGGTGCGGATCAGCTCCTCGGCGAACGCGGTGTCGATGAGCACGCCGTCACGAGGAGCTATCGAGGTGAGCCGGGAGGCGAGGTTCACCGTCGTACCGAAGACATCACCCATCCGGGTGGTGACGGTGCCGAAGGCCATGCCGACCCGCAGCTCAGGCATCGTCTCGTCGTTCGCCATCGTCTCGATCAGCAGCATGGCGATCTCCGCGGCCGTCCCCGCGTCGTCGGCGGCGTAGAGCACCTCGTCGCCGAGGGTCTTGATGAGCCGCCCGCCGCGCGCGGCCACCAGGTCGGCGGCGGTCGTCTCGAAGGCCTCGACGAGCTCGCCGAGTTCCTCCTCCTCCATCCGCCGGGTGAGCCGGGTGAACCCGACGAGGTCCGCGAACGCGACGGCGAGCCGCCGGTCCACCATCTCCTCGTCGTCTGCCGCCTGGAGCACCCGCCCGGCCGAGGCGGCGAGTTGCCGCCGCCAGACGTAGACGAGGAACTCCTCCAGCTCGGGCAGGAGCAGCTCGATGATGGGATACGTGACCTCGGTGCGGGTCATGCCCAGCTCGGGCGGCTCGGTCAGCCCTTCCAGGAAGGAGTCGATCTGCCACTCGGCCAGTCGCGCGGTGGTCTGTCCCGTGGACCGCGCCACCTGCACGGCCATGGCCTCGCTGAGCAGCCCCGCCTCCACCAGACCGGCCAGCCGGCGCAGGGCCAGGACGTCGGCCTCGGTCAGCGCCTTGGCCTGTCCTACGTCCGCGAATCCCATGGCCCGCCAGAAGCGCGTGGCCGTTTCCACGGTGACGCTGGCGCTGCGCGCCGCCTGAAAAGGGGTGTAACGGCGCTCGGCGCCCAGGATGAGCTGTTCGAGACGCAGAGCGAGCGGGTCCTCGCCGTTGTCGGCGGAACGGGAGTCGTCCCCCCGTCGGCTCCTCCGATCAGGGGACTCCTCCCGATCAGGAGGACTCGAGGGCTGGGGAGGCTCCGCGCGGCCCTGCGCTTCCGTACCGGAGCCCGAGTCGTCGACGGTCACGCGTTGCTGCCCTTCCGATCTGCCACGGCCATGTATCGACCGCCCTCAACTCTACGGCAGGTGTGCGCCAGCTCACTCCGCCCGGTCGGCTCGACAGGTGGCACGACCGGCGCATTCGTCATCGGTGTACCCACCGTGGGCACCCGCATCCGCATCCGCGTGCGCCCACCGCGCCCCCGCCCGGGCCCGCCCCGGACCCCGTCACCCGCCCTCGACGGGGCGCACGTGCACGATGTCCCCCGCTCCCACCGGTTCCTGCACCCCGGCCTCCGTCGCCAGCACCAGCCGCCCGTCCCCGTCGACCGCGACCGCCTCGCCCACCAGCGCCCTGCCCCCCGGCAGCTCGGCCCGCACCGTCCGCCCGAGCGTCGCGCACCCCGCGGCGTACGTCTCCTGCAGGCCGCTCACCGCCGGATCGCCGCCCGCGGCCCGCCAGCGCCCGTACCACTCCTCCAGCGACCGCAGCACCCCGCGCAGCAGCGGGTCCCGGTCGGTGTTCACCGCGCCCGCCAGCGCCAGCGACCCGGCGGTGGGCACCGGCAGCTCGTCGGCGCGCAGGCTGACGTTGATGCCGACGCCGATCACCACCCCGTCGGCACCGGCCAGCTCCGCGAGGATGCCGCCGGCCTTGCGCTCCTCGCCGCCGACGGTGACGAGCAGGTCGTTGGGCCACTTCAGGGCGGTGTCGACGCCCGCCGTCCGGGACAGTCCGGTCGCCACCGCGACGCCGGTGAGCAGCGTCAGCCAGCCCCAGCGGGCCACGGGCACCTCGGTGGGCCGGAGCAGCACGGAGAAGGAGAGTCCGGAGCGGGCCGGGGCCGTCCAGTGCCGGTCCAGGCGGCCCCGCGCGGCGGTCTGCTCCTCGGCGACGAGGACGGTCCCCTCCTCCGCCTTCCCCGCGGCGGCACGGGCCACCAGATCGGAGTTGGTGGAGCCGGTGCGCTGCACCACGTCGACCTGCCGCCACAGCCCGCCGGCGCGCACCAGCCCCCTGCGCAGGCCGGCGGCGTTCAGCGGGGGGCGGTCGAGGTCGGACCAGCGCTGCGACCGCTCCGGCCGCGGCGGACGCTGCCCGCCGGGCGTACCTTCGTCATCAGGTGACTGAGTCATGCGGGCAACCCTAGGTTCGGCGGTCTTCCTCCCGCAGCGCGGGCGGACCCGTCGTCCGCCGGCCTGCGACCGCCGGCACGGAATCGCGTTCTCCGGTCTGGGAAGAGGCCCGGCGTGTGGGATAGACCGCACTGCCGACCCCGGGAGCCCGCACTACGCTACGGATGAGTAACCGTCCCCCCTTATGGGCCTTATGAGCAGGCAGGGAGCCGCATCCCGATGTCCGAGCCGGAAGAGCAGCAGCCTGACATGCGTACGACCGCGGGGAAGCTCGCGGACCTGCAACAACGTATCGACCAGGCCACGCACGCCGGCTCGCAGCGCGCGGTGGAGAAACAGCACGCCAAGGGCAAACTGACCGCCCGGGAACGGATCGCCCTGCTGCTGGACGAGGACTCCTTCGTGGAGCTGGACGAGTTCGCCCGGCACCGCTCCACCGGCTTCGGCCTGGAGACCAACCGCCCCTACGGCGACGGCGTCATCACCGGCTACGGCACCGTCGACGGCCGCCCCGTCGCCGTCTTCTCCCAGGACTTCACCGTCTTCGGCGGCGCCCTGGGCGAGGTCTACGGCCAGAAGATCGTCAAGGTGATGGACTTCGCCCTGAAGACCGGCTGCCCCGTCATCGGCATCAACGACTCCGGCGGCGCCCGCATCCAGGAGGGCGTGGCCTCACTGGGCGCCTACGGCGAGATCTTCCGCCGCAACACCCACGCCTCCGGCGTGATCCCGCAGATCTCCCTGGTCCTGGGCCCGTGCGCGGGCGGCGCGGTCTACTCCCCGGCGATCACCGACTTCACCGTCATGGTCGACCGGACGTCGCACATGTTCATCACCGGACCGGACGTGATCAAGACGGTCACCGGCGAGGACGTCGGCTTCGAGGAGCTGGGCGGCGCCCGCACCCACAACACCGCCTCCGGGGTGGCCCACCACCTGGCCGGCGACGAGAAGGACGCCATCGAGTACGTCCAGCAGCTGCTGTCCTACCTGCCCTCCAACAACCTCGCCGAGGCGCCCGCCTTCCCCCAGGAAGCCGACCTGGAGCTGACCGGCACCGACCGGGAACTGGACGTCCTGGTCCCGGACTCCGCCAACCAGCCCTACGACATGCACACCGTCATCGAGCACGTGCTGGACGACGGCGAGTTCCTCCAGACCCAGCCGCTGTTCGCCCCGAACATCCTCACCGGCTACGGCCGCATCGAGGGCCGCCCCGTCGGGATCGTGGCCAACCAGCCGCTGCAGCTGGCCGGCTGCCTGGACATCACCGCCAGCGAGAAGGCCGCCCGCTTCGTGCGCACCTGCGACGCCTTCAACCTGCCGGTGATCACCTTCGTGGACGTGCCCGGCTTCCTGCCCGGGGTGGACCAGGAACACGACGGCATCATCCGCCGCGGCGCCAAACTGATCTTCGCCTACGCGGAGGCCACCGTCCCGCTGATCACGGTCATCACCCGCAAGGCGTTCGGCGGCGCCTACGACGTGATGGGCTCCAAACACCTGGGCGCCGACCTGAACCTGGCCTGGCCCACCGCGCAGATCGCGGTGATGGGCGCCCAGGGCGCGGTCAACATCCTGCACCGGCGCACCATCGCCGGCGCCGAAGACCCCGAGGCCGCCCGCGCCCAGCTGATGCGGGAGTACGAGGACGCCCTGCTCAACCCCTATGCCGCGGCCGAGCGCGGCTACGTGGACGCGGTGATCATGCCCTCCGAGACCCGCCGCCACCTGGTCCGCGGACTGCGCCAGCTGCGCACCAAACGCGAGACGCTGCCGCCCAAGAAACACGGCAACATCCCCCTCTGACCCCCGCCGACCCCCCCCAGCCCTCTTCCAACCCCCCTCTTCCAGCCCGCCTTCTCGCCCCCCCCCAGGAGCCGCTGTGATCAAGGTCGTACGGGGCAACCCCACCCCGGAGGAGCTCGCCGCCGCACTGGCGGTGGTCCGCGTCCGCGCCGCGGCGGCGTCCGCCTCGCCGTCCGGCGCGGACGCCCCCCGCGACTCCTGGTCCGACCCGTCCCGCATCGCCGCCCGCCACCTGCCCCAGCCGGGGCCGACGGCTTGGTCACGGACGTACTGGCCGGGCGGGTAGGGCCGTCCGACGCACCGGCCGGCGGTGACGCCCGGGGAAGTTGAGTACGCGTACTCAGGCACCCCGGGGGTCGCCGCCGGAGCATGGAGGACATGCTGTGGTCCGACCCCGAGAACGAGCCGCCCAAGGAACTGCGGGACACCCAGGACATGCTGCGGCGGCTGGGCGTTCTCGTGGCGCTGGCCATGGTGCTCGCGATGCTCGTGATCGGCGTGAGGTGAGGCATCCGGCCCACGCCGATACGCTGACCGCATGACAGATCAGCTCCGCCGCCGGCTCGTGCTCGCCTCCCAGTCCCCCGCCCGGCTCGGGCTGCTCCGCCAGGCCGGACTCGACCCCGAGGTGGTCGTCAGCGGTGTCGACGAGGACGCCGTCACCGCGCCCACCCCGGCCGAACTGGCACTCGCCCTCGCCGAGGCGAAGGCCTCCGTCGTCGCCGCGAAGCCCGAGGTCAAGGGCGCACTGGTGATCGGCTGCGACTCGGTGCTCGAACTGGACGGCCGGGCCCTCGGCAAGCCGAGCGACGCCGAGGAGGCCACCGCTCGCTGGAAGGCGATGCGGGGCCGTGCGGGCATCCTGCAGACCGGCCACTGCGTCTACGACACCCTCGCCGAGGGCAGTCGGTACGCCTCCGCCACCGCGTCCACCGTGGTCCGTTTCGGCGAACCCACGGACGAGGAGATCGCCGCCTACGTCGCGTCCGGCGAACCGCTCCGGGTCGCGGGGGCGTTCACCCTGGACGGCCGCTCGGCCCCGTTCATCGAGGGCATCGACGGCGACCACGGGAACGTCATCGGCATCAGCCTGCCGCTGGTGCGGCGCCTGCTGGCCGAGCTGGGCGTCGGCATCACGGAGCTGTG
The DNA here is from genome assembly GCF_029760955.1 of Streptomyces cathayae. GTDB lineage: Bacteria > Actinomycetota > Actinomycetes > Streptomycetales > Streptomycetaceae > Streptomyces > Streptomyces cathayae. The sequence continues at coordinate 3,067,959 of NZ_CP121682.1, forward strand.
GGCGCCGCCGGAGGCGTGACCGGGGCCCCGTCGGCACCGCGGGGCGCGGGACCGGCGGGCACGGGAGCGGCAGATACGGGGGCGACGGGCGCGTCCGGGTGGTCGTGCGTCATCAGCAGCAGGACGACGAGGCCCAGCACCACCACCATGTACAGGAAGGCGTGCGGGCCGACCAGGCCCCACCCGAGCGCGCCGAGCAGCGCGTGCACCACGGCGGCGCTGATCAGCAGCGCCCTGCCCGGTCCGGCGGGGGCGCGGTCGCGCAGGGCGACCAGCAGCGCGACGAGGCCGCACAGCGCGAAGTGGAGCCCGAGGACGATGCCGCCGGCCTTCGAGGACACCGACATCAGGTGCGAGTCGAGGCCGGCCAGCGACATGTGCTGCCGGTCGACGACCACCCCGAGGAACCAGTTCACCGCCCCGACGCCGAGCGCCTCGACGCAGAGCACGAGCGCCACGATCCACGCCACCGGTCTGCGGACCACCGGCCCCCACCCACTTTCGCGCACGACTGTGGTTACCCCGAGTACGTTCGAGGCAGCGCGAACGCTACTGGCAAGTAAAGCCGGGGACAAGGGTCCCGCGAAGGGCAGAGAACCATTGGGCCATTCGTAGGGACTCGACAAAAAAACGTAGTGGGCCGCAGCACGCTCTCACAGAGACCTTGAGCACATGAGAAGGCTAGGGTTTCCCGAAGGAGTCTTGCGTACCAAGGTGCGACATGGGATTTCGCGGGTCGAGCGAGCACCGGATCACACTCCGTGTGGGCAAGCTCACCCATGGGGACAGGTCGTAGTGCCGTGTCGGCAGTCCCTAAACTCGGCTTGTTTCAAGGAGGGAGCCTCAATCGTGCGCAAGGTGCTCATCGCCAACCGTGGCGAAATCGCTGTCCGTGTGGCCCGGGCCTGCCGGGACGCCGGCCTCACCAGCGTCGCCGTCTACGCCGACCCGGACCGGGACGCTCTGCACGTCCGCGCCGCGGACGAGGCCTTCGCCCTGGGCGGTGACACCCCGGCCACCAGCTACCTGGACAGCGACAAGGTCCTCAAGGCCGCCGCCGAGTCCGGCGCGGACGCCATCCACCCCGGCTACGGCTTCCTCTCCGAGAACGCCGACTTCGCCCAGGCCGTCCTGGACGCCGGCCTGACCTGGATCGGCCCGCCCCCGGCCGCCATCCGCAACCTGGGCGACAAGGTCGCCGCCCGGCACATCGCCCAACGCGCCGGCGCCCCCCTGGTGGCCGGCACCCCCGACCCGGTCACCGGGGCCGAGGAGGTCCTCGCCTTCGCGAAGCAGCACGGCCTGCCCATCGCCATCAAGGCCGCCTTCGGCGGCGGCGGCCGCGGCCTGAAGGTCGCCCGCACCCTGGAGGAGATCCCCGAGCTCTACGACTCCGCGGTCCGCGAGGCCACCGCCGCCTTCGGCCGCGGCGAATGCTTCGTCGAGCGCTACCTGGACCAACCCCGGCACGTGGAGACCCAGTGCCTGGCCGACACCCACGGCAACGTGGTGGTCGTCTCCACCCGCGACTGCTCGCTGCAGCGCCGCCACCAAAAACTCGTCGAGGAGGCCCCCGCCCCCTTCCTCTCCGACACCCAGGTGGCCGAGCTGTACGCCTCCTCCAAGGCCATCCTCAAGGAGGCCGGCTACGTCGGCGCCGGCACCGTGGAATTCCTGGTCGGCGCCGACGGCACCATCTCCTTCCTGGAGGTCAACACCCGCCTGCAGGTCGAACACCCGGTCACCGAGGAGGTCGCCGGCCTCGACCTGGTCCGCGAGATGTTCCGCATCGCCGACGGCCAGCCGCTGGGCTACGACGACCCGCCGCTGCGCGGCCACTCCTTCGAGTTCCGCATCAACGGCGAGGACCCGGGCCGCAACTTCCTGCCCGCCCCCGGCACGGTGACCGCCTTCGCCCCGCCCACCGGACCCGGCGTGCGCCTGGACGCCGGGGTGGAGTCCGGCAGCGTGATCGGCCCGGCCTGGGACTCGCTGCTGGCCAAACTGATCGTCACCGGCCGCACCCGCGCCGAGGCCCTGCAGCGCGCCGCCCGCGCCCTGGACGAGTTCACCGTCGAGGGCATGGCCACCGCCATCCCCTTCCACCGCGCGGTGGTGGCCGACCCGGCCTTCGCCCCCGAGCTGCACGGCCAGGACGGCCCGTTCAGCGTGCACACCCGCTGGATCGAGACCGAGTTCGTCAACGACATCAAGCCGTTCACGGCCGGCACCGACGCCGAGGCCGACGAGGAGGACGCGGGCCGCGAGACCGTGGTGGTCGAGGTCGGCGGCAAGCGCCTGGAGGTCTCGCTGCCCGCCTCGCTGGGCATGTCGCTGGCCCGCACCGGGCTGGCGGCCGGCGCCCGGCCCAAGCGGCGGGCGGCCAGGAAGTCCGGCCCGGCCGCCTCCGGCGACACCCTGGCCTCCCCGATGCAGGGCACCATCGTCAAGATCGCCGTCGAGGAGGGCCAGCAGGTCCAGGAGGGCGACCTGGTGGTGGTGCTGGAGGCGATGAAGATGGAACAGCCGCTGAACGCGCACCGCTCGGGCACCGTCAAGGCGCTGAGCGCCGAGGTCGGCGCGTCCGTCACCTCCGGCGCGGTCATCTGCGAGATCAAGGACTGATCCGCACCACACCGGACCCGCGCCTGTACCCCCGGGCGCCCGGCGGAGCCGCACAGGCCCCGCCGGGCGCCCGGCGTCATCACCGCCTGCGCAGGTCCGCGACGCGCGCCCGCTCCGCGCTCTGGGCCTGTTCGGCCGCTCCCAGGGCCACGGCCGAGCGCAGCCCCGGACCCTGTCGACGCGGCCCCGGCAGCGGCATGTCCCGGCGCTGCTGCTGACGTGCCGGGGCCGTGTCACCCCCCGGGCCCGCGGCACCTCCCGGCGCCCCGGCCACGGCGATCTGCACGCCCCGGTCGGCGAGCGCCTGCAACTCGGTGCCGGCCCGGTCGTCGTGCGCGGGCGGCTCGTCCGTCACCAGGCGGGTGATGACGTCCGTGGGCACGGTCTGGAACATGGTGTCCATGCCGAGCTTGCCGTGGTCGGCGAGGACCACCACCTCCGCGGCGGCCTGCACCAGCGCCCGGTCGACGGAGGCCGACAGCATGTTGGACGTGGACAGCCCCCGCTCGGCGGTCAGCCCGCTCCCGGAGAGGAACGCCCTGGACACCCGCAGTCCCTGGAGGGACTGCTCGGCCCCGCTGCCGACGAGGGCGTAGTTCGAACCGCGGAGCGTACCGCCGGTCATCACGACCTCCACCCGGTTGGCGTGCGCCAACGCCTGGGCCACGAGCAGGGAGTTGGTGACGACGGTCAGACCGGGCACCCGGGCCAGCCGGCGGGCCAGCTCCTGCGTGGTGGTGCCCGCACCGACCACGATGGCCTCGCCCTCCTCCACGAGACCGGCGGCGAGGTCGGCGATGGCGGTCTTCTCGGCGGTCGCGAGATGCGACTTCTGCGGGAAACCGGACTCCCGGGTGAACCCGCCCGGGAGTACCGCACCGCCGTGCCGGCGGTCGAGGAGTCCTTCTGCCTCCAGCGCGCGCACGTCCCGCCGTACGGTCACTTCGGAGGTCTGGACGACGCGGGCGAGCTCACGGAGCGACACGGCCCCGTTCGCTCGCACCATTTCGAGGATCAATTGGCGACGTTCTGCAGCGAACACGAAACTGACAGTAACGCCAGCGACCGTCGGCTTTCAGCACTTTGCGCTGAATAGCAGAAGTTGTTCGTACACCCGACCGCCGAGTGGTATAAGCCCTAGTCGTCCCGCATATGCCGAACACCTATCCGGCAACTCCCCGTGACCCACCGGGAGTTGGTTTAAGCCGTCAGGACTCTCCCGTCACCTTGCGCGTGTGCAGCTGCCGTGCCACCTCGGCGATCGACCCCGACAACGAGGGGTACACGGTGAAGGCGTTCGCGATCTGCTCGACCGTCAGGTTGTTGTCGACCGCGAGCGAGATGGGGTGGATGAGCTCCGAGGCGCGCGGCGCCACGACGACGCCGCCCACCACGATCTCGGTGCCCGGCCGGCAGAAGATCTTGACGAAGCCGTCGCGGATGCCCTGCATCTTCGCGCGGGGGTTGCGCAGCAGCGGCAGCTTCACGACCCGCGCGTCGATCTTCCCGGAGTCGACCTCGGCCTGGCTGTAGCCGACGGTGGCGATCTCGGGGTCGGTGAAGACGTTCGACGAGACGGTCTTCAGGTTCAGCGGAGCCACCGCGTCGCCCAGGAAGTGGTACATGGCGATCCGCCCCTGCATCGCCGCCACCGACGCCAGCGCGAAGACGCCGGTGACGTCGCCGGCCGCGTACACGCCCGGAGCGGTGGTCCGGGACACCCTGTCGGTCCAGATGTGCCCCGACTCGCGCAGCTTGACCCCGGCCTCCTCGAGCCCCATGCCCGCGGAGTTCGGGATGGCGCCGACGGCCATCAGGCAGTGCGACCCGGTGATGACCCGCCCGTCGGCGAGGGTCACCTCCACCCGGTCCCCGACCCGCTTGGCGGACTGCGCGCGCGAACGCGCCATGACGTTCATGCCGCGCCGGCGGAAGACGTCCTCCAGCACCGCGGCGGCGTCCGGGTCCTCACCCGGCAGCACCCGGTCGCGCGAGGACACGAGCGTCACCTTCGACCCCAGCGCCTGGTAGGCACCGGCGAACTCGGCACCGGTCACACCGGAACCGACCACGATGAGCTCCTCGGGGAGCTCGTTCAGGTCGTACACCTGCGTCCAGTTGAGGATGCGCTCGCCGTCGGGCCGCGCGTCGGGCAGCTCGCGGGGGTGACCGCCGGTGGCGATGAGCACCGCGTCGGCGGTCAGCGTCTCCTCGGATCCGTCGGCGGCCCGGACCACGACCTTGCGCGACCCGTCCAGGGCCTGCATGCCCTCGAGCCGCCCCCGCCCGCGCAGCACCCGCGCACCGGCCCGTGTCACGGACGCGGCGATGTCGTGCGACTGGGCCAGGGCCAGCCGCTTCACCCGGCGGTTCACCTTCCCCAGGTCCACGCCCACCACCCGGGCGGCCTGCTCCACGTGCGGGGTGTCGTCGGCCACGATGATGCCGAGTTCCTCGTAGGAGGAGTCGAAGGTGGTCATCACCTCGGCCGTGGCGATCAGGGTCTTCGAGGGCACGCAGTCGGTGAGCACCGACGCCCCGCCCAGACCGTCGGAGTCGACGACGGTCACCTCCGCGCCGAGCTGCGCGGCGACCAGCGCCGCTTCGTATCCGCCGGGTCCGCCACCGATGATCACGATCCGAGTCACGTGCTCCATTGTCCCGCACACTCCACCGTGCGACCGTCCGGGGGCCGTCCCCGTGGCTCCTCCGTTACCGGAGAGGCCCGCGGTACGGCTGCCGTACGCTCTCCCCCATGTCGCTCTACGCCGCGTACGCCGGCAACCTCGACGCGCGGCTGATGTCCCGCCGCGCCCCGCATTCGCCGCTGCGCGCCACCGGCTGGCTGAACGGGTGGCGGCTGACCTTCGGGGGCGAGAACCTCGGCGTGCACTGGCCGAGCGGGCCCACCGGCCCCGCCGAGCCCACCGACCCGGCCGCGGGAGGCGGCGCGCTCGCGACGATCGTCGAGGACCACTTCGCCCAGGTCTTCGTCGCGCTGTACGACATCGCCCCCATGGACGAGGAGTCCCTGGACCACTGGGAGGGCACGGGCCTGGACATCCACCGGCGCACCCGCGTCCGCGTCCACACCCTGGACGGCGAGGAACCCGCCTGGACCTACGTCCTGAACGCCTACGAGGGCGGCCTCCCCTCGGCCCGCTACCTCGGCGAGATCGCCGACGCGGCGGAATCCGCGGGCGCCCCGCACGACTACGTGATGGAACTGCGCAAACGCCCCTGCTGAACCCGCGCCCGAACCGGGCCGCCGAAACCCGCCCGCCCTGGAGTCTGTCCGGCCTGGAGCCTGTCCGGCCTGACGCCTGCCCGGCGGATCGGACCCGAGCCGGCAGGGCCTCGTCGGAACCGATCCGGCAAGGTCTGCTCGGAAACGACAAGACAACGATCGCAAGCCCGTGAGCTTTGACATCTACGCGCGTAGGCGAAGACCGGCTACCCTCATCCGCGTGAACGCTTCTCTTCTTCCGGACGACATCCAGGGCGACCCCCACGCCGCAGCCGACGCCGCAGCCGCGCGCCTGCGCGAGCTCACGGGCGCCGAGACCCACGACGTCGCCCTCGTGATGGGCTCCGGCTGGGCGCCGGCCGTGGACGCCCTCGGCTCGCCCGACGCCGAATTCCAGGTCACCGAGCTGCCCGGCTTCCCGCCGCCGGCGGTCGAGGGGCACGGCGGCAAGATCCGCTCGTACCGCCTCGGCGCCAAGCAGGTCCTGGTCTTCCTGGGCCGCACCCACTACTACGAGGGCCGCGGTGTGGCCTCCGTCGCCCACGGCGTGCGCACCGCCGTCGCCGCCGGCGCCAAGACGATCGTCCTGACCAACGGCTGCGGCGGCCTGCGTGAGGGCATGCGCCCCGGCCAGCCGGTCCTGATCAGTGACCACATCAACCTCACGGCCACCTCCCCCATCATCGGCGCCAACTTCGTCGACCTCACCGACCTCTACTCCCCCCGGCTGCGCGCCCTCTGCAAGGAGATCGACGCCACCCTGGAGGAGGGCGTCTACGCCCAGTTCCCCGGCCCGCACTACGAGACCCCGGCGGAGATCCGCATGGCACGGGTGATCGGGGCGGACCTGGTGGGCATGTCGACGGTGCTGGAGGCCATCGCCGCGCGGGAGGCGGGCGCGGAGGTGCTCGGCATCTCCCTGGTCACCAACCTCGCCGCCGGTATGACCGGTGAACCGCTCAACCACGAGGAGGTCCTCCAGGCGGGCCGGGACTCCGCCTCCCGCATGGGCACCCTCCTGACCCAGGTACTGGGCCGCCTGTAACCGCCCGCGGCCCCCGGCGGCGGGGGCGGGACGGGACGACTCAACCGACCACTCGAGAGGCTGACCGACACGTGCACGACGACCTGACCGCTCGGGCCCGCACCTGGCTCGCCGAGGACCCCGACCCCGAGACCCGTGCGGAGCTCGCGGCACTCCTCGAAAGGAGCACCGGGAGCACCACGGACGGCGCCGACGCCGAACTGGCCGCCCGCTTCAGCGGCACCCTCCAGTTCGGCACCGCCGGTCTCCGCGGCGAACTGGGCGCCGGCCCGATGCGCATGAACCGCGCCGTCGTCATCCGCGCCGCCGCCGGCCTCGCCGCGTACCTCAGGAAGCAGGGGATCCCCCACGGGGACGACACGGCCGGCCTCGTCGTGATCGGCTACGACGCCCGGCACAAGTCGGCGGACTTCGCCCGGGACACCGCCGCCGTGATGACCGGCGCCGGTCTCCGGGCGGCCGTCCTCCCCCGCCCCCTCCCCACCCCGGTGCTCGCCTTCGCCATCCGGCACCTCGGCGCGGTCGCCGGGGTCGAGGTCACCGCCAGCCACAACCCGCCCCGCGACAACGGCTACAAGGTGTACCTCGGCGACGGGTCCCAGATCGTCCCCCCGGCCGACGCGGAGATCGCCGCCGAGATCGCCGCCGTCGGGTCCCTGGACGACGTGCCCCGCCCCACCACCGGCTGGCAGACCCTCGACGACTCCGTCCTGGACGCCTACCTCGCCCGTACGGACGCGGTCCTGGCTGAGGGCTCCCCCCGCAGCGCCCGCACGGTCTACACCGCGATGCACGGCGTCGGCAAGGACGTCCTGCTCGCCGCGTTCGCCCGGGCCGGCTTCCCGGAGCCGGTCCTGGTCGCCGAGCAGGCCGAGCCCGACCCCGGCTTCCCCACCGTCGCGTTCCCCAATCCGGAGGAGCCCGGCGCGATGGACCTGGCCTTCGCGAAGGCCCGCGAGGTCGAACCCGACCTGGTCATCGCCAACGACCCGGACGCCGACCGCTGCGCCGCGGCCGTCAAGGACCCCGGCGGGGAGGGCACCGGCGGCGGGGACTGGCGCATGCTGCGCGGTGACGAGGTCGGCGCCCTGCTCGCCGCCCACCTGGTCCGGCGCGGCGCGACCGGCACATTCGCCGAGTCGATCGTCTCCTCGACCCTCCTCGCCCGTATCGCCGAGCAGGCGGGGCTGCCGCACGAGGAGACCCTGACCGGCTTCAAGTGGATCGCCCGGGTGGAGGGCCTGCGCTACGGCTACGAGGAGGCGCTGGGCTACTGCGTCGACCCGGAGGGCGTGCGCGACAAGGACGGCATCACGGCCGCGCTGCTCCTGGCCGAGCTGGCCTCCGAGCTGAAGGCGGAGGGCCGCACCCTCCTGGACCTCCTCGACGACCTCGCCGTGACCCACGGCCTGCACGCGACCGACCAGCTGTCGGCCCGCGTCGAGGACCTGTCGCTCATCGCGGACGCCATGCGCCGCCTGCGCGAGAACCCCCCGACCGCCCTGGCCGGCCTGCCCGTCACCCGGGCCGAGGACCTGACCCGCGGCACGGACACCCTCCCGCCCACCGACGGCCTGCGCTACACCCTCCAGGGTGCCCGCGTCATCGTCCGTCCGAGCGGTACGGAGCCGAAACTGAAGTGCTACCTGGAGGTCGTCGTCCCGGTCACCGACCGGGCCGGCCTGCCCGCGGCCCGCGCCAGGGCGACCGCCCTGCTGACCGCGCTCAAGCAGGACCTGAAGACGGCGGCCGGTATCTGAGCGACCGGAAACCGGCCGGAACCGGCTGGAACCGAACGACGGGAGGGGGTCCACAGTTCTGCGGACCCCCTCCCGTCGTTCCCGTCGTTCTGCCGGGCTCAGGTGACGGCCAGCAGGACCGTCAGCAGGATCACCCCGGCGAGCGTCGGGGCCAGGATCTCGTAGGACCAGCGCACGCTCACCTCGCCCTGCGCGCTTTCCGCGGTCTGCCGGTTCTCGTGCAGCTCGCGCAGTTCGTCCATCGCGCGGTCGCTCGGCGCCCGCTCCGGTGCCTCCGTCCCGCCCGGCGCGGACCCGGCGCCCCCGCGCCGGGACACGCCGCCCGCCCCCGGGGCCTGCCCCGCGGTGCGGACGTCGACGCCCTGCGCCCGCTCGCCCGTGGCCCGCATCTTCCGCCGCGCGGCCCGCTTACGGGCCCGCAGGGACACGGGCAGGGCCCACAGCTGGTACTTGGTGCCGGCGTCGGAGACGACCTCGTTGGTGTAACCGGCGCGCAGCGTGGCGACCCGGCCCCAGGGCAGCACGATCGTGCGGAAGGGGTTGCGGACGCGCAGCCGGTCGTCGCCGGCGTACACGGCGGGCAGCAGGGTGTAGGCGACCACCGGGGGCACGATCGCCAGCAGCGTGGCGAGCGCCAGCCACGGGGCCCGGCCCTCGCCGGTGGCCACGGCGTCGACGCAGAGCCAGCCGACGATCGCCAGCAGCAGCACGCCACCGGCGATGCCCGAGGTCGACCGGTACACCCGGTCCTTGACCTCGGGGCCCTCGGACTCGTGCCCGCCCTCGGGCTCCGGGCCGGACGGCTGCTGCGCTGGGGTGTTCATGCCCCCGATTCTGCCCGACGGGTCCGCACGCACCGGCGGGTGGTGGGCGGACCGGAAACGGGTGGGAGGGCTGTACAGCCGCTACGCGCGTAGATATGCTCGGCTGGTGACCATGTCCTCCACTGCACCACACGCTCTCAGTGACGTCACCGCGTCCGACGGCACGCTGCGCCGCTTCCTGCACGGGCTGCCCGGTGTCGACGCGGTCGGCCTGGAGGCGCGCGCCGCCTCGCTCGGCACCCGCTCGATCAAGACCACCGCGAAGGCGTACGCCATCGACCTCGCCATCTCGATGGTCGACCTGACGACGCTGGAAGGCGCGGACACCCCGGGCAAGGTCCGGGCGCTCGGCGCGAAGGCGGTCCGCCCCGACCCGACCGACCGCACCGCCCCGGCCACGGCCGCGGTCTGCGTCTACCCCGACATGGTGGCCACGGCGAAGGAGGCCGTCGCCGGCTCCACCGTCAAGGTGGCCTCCGTCGCGACCGCCTTCCCGGCCGGCCGCGCCCCGCTCTCGGTCAAACTGGCCGACGTCCGGGAGGCCGTCGCCGCCGGTGCGGACGAGATCGACATGGTCATCGACCGCGGGGCGTTCCTGGCGGGGAACTACCTGAAGGTCCACGACGAGATCACCGCCGTGAAGGAGGCCTGCGGGACGAGCGCCCGCCTCAAGGTCATCTTCGAGACGGGCGAGCTGTCGACGTACGACAACATCCGCCGGGCGAGCTGGCTCGGCATGCTGGCCGGCGCGGACTTCATCAAGACCTCGACCGGCAAGGTGGCGGTGAACGCCACGCCCGCGAACACCCTCCTGATGCTGGAGGCGGTCCGCGACTTCCGCGCGCAGACCGGGGTCCGGATCGGGGTGAAGCCGGCCGGCGGCATCCGCACCAGCAAGGACGCGATCAAGTTCCTCGTCCTGGTCAACGAGACCGCCGGCGAGGACTGGCTGGACAACCACTGGTTCCGCTTCGGCGCCTCCTCCCTGCTGAACGACCTGCTGATGCAGCGCCAGAAGCTGGCCACCGGCCGCTACTCCGGCCCCGACTACGTGACGGTGGACTGATCACCATGGCACCTGTTTTCGACTACGCGCCGGCGCCCGAGTCCCGCTCGGTCGTCGACATCGCCTCCTCGTACGGCCTGTTCATCGACGGCGAGTTCACCGAGGCGGCCGACGGCAAGGTCTTCAAGACCGTCTCCCCCTCCACCGAGGAGGTCCTCTCCGAGGTCGCCGAAGCCGGTGAGGCAGACGTCGACCGCGCCGTGAAGGCCGCCCGCAAGGCCTTCGAGAAGTGGTCGGCGCTCCCGGGCTCCGAGCGCGCGAAGTACCTCTTCCGCATCGCCCGGATCATCCAGGAACGCAGCCGCGAACTCGCCGTCCTCGAAACCCTCGACAACGGCAAGCCGATCAGGGAGACCCGCGACGCGGACATCCCCCTGGTCGCCGCGTACTTCTTCTACTACGCGGGCTGGGCGGACAAGCTCGACCACGCAGGCTACGGCGCCGACCCGCGCCCTCTGGGCGTCGCGGGCCAGGTCATCCCCTGGAACTTCCCCCTCCTCATGCTGGCGTGGAAGATCGCCCCGGCGCTGGCGACCGGCAACACGGTCGTCCTGAAGCCCGCCGAGACGACCCCCCTCTCGGCGCTCTTCTTCGCGGACATCTGCCGCCAGGCGGGTCTCCCCAAGGGCGTCGTCAACATCCTCACCGGCGACGGCCGCGCCGGAGCCGCGCTGGTCGCCCACCCGGACGTCGACAAGGTCGCCTTCACGGGCTCCACCGCCGTCGGCAAGCAGATCGCGCGCACGGTCGCGGGCACCCGCAAGAAGCTCACCCTCGAACTGGGCGGCAAGGGCGCCAACATCGTCTTCGACGACGCCCCCATCGACCAGGCCGTAGAGGGCATCGTCAACGGCATCTTCTTCAACCAGGGCCAGGTCTGCTGCGCGGGCAGCCGCCTGCTCGTCCAGGAGTCCATCCACGACGAGCTGCTGGACTCCCTCAAGCGCAGGCTCACCACGCTGCGCCTCGGCGATCCGCTGGACAAGAACACCGACATCGGCGCGATCAACTCCGCGCAGCAGCTCGAACGCATCACCTCGCTCGTCGAGCAGGGCGAGGCGGAGGGCGCCGAGCGCTGGTCGGCGGCCTGCGAACTCCCGGAGAACGGCTACTGGTTCGCTCCGACGCTGTTCACCGGCGTCACCCAGGCGCACACGGTCGCCCGCGACGAGATCTTCGGCCCGGTGCTGTCGGTGCTCACCTTCCGCACCCCGGACGAGGCCGTCGCCAAGGCCAACAACACGCCGTACGGCCTGTCGGCGGGCATCTGGACGGAGAAGGGTTCCCGCATCCTGGCGGTGGCGAACAAGCTCCGCGCGGGTGTCGTCTGGTCCAACACGTTCAACAAGTTCGACCCGACCTCGCCGTTCGGCGGTTACAAGGAGTCGGGCTTCGGCCGCGAGGGCGGCCGCCACGGCCTGGAGGCGTACCTCGATGTCTGACGCACGACTTTCCGTACTGAAGACCTACAAGCTGTACGTCGGCGGGAAGTTCCCGCGTTCGGAGAGCGGCCGGGTGTACGAGGTGACCGACTCCAAGGGCAACTGGCTGGCCAACGCCCCCCTCTCCTCCCGCAAGGACGCCCGTGACGCCGTGGTCGCCGCGCGCAAGGCGTTCGGCGGCTGGTCCGGCGCGACGGCGTACAACCGCGGCCAGATCCTCTACCGCGTCGCGGAGATGCTGGAGGGCCGCAGGGACCAGTACGTCCGCGAGGTGGCGGCCGCCGAGGGCCTGTCGAAGTCGAAGGCCGCCGAGCAGGTGGACGCGGCGGTCGACCGCTGGGTCTGGTACGCGGGCTGGACCGACAAGATCGCCCAGGTGGTCGGCGGCGGCAACCCGGTCGCGGGCCCGTACTTCAACCTGTCCTCCCCCGAGCCGACCGGTGTGGTCGCCGTCCTGGCGCCCCAGGAGTCGTCCTTCCTGGGCCTGGTCTCGGTGGTCGCCCCGGTGATCGCCACCGGCAACACGGCGGTCGTGATCGCGAGCGAGCGGTCCCCGCTGCCCGCCCTCTCCCTGGGCGAGGTCCTGGCCACCTCCGACCTCCCCGGCGGCGTGGTCAACATCCTCTCCGGCCGCACGGCGGAGATCGCCACCCCGCTCGCCGCCCACATGGACGTCAACGCGATCGACCTCGCGGGCGCGGACGAGGAGCTGGCGAAGGAGCTGGAGATCGCGGCGGCGGACAACCTCAAGCGCGTCCTGCGTCCACAGCCTGTGGACAACTGGTCTGCAACCCCGGGCACGGACCGCATGTCGGCCTTCCTGGAAACCAAGACCGTCTGGCACCCGACCGGCTCCCTCGGCGCCTCGGGCTCCGCCTACTGACGCCCGTCAGGTCCCCGTCCCCACCAGGACGGGGACCCGACGACCGACTGCCGGAAGGGAACGGACTCCCCTCCCCGGCAGCTCAGGGCGGTTAAATGCTCAGGTGACGAACTGGGCACAGATGTACGACTCCTACGGTGACGTCGATCGCGTCCCCGAACTCCTGGCGCGGGCCGAACGCGAGGACGACGCCGCGGCGTGGGACGAGTTGGGTTACCGGCTGAACCTCGAGTCCGACTTGGTGTTCCCCGCCAGTTTCGCCGCGCTGCCGCGTCTGGTGCGTCTGGCGTCGGAAAATGCCCGGGCGCGTGGGCTGGCGGGGGCGATCATCCGGTGCGGGGCAGGAGACCACGGCTGCGACGAGTTGCTGGCAGGCTGCGCCGAGGCGATCACGGAGTTCCGCGGGCTGCTCGATCGGCACCTGCGTTCACGGCCGGACGACTACCTCACGGCCTTCCGTGACTTGATCGCAGCCGAAGGGCACTACCACTGGAGTGCGGTCCTGGGCGACTTCTCGGACGACTTCTACGAGGTCGCGTGCCCTCACTGCGCTGTAGCGGTAACGATCGCCATCGGTGGGTACGGACGCTATTCAGCGATCCGGGACTGGAACCTGGGCGACGTGGACCGACGTGACCTGAAGCCGGCACTCTCGGAGATGATCTCCGGCACCGGTCGTCGGATGCACGAGATCGCCGTCCGTGACGGACAATCCAGGCTCGCCGACGGAATCGCCCATCTCTACGGCCGGGCCGAATGCCCCCGCTGTGCCAGCGTCTTCATCATCGCGGACGAGTACGAGTCCGCCCATCGCCCTCTCGTCTGAGCGGCGCAACCGAACTCGGGTCACGAACAGCAGGCCACAACTCACGTACGGAGCAGCCCGGACTCCGGCGACGTCGCCCGAGGGACGGCAATGTCACTCCCACCGCCCCGAGCGCGTGGCGCAGCTCCCCACACGCTCGTTCGGCGTCTTCCACCTCGTCCGTGGCCGCCGCCGTCAGAGAACCTCCCCTCTGCTGCGGGCGTTTGCCCTGGCGATCCGGGTCCGCAGCAGTGGCTCCGCACGTTCCCGGACATGCAACGGTCGCACGTCGGCGGGCAGCACCGCCCGCTCAGTGCCACCACCTTCGGGGCGCAGCCATACGAACCCGTCCTGGTGGCCCATGACGATCCCGCGCCTGTCCTGCCGTACGTCGTGGGCGAGTTCACCGAGCGGGAGCCGGGTCTCACCTGGTGCGACCTGCCGCCGCTCACTGTTCACACCTCAAGCGTCACGGTGAGCGACGGTCGCCGACCAGGGTGACGGTGTTCCCAACCGGGTTACGGAACAGCCGCCACCTGCACATACTCACCGTTCGCCCGCACACCGTCACCCAGCACGACTACCGCTGACGGACGGCCCGTTCTCCCGGAGATGCGGAACGAGTCGGCACACCCGACACGGCACCCGGCGAAGGAGCACCGACCGCAATGACCCAGCCCGCCCGGAACCTCGAACCCGTCGGCTCCACCCGCGACCTGTACGGCATCGAGTTGCGCCGCCAACACTGGCGCAAGTCCTCCTACAGCGACGGCCAGGTGGGGGGTGAATGCGCCGAAGTCCGCGACGACTTCCCCGGCGCGGTTCCCGTCCGCGACAGCAAGAACGCCACCAGCCCCGTCCTGATGCTGGACGGAGCGGCCTGGCAGCGTTCACCGATGGCATCAAGGACAGCTCCCTGCAAGGCGGACGAGAGGTCAGCCCCTCAGCGTGTCCGTCGCCTCCCCCGCCACCGGGATGCTGCCGACCGACGGTGCCTGGGTGACCGGGCCGGTGACCGATCGGGAGTCCACCGGCTGGAAGTCGGCGACCTGGGTGCCGACGCCGTTGTCGAGCGGGTCGACGCCCGTGCCGGCGAGCGGGTTGGGCTTGAGGTCCGCGACCGTGCCGACGACTTGGCCGGCGTCGTCGAGGACCGTCTCGGAGCCTGCGGCCGACGCCGTGGCCGCACCCAGGCCGAGCGCCGCACCCGCTGCCGCGAGGACTGCCAGCGCGCGTGGGGCGGTCGGCGTCTTGGGTGCCTTGTGTCGGGCCATCGCAGTGCCACCTATCGCCTTCGCTGGGTGATCAGTTCGCTGCGAAGCGTAGTTGATGTGTGATGCGTGCTTCAAAGCCGTACCGCGCGGCGTCCGCCGCCCGGCTGATGCATCAGACTGGTGTCCCGTGAGTTCCCAGTCGCCCATACCCGCGCGAGTCGTGCTGCTCTGCGGCCCCTCCGGCTCCGGCAAGTCCCTTCTCGCGGCCCGCGCCGGCCTTCCGGTGCTGCGGCTCGACGACTTCTACAAGGAGGCCGACGACCCGACTCTCCCGCTGGTCGCGGGGAGTTCCGACATCGACTGGGACCATCCGGACTCCTGGGACGCGGACGTCGCCGTCGCCGCGATCGAGCGGCTGTGCCGTGCGCGCCGTACGCCGGTTCCCGTCTACGACATCTCACTGAGCGCCCGTACGGGTGAGGTCACCGTCGACATCGGCGGGACTCCGCTGTTCATCGCCGAGGGCATCTTCGCCGCGGAGATCGTCACCCGCTGCCGTGAACGGGGACTGCTCGCCGACGCCCTGTGCCTGAGCCGGGGCCCGGTGAAGACGTTCCGGCGGCGGTTCCTGCGGGATCTGCGGGAGGGGCGCAAGTCGGTGCCGTTCCTCCTGCGGCGCGGCTGGCGGCTGATGCGGCAGGAACGGACGATCATCGCCCGCCAGACGGAGCTGGGCGCGTACGCCTGCGACCGGGACGAGGCGCTGAGCCGCCTGGCGGCGGCGGGGGCCGGCGGCGGGGCGAGCACACGCACCGAGGACTCCGGCGCGAGGTCGGCCGCGCAGTCGGCGTAGCCGGGGCGGTTCCGGCGCGTACGCACGAAAGCGGGACCGGAAAGGCCCCCCGGCCCTCCAGTCCCGCCCCTTCGTGCTCCCCCGTCGTCCCCCGTGCTTCCCCCCTGTGTCCCCCGGTCCCCTCGGAGATCCCCCGATCCCCTCGGTTCCCGGTTTCCCCCGTTCCCCCGTACCTTCAGGCGACCAGTTCGCCGAAGGCGTCCTCCCGGTCACGGCCGAAGCTGAGGACCTCGTCCTCGCGCAGCCGGCGGAGCGACCGCCAGATGCTCGACTTCACCGTGCCGACACTGATGCCGAGGATGTCCGCGATCTCCGGGTCCGTGCGGCCCTCGTAGTAGCGCAGGACCAGCATGGTGCGCTGGAGTTCGGGCAGCCTGGCCAGCGCCTGCCACAGCACCGCGCGCAGCTCGGTGCCGCGCATCGCGTCCGTGTCGCCGACCGTCTCCGGCAGCTCCTCGGTCGGGTACTCGTTCAGCTTGCGGCGGCGCCACGCGCTGATGTGCAGGTTGGTCATGGTGCGGCGGAGGTATCCGCCGACCGCGGCCTTGTCGCTGATCCGGTCCCACGCCCGGTAGGTCGAGAACAGCGCGCTCTGCAGCAGGTCCTCGGCCTCGAAGCGGTCGCCGGTCAGGTGGTAGGCGGTCGCGTACAGGGAGGCGCGTCGCTCCTGGACGTAGGTGGTGAACTCCACCTCCGACAGCGAACGGCGCTCCCCCTCTGCCTCCCCGTACCCGCTTCCCCCGTGCGTCTCCCCCGTGTTCGTTTCCCCCGTGGGCGCGTCGATCACCGCCCTGTAGGCGGTATGACGCCCGGCACCGCGAGCGCACCCCCGTTTGCCCAGGGCACCGGACTTCTCACCGGCTCGGTGCACGTCGTGCAGACGCGTGACAACTGCGCTGGAGCTGGTGCCGTGCAGCGTGTTCATCTCGCGCCCCCCGTCGTGGACTTCCGGTGTCTTCGTGTGCTGTTGTGCTGGTGACGAAAATCCTGCCCGGGCGACTTCATGGCCGTGTCCGCCGACTGTCACAGAGCTGTCACAGGGGCCGCCACGCCGGGCTCCGGTGGTCGACCACGGCGCCCTGACGGGTGTCGGCGCACGTGGCCGTCCCTGTGTGGGTCGCACGGGCTTCTGCCCCCACGGGTCGAACCGGGAGCCCTCCATGGGACAGAATGAGCCCGTGCCTTCCCTGTTGCTGATCGAGGACGACGACGCCATCCGCACGGCCCTGGAGCTCTCACTCACGCGCCAGGGCCACCGAGTGGCGACCGCTGCCAGCGGTGAGGACGGACTGAAGCTGCTGCGCGAGCAACGGCCCGACCTGATCGTGCTGGACGTGATGCTGCCCGGCATCGACGGATTCGAGGTGTGCCGGCGCATCCGGCGCACCGACCAGTTGCCGATCATCCTGCTGACCGCGCGCAACGACGACATCGACGTGGTGGTCGGCCTGGAGTCCGGTGCCGACGACTACGTGGTCAAACCCGTGCAGGGCAGGGTGCTGGACGCCCGGATCCGGGCGGTGCTGCGCCGCGGGGAGCGGGAGTCCAACGACGCGGCGACCTTCGGCAGCCTGGTCATCGACCGCTCGGCGATGACCGTGACGAAGAACGGCGAGGACCTCCAGCTGACCCCGACCGAGCTGCGGCTGCTGCTCGAACTGAGCCGGCGGCCCGGCCAGGCGCTGTCCCGGCAGCAGTTGCTGCGGCTGGTGTGGGAGCACGACTACCTGGGCGACTCGCGTCTGGTGGACGCCTGCGTCCAGCGGCTGCGCGCCAAGGTCGAGGACGTGCCGTCGTCCCCGACCCTGATCCGTACCGTGCGCGGTGTCGGCTACCGACTGGATCCCCCTCATTGAACCCTCCCCCGGCCACCGCAGAGGGGTTCCCGGCTCGAGCAGCTCGTCCGCTCGGCGAGCGGACGAGTCCGGCGCTCTCCGCACCGGCCGGGACGGGACCTGCCCGGTCACCCGTCAGGACACAGGGTGCGCGTGCCCGGCTCGCGCACCGCACACGGGTCACCCTGCCCGACCAGGTGGGCGGCCTTTCGCCTTCGGGGCGACAGCCTGTTCCTTGCCCTGCCCCGCAAGAGCCCGATTCCTTCCCTGGCTGCAGCCGGGAGCGTCCCCGGAGGTTTCCGTGACACAGGAGCGCCACGTGCCACAGGAGCACCAGAAGGGCTCCCGCGGCTGGTCCGCGGCACGCAAGGGGGTCTGGTCCCGGCTGCGCTTCACCAGTCTGCGGCTTCGGCTGGTGGTCGTGTTCGGGCTGGTCGCGCTCACCGCCGCGGTGTCCGCGTCGGGCATCGCGTACTGGCTCAACCGCGAGGCGGTGCTCACCCGCACCCAGGACGCGGTGCTGGGCGACTTCGAGCAGGAGATGCAGAACCGGGCGGGGGCGCTGCCGGAGCATCCGACGCAGGAGGAACTGCAGCACACCGCGGGCCAGATGGCCAACAGCAGTCAGCGGTTCTCGGTGCTGCTGATCGCCGAGAACCCGCAGGGCCGTACGGTGTACGGCAGTTCGGGCGGGCTGAGCGGCTTCTCGACCCAGGACGTGCCGGCCTCGCTGCGCAAAGCGGTGAACGAGCGGCAGAAGATCACCTCGACCAACAAGCACCCCTACCGCCTGTACTGGCAGCGGACCGTCCACGGCGGCACCCCCTATCTGGTGGCGGGCACCCGGACGATCGGCGGCGGGCCGACCGGCTACATGCTCAAGTCACTGGAGCCGGAGGCCAAGGACCTCAACTCACTGGCCTGGTCGCTGGGTATCGCCACCGGTCTCGCCCTGATCGGCTCCGCCCTGCTGGCGCAGGCCGCGGCGACGACCGTGCTGAAGCCGGTGCAGCGGCTCGGGATCGCCGCCCGGCGGCTCGGCGAGGGCAAACTGGACACCCGGCTGAGGGTGTCGGGGACGGACGAACTGGCCGATCTGTCCCGGACGTTCAACAAGGCGGCCGAGGCGCTGGAGAAACGGGTGGCCGACATGGCCGCGCGGGACGAGGCGTCCCGCAGGTTCGTGGCGGACATGAGTCACGAACTGCGCACTCCGCTGACCGCGATCACGGCGGTGACAGAAGTCCTCGAGGAGGAGCTGGAGTTCGAGGGCGGCGGCATCGACCCGATGATCGAGCCCGCCGTACGGCTCGTGGTCAGCGAGACGCAACGGCTCAACAACCTGGTCGAGAACCTGATGGAGGTGACCCGTTTCGACGCGGGCACCGCCCGCCTCGTGCTCGACGACGTCGACATCGCCGACCAGATCACCGCCTGCATCGACGCCCGTGCCTGGCTGGACGCGGTCGAGTGGGACGCGGAGCGCGGCATCCACGCCCGGATCGACCCGCGCCGACTGGACGTGATCCTGGCCAACCTCATAGGCAACGCCCTCAAGCACGGCGGCTCGCCGGTACGGGTGTCGGTGCGCGTGGACCGTGAGGACGGCGGCGACGGCGCGGTCCCCGTGAACGACGAGGCCGGTGAGGGCGGTTCGGACGGCGGGGAACGCAAGGACGGCGGGGAACGCAAGGACGGCGGGGAACGCAAGGACGGCGGGACCCGCGAGGGCGGCGCCGGGGAGGACCTCGGTACGGGCACCGAGGACGGAGGCACCCTGCCCGGAGGCTCGGTGGTCATCGAGGTACGGGACCAGGGGCCGGGCATCCCCGAGGACGTCCTGCCGCATGTCTTCGACCGCTTCTACAAGGCCAGTGCCTCCCGGCCGCGTTCCGAGGGCAGCGGTCTGGGCCTGTCCATCGCGCTGGAGAACGCCCACGCCCACGGGGGTGAGATCACCGCGGTCAACTCCCCCGAGGGCGGGGCGGTGTTCACGCTGCGGCTGCCGCGGGACGTCTCCGCCCTGACCGAGCGGGACGACGGTTCCGCCGAGAACACCGACAACGCAGAGGACGCCGAGGACGCCCGATGAACATACGCCGGACGGCTCCGCGCCCGACGAACACCAGCGGCATACGCGGTGCACGAGGTGCACGAGGTGCACGCGGCACACGGCGGCTTCCGGGGCTGCTGGCCGTCACCACGCTCGGTGTCCTGCTCGCCGGGTGCGGGATCCGGGCCACCGAGGTGCCGACCGACTTCGGTCCGGCACCCTCCCGGGTGCGCTGCTCGCAGGCCGAGACGGGCGGGGCGGCGCAGCCCGCGCGGGGCCTGCCGGTGCGGGTGTTCCTGCTCTGCGGCTCGTCGCTGACGGCCGTCGACCGGACCGTACGGGTGCCGGAGGGCTCGGCGGACTCCGGGCAGCGGCGCGCCCTGGTGGCGCAGGGCCTGCTGGACCAGCTCTCGGCGCCGCCGACGCCCGCCGAGAAGGAGGCCGGGTACACGACGAACGTACGGGGCGGGATGACCGTGAGCGGTCCGCGGTCCGGCGACCCGGAGGACACGCTGCGCCTGAGCTCCGCGCCGGGGAGCCTGACGTCCTACGCGCTGGCGCAGATCGTCTGCACCTTCTCCGACTCGGCGGCGGCCGAGGGCGACGGCTCGGTGGTGCTGGGCGACCGGGACGACGGACCGCCGCGCCGCTACCGGTGCACGGACGAGGTCCGGGCCCGCCCGGGCGGCACGGAACCCCCGTCCACGGCGGTCACCGGGGGATGACCCCGCAGGCGGGTGCCACGGGCCGCGGCCGGCGAGGCTGTGGCGCATGCCTCACCCGGCGAACGGGGCACTTGCCGGAACCGATCCCGCCGGGCACCGCGTCTAGGGTTTCGTGCAGCGTCAAGGCCCCGTCGGCGACACCGCCGCGTCCCGTGTCCGTGTGACAGGAGGTCTCCTCCTGGCCGCGTACCTCGTGTTCGTCGCCTGGTGCACGCTGCGCCCCCTGAACGTCCCCTGGGTGATGCCCACCAACCTGCGGCTCTTCGACGGCATCCGGGCCGACTTCGCGCTGGGCTGGGGGGCCGGGGCCCGCCGGGTCGGCGAGGGGCTCGCGCTGCTCGCTCCGCTGGGTGTGCTGCTGCCGATGGCGGGGGGCAGGCTGGCCGTCTCGCCACTGGGTTCGCTGGTCCGCACCATGGCCGCGGCGGCACTGCTGTCGCTGGGTATCGAGATGCTGCAGACCGCGGTGCCCGGCAGGGTCGTGGACGTCGACGCGCTGTTGCTGAACACGGTGGGCGCGGCGCTCGCGCATGTCGCCGTGGTACCGGCGGGCCGTGTCTGGCTGCGCCGCCGGGCCGTGCACCGGGCCGGCGCCGGAACGTTCCGGGAGGAGCCGGCTCAGGGTCGGACCCCGACGATTCCCAGGGTCGGGATCGCCCCATGGAGTGATGCTTTGCCCCCTTCGTCTCCGTAGTGTGAAGAGCGGTAGAACAACCGACGGAAGCCGACACGGCGCCGTGGGTCACCGCACCGCACACCACCGAGGAGTCCACGATGTCCCGCCTCGTCCGCCCCACCAGCAACCGTGTGATCGGCGGCGTGTGCGCCGCGCTGGCCCAGCGCTTCGGCACCTCCGCGACCACGATGCGCGTGATCTTCCTGGTCTCGTGCCTGCTCCCCGGGCCGCAGTTCCTGGTCTACATAGCGCTGTGGATCCTGTTCCCGTCGGAGGACAAGACGCGCACGGCCTGGTGAGCCCGTGCACCGCTCCGCGCGAACGCCGATGGGGCGCGCCCCAGGCTCGGGGCGCGCCCCATCGGCGGGGTCCGCGCGGGTGGGCCGGCGTGAGGGGGTCAGCCGAGCGGCGCCCCGTTGACGGAGACACCCTGCGTGGGCAGTCCCTTCGTCGGCAGCCCCCCGAGCAGACCGCCGACCTGCTCCTGGGGACCCTCGGCGGTCAGCTGCTCGGTGACCGGCCGCGCGGTCGTCATGCCCGTGCCGACCACGTCCCCTCCCGTCTGCAGGGCCCGGTCCGCGCCCGGCGCCATACCGGAGACGTTCTCCGCCGGAAGGCTCTGGGCGACGGTGTCCAGCGCGGCATCGGCGTTCGGGACGGCCGGGGCGGCCGGGGCTGCGCTTGCGGCACCCGCACCGACGGCGGCGAAGGCGGCCCCGAGAACGGCGACACCGAGGGTCTTGGCAGCAGACTGCTTCATGAAATGCGTCCTCGAAATGGAATGGGGGGAACGAGCGGTCCTCGACCGTAAACACCCGCCACCGCACGCCGCAAACCTCGAAATGCGGACGAACGGTGAAGGCCGCCTGCCCTCCCGGAATCCACGAACGCCCCGGTCAGTCCTCTTCGGTCACAGAACCGCTGGTGGCGGCGGTCTGCCGAAACAGCCATTCGGATTTCAGCTCGGCGTATCCGGGCTTGATGACGTCATTGATCATGGCCAGCCGTTCATCGAAAGGAATGAACGCCGACTTCATCGCATTGACGGAAAACCATTGCATGTCGTCGAGCGTGTAATCGAACGTCTCGACCAGGTGCTCGAATTCCCGGCTCATGCTGGTGTGCGACATCAGGCGGTTGTCGGTGTTCACCGTGACCCGGAAGTGCAGCCGGCGCAGCAGGCCGATGGGGTGCTCGGCGTACGAGGCCGCCGCCCCGGTCTGCAGGTTGGAGCTGGGGCACAGCTCCAGCGGGATGCGCTTGTCCCGGACGTAGGAGGCGAGCCGGCCGAGTTCGACCGAGCCGTCGTCGTGGACCTGGATGTCGTCGATGATGCGCACCCCGTGTCCGAGCCGGTCGGCGCCGCACCACTGGATGGCCTGCCAGATGGACGGCAGCCCGAAGGCCTCGCCGGCGTGGATGGTGAAGTGGTTGTTCTCCCGCTTGAGGTACTCGAAGGCGTCGAGGTGCCGGGTGGGCGGGTGACCGGCCTCGGCGCCCGCGATGTCGAAGCCGACGACACCCAGGTCCCGGTAGCGGTTGGCGAGTTCGGCGATCTCCAGGGACCGTGCGGCGTGCCGCATCGCGGTGAGCAGGGCGCCGACGCGGATGCGGTTTCCGTCCTCCCGCGCCCGCCGTTCCCCTTGCCGGAAGCCCTCGTTGACCGCCTCGACGACCTCTTCGAGGGTCAGCCCGCCTTCGAGGTGCTGCTCGGGGGCGTAGCGCACCTCGGCGTAGACGACACCGTCCGCGGCGAGGTCCTCGGCGCACTCGGCGGCGACCCGCACCAGGGCGTCACGGGTCTGCATGACCCCGACGGTGTGCGAGAAGGTCTCCAGGTACCGCTCCAGGGAACCGGAGTCGGCGGCCTCCCGGAACCAGAGGCCGAGCTTGTCGGGGTCGCTCTGGGGAAGCCCGGAGTAGCCGGCCTCGCGGGCCAGGTCGACGACCGTGCCGGGGCGCAGGCCGCCGTCGAGGTGATCGTGGAGCAGCACCTTGGGCGCCCGGCGGATCTGGTCCGGGGTCGGGGTGTTCGCAGTGGTCTGGCTCGTCATTGCCGCACTCTAGCGCCTACGCGCGTAGATCACCGGTGTGCGCATCCGTCGATACGTAACGGTGACCGCACGCGAGGGTGGCGTGCACCGGGGCTTCTGACACTCTGCTGCCATGTCACAGCAAGCGACGCCGGCGCGCACGGCCCGGCTGGGGAGGGTGTTCGGCCCGAAGCCGAGAGCGGTGGGCGGCGCGGTGCTGCTGCTCCCCGGCGGCGAGCCGGTCTCCAGCCGCAGGCCGTCCCCCGTGGTGGCGGCCGCCTCCGTACGCGCCCTGGGACACCGTCTCGGCCGCGCGGGCCGGACCGAGGGTCTCGCCACCCATGTCGTCCACTACCGCTACCGGGGCTGGAACGGCAGCGAGGCGCACCTCGCGCGTGACGCCACCTGGGCCGTGGACGAGATCGTGCGGCTCTACGGGGACGTCCCCGTGTGCCTGGCCGGTCTCGGCATGGGCGGCCGGGCGGCGCTGCGCGCGGGCGGCCACGAGGCCGTCAGCTCCGTACTGGCGCTGGCTCCCTGGCTGCCCGAGGAGGACGTGGCCGCGGCCCCCGAACCGGTGAAGCAGCTGGCCGGGCGGCAGGTGCTGATCGTGCACGGCACGCAGGACGCGCGGGCCGACCCGGAACTGTCCTTCCGGCTGGCGGCGCGGGTCAAGAAGGCGAACCGGAACGTGTGCCGCTTCGAAGTGCACGCCGACGGACACGGGTTGAACCAGTACCGAGGCGAAGTGCTGGCGCTGTGCGAGGACTTCATGATGGGGACGCTGTTCGGGCGGGCGTTCTCCCGTCCGGTGCAGGACGCCCTGGCGGCGCCCCCGCCCCTGGGGCTGCGGATGCCGCTGGCCTCGGGGTTCGGCGCGTCGTTACGCCGGTAGGCGGTAGACGGTGGGTGACGGGCGGCGGACCACAGGGGTGTTGTTCAGTCCGGGAGCAGGTGGCCCCTGCGCGACAGCAGGAACTTCTTGAAGGCGGCCACCGGCGGGGTGTCCGGGCGGCCGGCCAGCCAGGCGACGCCGATCTCGCGGGCCGCCCGCGGGGAGGTGACGGTCAGTTCCACCACCCCGGGGCGCGGCACGGCCGGCGGGGGCAGCAGGGCGACGCCCAGCCCTGCGGCCACCAGGCCCCGCAGGGTCTCCGCCTCCTCGCCCTCGAAGGCGACCCGGGGCCGGAAACCGGCCTGCGCGCAGAGTGCGTCGGTGATGCGGCGCAGGCCGTAACCGGGTTCCAGGGTCACGAAGGTCTCGTCGGCGGCCTCGGCGAGGCGGATGCGGCGGCGGCCGGCGAGCCGGTGGTCGGCGGGGACGACCAGGCGCAGTTTCTGCTCGTCCAGGCGGCGGGCGACGAGGTCGGGGGCGTCCGGGACCGGGGAGGTCAGGCACAGGTCGAGCTCGCCCGCGCGGAGGCCCTCCAGCATGGCGTCGCCGTGGTTCTGGACGAGGCTGAAGCGGATGCGCGGGTGGTCGGTGCGGAAGGCCTGCAGCAGGCCGGGCACGGTCTCGGCGCCCATGGTGTGCAGGAACCCGAAGGCGACCTTGCCGGTGGCCGGGTCGGCGTCGGCGCGCACCTCGTCGGCGGCCCGCTCGACCTCGGCGAGGGCGCGTTCGACGGAGGCGAGGAAGGTGCGGCCGGCGGGGGTCAGGGAGAGGGTGCGGCCGTGCCGGGCGAACAGGTCGACACCCAGGTCGTGTTCGAGGCGAACCATGGACCGGGAGAGCGTGGACTGCGGGACCTGCATCTCCTGGGCGGCCCGGGTGACGTGCTCCGTGCGGGCGACGCCGGCGAAGTGAACGAGACGTGGCGCGAGCAGCGCGACGATGTCTTCTGTGTCACCGGACGGTGACAGCTGACCCTGCGACCTCTGCTGATGCACCATGGGAACGATTATCGCGATTCCATGCATTGGACGGATGAGCGAGGCCCTCCTTAGGTTCGAGGCATGTCTTCCGTCAGTACCAGGGCGTCCACCCGCGTGGACGCCGGCCCGTCCGTCACTCCCCCTCCCTCCAGCGCTCCCTCCACCGCTCCCTCCGCCCCGGCCTCCCCGGGCGGCCCCGACTCCCGGATGGCCCCCGGCGGCCCCGGTTACCGGCGGATGAGCCTCGCCCTCTTCCTGGCGGGTGTCGCGACCTTCGCGCTGCTGTACTCCACCCAGGCCCTGCTGCCGCTGATCTCCGGGGACCTCGGGGTGAGCGCGGGCGACGCGAGCTGGACGGTGGCGGCGGCCACCGGCGGTCTGGCGCTGTTCGTCCTGCCGATGAGCGCGCTGTCGGAACGCTACGGACGCCGTACGGTCATGACGGCCTCCCTGGCCGTCGCGGTGACCGTCGGACTGCTGGTCCCCTTCGCCCCGTCGCTGGGCGCCCTGGTGGCGCTGCGGGCGCTCCAGGGGGCGGCCCTGGCCGGGGTGCCCGCGTCGGCGACCGCGTATCTCGCGGAGGAGGTCAGGCCCAGGGCCCTGGTGACCGCGATCGGACTGTTCGTCGCGGGCAACAGCGTCGGCGGGATGAGCGGCCGGGTCGTCACCGGATGGGTGGCGCAGGAGTGGGGCTGGCGGGTCGCCGTCGGCGTGGTCGGGGTGCTCGCGGTGGCGTGCGCGGTGGCGTTCCGGCTGCTGCTGCCGGCGCCGAGGCACTTCCGGCCGGGTTCGCTGCGCCCGCGCGTGCTGGCCGGCGCGGTCCGGAACCACCTCGCCAACCCGCTGCTGCGGCGCCTGTACGCGATCGGCGCGCTGTTCATGACGGTGTTCGGCGGGGTCTACACCGTGATCGGCTACCGCCTGAGCGAGGCGCCCTTCTCGCTCCCCCAGGGCGTCGTCGGCTCGATCTTCCTGGTCTACCTGGTCGGCACGGTGTCGGCGTCGGCGGCGGGGCCGCTGGTGAGCCGGCTGGGCCGCCGGGGCGCGCTGTACGCGGCGGGCGGGACCACCACGGCGGGCCTGCTGCTGTCCCTGGCCGGCTCGCTGTCCCTGATCCTGCTGGGCCTGGTGCTGATCACCGGAGGCTTCTTCGCGGGTCACGCGGTCGCGTCCTCGGCGGTCGGCCGGACGGCCACCGAGGGCCGCGCCCAGGCGTCGGCGCTGTACCAGTCCGCCTACTACGTCGGCTCCAGCGTGGGCAGCACGGTCGGCGCGCTCGCCTTCCACTCGGAGGGCTGGGCCGGAACGGTGGGGGTCGGCCTGGTGGCGGTGGCCGGCGTCGTGACCATCACGGTGCTGGGCACCCGGGCGGCCCGGGTGGAGCAGCGGCGGCTCGCCCTCGCGTGAGGCCGCGCACGCCCGGTCCGGTGGGCGGAGGATGTCGTTCCGCCCACTGAACCCACCTCTTCGACCTGCGCGTTCGTCCACTCGGAGGGCCGTTGTCAGTGGGCTGCGGTAGCTTCCGAAGTGCCGGGTGCGAAGGCGCACCGCGGACAGGCCACAGGGGTGGGTGGACGATGACGAACGGCACGGCGACGACGACCGGTCTCGACGCCAGGCTCGAGGCGCACCGCGTCGAGCTGACCGGGTACTGCTACCGGATGCTCGGTTCCTCCTTCGAGGCGGAGGACGCGGTGCAGGACACGATGGTCCGCGCCTGGCGCGGCTTCGAGAAGTTCGAGGGCCGTTCCAGCCTGCGCTCCTGGCTGTACCGCATCGCGACCAACGTCTGCCTGGACATGCTGACGGCGGGCAGCAAGCGCGCCCGGCCGATGGACCTGACGGAGTCGACCCCGCTGGCGCGGGCGGCCCTCTCGCCGCGGCCGGACCACACCTGGCTGGAGCCGATGCCGGACTCCCGGGTGCTGCCCACCGTCGAGGACCCGGCGGAGGCGGCGGTCGCCAAGGAGTCCGTGCGGCTCGCCTTCATGGCCGCGCTCCAGCAGCTGCCGCCCAGGCAGCGGGTGGTGCTGCTGCTGCGGGAGGTGCTGGCCTGGCGGGCGAGCGAGGTGGCGGAGCTGCTCGACACCTCGGTGGCGTCCGTCAACAGCGCGTTGCAGCGGGCCCGGGCGACGCTCGCGGAGCGGCGGCAGCCGGGCACCGACGCGTCCGTCTCCGACCCGCTGGACGAGGAGCAGCAGAAGCTCCTGGAGCGCTATGTGGCGGCGTTCGAGGGGTACGACATGACGGCGCTGACGGCGTTGCTGCACGAGGACGCCATCATGACGATGCCGCCGTTCGACCTGTGGCTGACCGGCACCGCCGACATCACGGGCTTCATGACGACGCTGGGCGCCTCCTGCGCGAACTCGCGGCTGCTGCCCCTCCGGGCCAACGGCCTGCCCGGGTTCGCCCACTACAAGCCGGACCCGGAGGCGGGCGGTTTCACGCCGTGGGCGGTCCAGGTGCTGGAGATCTCAGACGGCCGGATCACCGGGTTCCACTGCTTCCTCGACACCGGGCGCTGGTTCCCGCTGTTCGGGCTGCCCCTCCACCTCGAAGCGGAGGCCGACCAGGTCGAGCAGGGAGCATAGGGCGGGGTCGGGGTCGCGCAGCCGTATCCGCCCCCCGGTCCGGCGGGCCAGCAGCTGGAGACGGGCGAGCAGGTCCACGGCGGCGAGCCCCGGCGGCCCCAGCCCTCCCACGTCACAGACGACGATCCCGTCGCCCTGACCGCCGTCGCCGCCGTCCAGCAGTGCCCGCAGCGCATCGCTCGGCCCGCTCACCCCGTCCCGGGTGACGGGGCCGCGCAGCACGATCACGGGCGGTGTCCTGTCGTCCACGAGCGGTAGACCGGGCACGGGCGCGTAATTCATCGCGGCGTCCCGCCTGCGTGCGGGCACCTCCCCACCTGCAGGCGGACACCACGAAGATCATATTGACCCGGGCATGACCTTCCCGCGAGGGTTGGGTGTATGCGCCACAGACCCTCTCCCTCCGCGACCTCCGGTGCCCGCCGCCCCGGCGAGGAGCCGCCGTGCAGGGGGTGCTGAGCGGTTTCGCGGTGATCGCGGTGGTCATCGGCGTCGGCTATGTGATCGGCCGCCGGGGGTATCTGGGCCGGCAGGCCCACCAGGTGCTGACGAAGCTCGCCTTCCACGTGGCCTCACCGGCCCTGCTGTTCACCCTTCTCGCCGAGGCGGACCTGTCGGTGGTCTTCTCCGGCCGACTGCTGGTCACCGCGCTGAGCACGGCCGCGGTGGCAGGCGTCTTCGTCGCGGTGGGCGTGGTACGCCGCTGGGGCGTGGGCCGCACCACCATCGGCGCCCTGTGCTCCAGCTACGTCAACTCCGGCAACCTCGGCATCCCGATCGCCGTGTACGTCCTCGGCGACGCCTCGCTGGTGGCGCCGGTGCTGCTGTTCCAGCTCGTGATGGTCACCCCGGTCGCGCTGACGGTCCTGGACCTGGCGACCGCCGGGGAGAAGCTGCCGCTGTGGCAGCGGCTGCTCACCCCGCTGCGGAACCCGGTCGCGCTGGGCTCACTGGCGGGGGTGGCGGTGTCGGCGTCCGGACTGGAGATCCCCGGCCCGGTCATGGACCCGGTGACGCTGATCGGCAACATGGCGGTGCCGGCGGTCCTGCTCGCGTTCGGCATCTCGCTGCGCGGCAGCGCCCTGCCCCTGCGGGGCGGTGAGCGCGGTGCGGTGCTGCTCGCCGTGGCGCTGAAGTCGGTGGGCCAGCCGGTGGTCGCCTGGGCGCTGGCGGCGGGGGTCTTCGGGTTGCGCGGGGCGCAGCTGCTCGACGTGGTGGTGACCTCGGCGCTGCCGGCCGCGCAGAACATCTTCACGTACGCGAGCAGCTACCGCGTCGGCGAGACCCTGGCCCGGGAGGCGATCCTGGTGTCGACCCTGCTCTCGGTACCGGTATTGGTGGTGACGGCGACCCTCCTGGGGTGACTCAGGTCTCGGGGAACTCGCTGGTGTCGATGACGAGGTCGAACGGAGCGGGGAGCTTGATGGGCTCGCCGAACTTCACGAAGTCCAGCGGACGGTAGACATCACCCTGTGGTTCGCCGAAGAGCGTCACGGTCGGGCCGTCGGGAGCCCAGCGGTCGACGAGGAGGTACAGCGGGATGCCCGCTGTGGCATAGGCGGCGGGCTTACTGACGCGGTCGTGGCGCGCGTTGGACTTGGAGGTCACCTCGACGACGAGCTCGGCGAGGGCAGCGGGAATGTGGGTGTCCGACTCCGAGTCCGGTCGCCTCGGGGCCACCACGAGATCCGGGATGAGCATGCCCAGACGCGAAGGCACGGCGATCGCCAGTGTCTGGAAGATTCCCCAGTCCTCGGGGATCACGGAATAGAGGCGACGCTGGATTCCTTCCGCGATCAGGTTGTGGCGGTACGCGGGAGCAGGTGACACGGTGACGATCCCCTCGATGATCTCCACCTTGCTGCCCTCGGGCCATTCCATCTCCTCCCAGAACCGGACGAGGTCGTCCCAGCTCTGTTCGGGGTCCTGGCTCACGGTGAGTGCGCTCATGGCGGTCTCCAATCGGTGCGTCACCGACTACAGCATGCCGAACGGGGCCGGTGGTGGTCCACCGGCCCCGTTCGCCCAGAAGAGGGAACCGCAGGTCAGGCGATGCGTTCCCGGACCACCGGGGTGGCCGTGAAGGGGGTGCCGGGGGACGCGATGTCGTAGGAGTCCGTCACCGCGTCGAGGGCGTAGGCGAAGCGGTCCGGGGTGTCGGTGTGGAGGGTGAGGAGGGGCTGGCCCTCGGTGACCGTGTCGCCGGGCTTGGCGTGCAGTTCGACGCCGGCGCCCGCCTGCACCGGGTCCTCCTTGCGGGCGCGGCCCGCGCCGAGGCGCCAGGCGGCGACGCCGATGTCGTAGGCGTCCAGGCGGGTGAGGACGCCGGAGGCGGTCGCCGTCACCACGTGCTGTTCGCGCGCCGTCGGCAGGGGCGCGTCCGGGTCGCCGCCCTGGGCGGCGATCATGCGGCGCCAGACGTCCATCGCGGAGCCGTCGGCCAGGGCCTTCGCCGGGTCGGCGTCCTTGAGGCCGGCCGCGTCGAGCATCTCGCGGGCCAGGGCGAGGGTGAGTTCGACGACGTCGGCGGGGCCGCCGCCCGCCAGGACCTCCACCGACTCGCGGACCTCCAGGGCGTTGCCCGCGGTCAGGCCGAGCGGGGTCGACATGTCGGTGAGCAGGGCGACGGTCTTCACGCCGTGGTCGGTGCCGAGGCCGACCATCGTGGACGCCAGTTCGCGGGCGTCCTCCAGGGTCTTCATGAAGGCGCCGCTGCCCGCCTTCACGTCCAGGACCAGTGCGCCCGTGCCCTCGGCGATCTTCTTCGACATGATCGAGGAGGCGATCAGCGGGATCGCCTCGACGGTGCCGGTCACGTCGCGCAGGGCGTAGAGCTTCTTGTCGGCGGGGGCCAGTCCGTCGCCGGCCGCGCAGATGACGGCGCCCACGCCGTCCAGCACGGACAGCATCTCCTCGTTGGACAGCAGCGCGCGCCAGCCCGGGATCGCCTCCAGCTTGTCCAGGGTGCCGCCGGTGTGGCCGAGGCCCCTGCCGGAGAGCTGGGGGACGGCCGCACCGCAGGCCGCGACCAGCGGGGCCAGCGGCAGGGTGATCTTGTCGCCGACGCCGCCGGTGGAGTGCTTGTCGGTGGTGGGGCGGGACAGCGAGGAGAAGTCCATGCGCTCGCCGGAGGCGATCATCGCGGCCGTCCAGCGGGCGATCTCGGTCCGGTTCATGCCGTTGAGCAGGATCGCCATCGCGAGGGCCGACATCTGCTCGTCGGCCACCTCCCCGCGGGTGTACGCGTCGACGACCCAGTCGATCTGCTCGTCGCTGAGTTCGCCGCGGTCCCGCTTGGTGCGGATGACGGAGATGACGTCCATGGCCATGGCTGGCATTCCTTCCGGAGTGCGGAGAGTACGGCGCGGCCCCTCCGGCCGACGGTGGTGGCAGTCGACCGGAGGGGCCGCAGGGGGTTACTTGGCGAGGTGCTGCGGGCCGAAGGCCTGGGGCAGCATCCCGGACAGCGGCAGGACGCCCGCCGGGGTCTCCAGGAGCAGCTCGGGGCCGCCGAACTCGTACAGCAGTTGCCGGCACCGGCCGCACGGGACGAGGATCTCGCCGCCGCCGTCCACGCAGGTGAAGTGCGTGAGCCGGCCGCCCCCGGTGCGGTGCAGCTCCGAGACCAGCCCGCACTCGGCGCACAGGCCGAGCCCGTAGCTGGCGTTCTCGACGTTGCAGCCGGAGACCGTGCGTCCGTCGTCGACCAGGGCGGCGGCACCGACCGGGTAGCCCGAGTAGGGGACGTACGCGTGGGCCATGGCCTCGCGCGCGACCGCGCGCAGGGCCTCCCAGTCGACGTCGGCCGTGGTGGCCCCGGGCGGGGTCATCCGCCTTGCCCCTTCCGGTAGGGCAGCCCGTCCGCCTTCGGCATGCGCAGCCGCTGTGCGGACAGGGCGAGCACCACCAGGGTGATGACGTACGGCGTGGCGGAGACGACCTGGTTGGGGACCTCGTTGGTGCCGGCGTACCAGGCGTAGACGAGGGCGCCGACGACCAGGGTGACGAGCGCGTGCGCGTACTTCTTGCGGACCACCAGCCAGATCGCGCCGATGACCAGCAGCAGCGCGCCGAGCAACAGCAGCGCGTGCACGTTGGCGGAGCCGCCGCGCAGGTTGAGGCTGTCGGTGTAGCCGAAGAGGCCGGCGCCGATGGCGAGGCCGCCCGGCATCCAGTTGCCGAAGATCATCGCGGCGAGGCCGATGTAGCCGCGCCCGCTGACCTGGCCCTCCAGGTAGAAGGGGTTGGCGACGATGGACAGGAAGACACCGCCGAGGCCGGCCAGGGCACCGGAGATGATCACGGCGATGTACTTGTACTTGTAGACGTTGACGCCGAGGGACTCGGCGGCCACCGGGTTCTCGCCGCAGGAACGCAGTCGCAGGCCGAAGGCGGTGCGCCAGAGGATCCACCAGGTCGCGGGGACCAGCGCGAGGGCGACGAGGGTCAGCCAGGAGACGTTGGTGACCAGTCCGCCGAGCAGGCCGGCGATGTCGGAGACGAAGAACCAGCCCTTCTCGTTGAGGTCGCGCAGTCCGTCGGAGAGCCCCGGCACGGTGAAGTGGCCGAGCGACTCGATCGCCGGGGACTGCTTGGCGGAGCCGCCCTGGTGGCCCTCGAAGGCCAGCGGGGCGAGGTAGCGGGTGGCGCCGAGGGCGAGGATGTTGATGGCCACACCGGAGACGATGTGGTTGACGTTGAAGGTGACGGTGACGAAGGCGTGCAGCAGACCGCCGAGGGCGCCGCCGATGAGGCCGACGAGGACGCCGGTCCACGGGCCCCACTGGAAGCCGGCCCAGGCGCCGAACCAGGTGCCGAGGATCATCATGCCCTCGAGACCGATGTTGACGACGCCCGCGCGCTCGGCCCACAGACCGCCGAGTCCGGCGAGGCCGATGGGCACGGCCAGCTGGAGGGCGGTGGACATCTGGCTGACGTTGGTGATGCCGTCCGCGCCGGTGATGATGCGGACGATCGAGACCAGGGCCAGGGCGCCGGCGATGACCAGCAGCAGCACGGGCCACGACATGCGGCGGCCGGTGGGTGCCGCGGGCTGCAGCGAGGGCTGGTTGACGTCGGTCGCTGTGGTCGGAGCGGTCATCGGCCGGCCACCTCCTTCGTGGAGTTGTTGTCGGCGCCGAGGACGAGACCCGCGGCGAGTTCCGCGCCGACCCGGCGCTGCTGGCGGCGCAGGCCCCACTCGCGGACGGCCTCGTAGGAGACGACGACCGAGAGCACGATCAGGCCCTGCATGATGACCGCGATCTCCTTGTCGTAGCCGTGGAAGTCCAGCTCGGGCGAGGCCTTGTCGAGCCAGGCCCACAGCAGGGCGGCGAAGGCGATGCCGACCGGGCTGTTGCGGCCGAGCAGGGCGATGCCGATGCCGAGGAAGCCGATGCCGGTCGGGAAGTTCAGGCTGTAGGTGTGGGTGTCGCCGAGCAGGATGGGCAGGCCCGCGAGGCCCGCGAGACCGCCGGAGATCAGCATGGCGCTGAGCACCATGCGCTTGGGGTTGACCCCGCTGGCCGCGGCGGCGGTCTGCGAGGCGCCGGAGGCGCGCAGGTCGAAGCCGAAGCGGGTGCGGTTGAGGACGACCCAGTAGCCGATGCCGAGGAGCGCGGCGAGGACGACCAGGCCGTAGATCTCGCCGGCCTCGCCCATGTCGATGCCGGGGACCCAGCCGGACTCGTGCATCACGCCGGTGGTGTTGTTGTTGCCGACCTTGACGCCGAAGACGGTCGGCAGCCACAGGTAGCCGATCACGGAGGTCGCGATCGCGTTGAGCATGATCGTGGCGACGACCTCGCTGACCCCGCGGGTGACCTTGAGGACACCGGCGATGCCGGACCAGAAGGCGCCGGTGAGCACGGCGGTGAGCAGCAGCAGCGGGATCTGCAGGGCGGCCGGCAGGTTGGCGTGGGCGCCGACGATGGCGGCCATCATGGCGGCGAGTTGGTACTGGCCGTCGACACCGATGTTGAAGAGGTTCATCCGGAAGCCGATGGCCACCGCGAGGGCCGCGATGTAGTACATCGAGGCCTGGTTGATGATCAGGACCTGGATGTCGGAGAACATCGCCTGTTCGAACATCAGGGCGAACGGCTCGACCGGGCTCTTGCCCGAGGCGAGCAGCACGATCGCGCTGAGCACGAAGGCCACGGCGAGCGCGATGACCGGGCCGGCCACCGCGAGGAGCACGCGCTCCTTGTCGAACTTCTTCATCAGCGGGCCTCGTCTTCCGGAGACCGGGGGGCGTCGGCCCGGGTCTCGGGGGTCTCTTCGTGTTCGAGGTGTCCGGTGGCCGCACCCGTCATGGCGGTGCCGAGCTCCTCCGGGGTGATGGTCGTGGGGTCGGCGTCCGCGACCAGCCTGCCGTCGTAGATCACCCGGAGGGTGTCGGACAGACCGATCAGCTCGTCCAGGTCGGCGGAGATCAGGAGAACGGCGAGGCCCTCGCGGCGTGCTTCCCGGATGTGGTCCCAGATCGCGGCCTGCGCGCCGACGTCCACACCGCGGGTGGGGTGGGAGGCGATCAGGAAGCGGGGCCGGTGGCTCATCTCCCGGCCGATGATCAGCTTCTGCTGGTTGCCGCCGGAGAGGGAGGCGGCGGTGACGTCGATGCCGGGGGTGCGCACGTCGTACTTCCTGACGATGCGGCGGGTGTCCTTCTGGGCGGCCTTCAGGTCCAGCCAGACGCCCTTGGCGTTGGGCTTCTCCGTGACGTGGCCGAGGATACGGTTCTCCCAGAGGGGGGACTCGAGCAGCAGCCCGTGGCGGTGCCGGTCCTCGGGGATGTAGCCGATGCCCTCTTCGCGCCGCCGGCGGGTGGGCCAGGCGGTGATCTCCTCGTCGGCCAGCCGGATGACACCGGAGTCGGTGGTCCGCAGGCCGATGAGCGCGTCGACCAGTTCGGTCTGGCCGTTGCCCTCGACGCCGGCGATGCCGAGGATCTCGCCCTCGTGGATGGTGAAGCTGATGTCGTCGAGCAGGGCCTTGCCGCTGGCGGCCGCCAGGCGCAGCCTGTCGACGGTGAGCACCGGGCGGTCGGTGACCGTGGACTCGGCGGTCTGCGGCGTGGGCAGTTCGCTGCCGACCATCATCTCGGCGAGCTCGCGCGGGGTGGTCTCGGCGGGCACGGCGGTGCCGACGGTGGTGCCGCGGCGGATGACGGTGATGTCGTCGGCCACGGAGAGGACTTCGCCCAGCTTGTGGGAGATGAAGATGACCGACAGGCCCTCCGCCTTGAGCTCGCGCAGGTTGTCGAAGAGCGCGTCGACCTCCTGCGGGACCAGGACGGCGGTGGGCTCGTCGAGGATCAGCGTGGTGGCGCCGCGGTAGAGGACCTTGAGGATCTCCACGCGCTGGCGGGCGGCGACACCGAGCTCCTCGACCAGCAGGTCGGGGCGCACGCCGAGGCCGTAGCGGTCGGAGATCTCCTTGATCCTGCGCCGGGCCTTCGCGCCGATGCCGTACAGCTTCTCGCTGCCGAGCACCACGTTCTCCAGGACCGTGAGGTTGTCGGCGAGCATGAAGTGCTGGTGGACCATGCCGATGCCGCGGACGATGGCGTCGGCCGGCGAGGAGAAGGCGACCTGCTCGCCGTGGATCGCGATGGTGCCCTCGTCCGGCTTCTGCATGCCGTAGAGGATCTTCATCAGCGTCGACTTGCCGGCCCCGTTCTCACCGACGAGGGCGTGCACGGTGCCTTTGCGGACCGTGAGGTGGATGTCGTGGTTGGCCACGACGCCCGGGAAACGCTTCGTGATCCCGGTGAGCTCGACGGCGGTCACCGATTCGTTGACCGCAGCGGCCGGGGGGCTGCTGGACGCGTTGATGGCGCACTCCTGGGGACGGGGGTCGTCTACGCGCGTAGCGCCCCGACGGCATCAAAAGGGGCGGCGCACCGAACAGACAGGGTGCGGGGAGCTTACTCCCCGCACCCCGTCGAGCGGTCGCAGCCCCAGGGGTTACACGTTGCTCAGGACTTGCGGGCTCAGCTCGACTTGACCTTGATCTTGCCGCTGATGATGTCCTTCTTGGCCGTCTCGATGACGTCCTGGAGCTTGGCGTTGTCCGCGAACTTCGGGTTCGAGTTCGACAGGCTCACCTCGCCCGACTTCAGGTCGCCCGTGAGGACACCGGTCCGGGGGCTGCGGTCCTCGACCGACTGCGCCAGCTTGTACACGGACTTGGCGACGTCCTTCATCGCCGAGGTGAGGATCCAGTCCTTGTACTTCGCCAGGGCTTCATGCTGGTACTGGTCGGAGTCCACACCGATCGCCCAGACCTTGTTGGCGGCGGCGGCCTGGATGACTCCCTGACCGGACAGACCGGCCGCCGCGTAGACGACGTCGGCCTTCTTCTCGATCTGGCCCTCGGCGGCGGCCTTGCCCTTGTCCGGGCTGGAGAAGCCACCCTCCTCGGCGGTCTGCGTGAGGAACTGCGAGATGACCTTGACGTCCGGGTTCGTGTCCTTGACGCCCTGCTCGAAGCCGGCCCGGAACTTGTGGATCAGCGGGATGTCCACACCGCCCACGAAGCCGACCGTCTTCGTCTTGGTGGTCTCGGCGGCGGCGACACCGGCGAGGTAGGAGGCCTCCTCCTCGGCGAAGACCAGGTCGGCCACGTTGTCGGCCTCGACGGTGGAGTCGTCGACGATGCCGAAGGTGGTGTCCGGGTACTTCTCCGCGGCCTGCTTCACCGCGGAGGAGTAGAGGTAGCCGATGCCGATGACGGGGTCGTAGCCCTGCTTGGCCAGCGAGGTCAGCCGCTGCACCTTGTCCGCGTCGGTCTCACCGTCGGTGGGCTCGACGTCGGTGGTCTTGTAGCCGAACTCCTTCTTCGCCTGCTGCAGGCCCGCGTACGCGGCGTCGTTGAAGGACTGGTCACCCCGGCCGCCGACGTCGTACGCGATGGCGATGCCCTTGTCGCCCTCGGACTCCGACGAACCGGAGGAGGTCGAGGTACCGCCGCAGGCGGAGAGCGCGAGGGCCAGAGAGGCGGTCGCTGCGCCTGCGACCGTGATCCGGGAAAACCGGCGCATGTGGGGTGCTCCTTCGTACAAGCGCCGGAAGATTCGGCTACGGCGCTGCTCGCCGCAGATTAACGCGCGTAGACCTCCCAGGAAAACCCTTCTGTCCACCTTGTTATGGGCTCGTGGCCGATCCGCCTCCCCGCCCCACCTCACCGTTTCCGATCGCAAACAGAGGAGGAGCCGTGCGCGGTACGGGAGTTGACGCAGCCGGGCGGGCACCTGTTCAGGTGCCCGCCCGGTGCTCGACGCGACGGTCGACGTTCCCGTATTGCCGGCCGCTATCGTCGGCCGACCCTGATCACCCGGATCACCCGAGTTACTCAGATCACTCCGACTTGACCTTGATGGAGCCGTCGACGATGCCTTCCTTGGCCTTGGCCACGGCGTCCGTCAGACCCTCGATCTCGGCCATCTTCGGGTTGCTCTCGGAGAGGCCGACGCCGTCCACCTTCAGGTCGAAGACCTGGGTGCCGGTCCGCGGCTTGCCGTCCTCGACGGACTTGGCGAGGGCGTACACCGAACCGCCGACCTCCTTGGTGGCGGAGGTGAGGATGAAGTCCTTGTACCCGGCGAGGGCTTCCTGCTGGTACTGGTCGGAGTCGACGCCGATCGCCCAGACCTTCGCCTTGGCGGCGGCCTCGACCACGCCCTGCCCGGAGAGACCGGCCGCCTGGTAGACGACGTCGGCCTTCTTCTCGATCTGGCCCTCGGCGGCGGCCTTGCCCTTGTCCGGGCTGGAGAAGCCACCCTCCTCGGCGGTCTGCGTGAGGAACTGCGAGATGACCTTGACCTTCGGGTCGGTGTCCTTGACACCCTGCTCGAAGCCGGCCCGGAACTTGTGGATCAGCGGGATGTCCACACCGCCCACGAAGCCGACCGTCTTCGTCTCGGTGGCCTTGGCGGCGGCGACACCGGCGAGGTAGGAGGCCTCCTCCTCGGCGAACACGAGGGAGGCGACGTTCTCGCCCTCGACCACGGAGTCGACGATGCCGAAGGTGGTGTCCGGGTACTTCTCGGCCACGGCCTCCAACGCCGCCGTGTAGGCGAAGCCGACGCCGATGACGGGGTTGTAGCCCTGCTTGGCGAGCGAGGTCAGGCGCTGCTCCTTGTCCGCGTCGGTCTCGCCGTCGGTGGGCTCGATGTCGGCGGTCTTGTAGCCGAACTCCTTCTCCGCCTGCTGCAGGCCCGCGTACGCGGCGTCGTTGAAGGACTGGTCGCCCTTGCCGCCGATGTCGTAGGCGATGGCGAGGCCGAGGTCTTTCTTGGTGTCGCCGCTGTCGCCCTTGCTGCCACTGTCACTGCTGGTGCCGCCGCAGGCCGTGGCGGCGAGTGCGAGCGACGCGACGCCCACCGCGACGCGAGTCAGTCTGGATATCCGACGCATCTGAAGTTCCCCATTCCGCAAAGCCCCGCATCGGGTGCTCGGTCCGGCGCAGATTAACGCGCGTAGACACTCCTGGGAACGGGGGGTCGCGGGGCTGTTATCCATTCGTGCCGCCACCGTGGCACGCGCACCCCCGCGCCCCTCCCCCGTCGCACGCGCGGGCGGAGCGCGGGGGAGAGCTCGAGTGGAGCACAAGGGGAACTCAAAGGGAACTCAAGTGGAAGAGAACCAGGGGCAGTTACCGCAGGGCGTCCAGCAGGGCGGCGGCGGTGAAGAGTTCGACTCCGACGGTGATGGCGTGCTCGTCGACGTCGAAGTCGCCCTGGTGCAGATCACGCACGGTGCGCTCGCCCGGAGGGCGGACCCCGAGACGGGCCATGGCACCGGGAACCCGCTCCAGGTACCAGGAGAAGTCCTCGCCGCCGAGACTCTGCTCGGTGCTCTCCACGGAGTCCGAGCCGCGCCGGGCGATCATGGCGTCCCGCAGGAGCTCGGTGACACCACCCTCGTTGACCACCGGCGGGACCCCGCGCACGTAGTTGATCTCCGACTTGGCACCGTGCAGGTTGGCCACCTCGTCGATCGCGGCGACCACGA
This sequence comes from Streptomyces cathayae, assembly GCF_029760955.1. GTDB lineage: Bacteria > Actinomycetota > Actinomycetes > Streptomycetales > Streptomycetaceae > Streptomyces > Streptomyces cathayae. The sequence goes on from NZ_CP121682.1 coordinate 3,106,529, forward strand.
GGTCGGGGGCCAGCAGCCAGGTGTTCAGGTCGAGGCAGCGCACGGTGCCGGAGAGTTCGGCGTGCTGCGGGATGACGTTGGGCGCGTGGCCCGACTCGATCCTGCCCCAGGTCACGGCGAGCCCGCTGCGGCTGTCGACCCGCCGGCCCACCAGGGCGGGCACGTCGGTGACGACCCGGGCGGCGGCGGTGACCAGGTCGGTGGTCAGATGCGGGCGGGCGGTGTGGCCGCCGGGGCCGTCCAGGGCGATCTCCAGACGGTCGCAGGCGGAGGTGATGGGGCCCTGGCGCAGCCCGATCCGCCCGGCGTCGACCCGGGGGTCGCAGTGCACGGCGATGATCCGCCCGACCCCGTCGAGCGCGCCGTCCACGATGGCCTCGGAGGCGCCGCCGGGCAGCACCTCCTCGGCGGGCTGGAAGATCAGCCGCACCGGCCGGGGCAGCAGGCCCTGGCGGTGCAGTTCGGCGAGGACCAGCCCGGCGCCCAGCACCACGGTGGTGTGCACGTCGTGGCCGCAGGCGTGCGCGCGGTCGGGCACGGTGGAGCGGTACGGGCACCCGGTCTTCATGTCGGGGATGGGCAGGCCGTCGATGTCGGCGCGCAGGGCGAGTATGCCCGTGTCCGTGCCGATGTCCGCGGGTGTGTCGATGTCCGCGGGTGCGTCGGCGGCGATGCCGGTGTCGTCCGTCACCCCGATGTCACAGATGATCCCGGTTCCGCTGGAGAGCACGCGGGGCGCGAGGCCGGCCCGCTCGAGCCGCTCCTTGATCGCCGCGGTGGTGCGGAACTCCTGGTTGCCCAGCTCGGGGTGCATGTGCAGGTCGCGCCGGAACGCGATGAGCTCGGTGCGCAGCATCTCAGGGAGGGCGCCCGGAAGCACCGCCCCTCCGGGCAGATCGACCTCGGACTCCAGTGACATCAGTTGCTTCACCCTTTGAAGGGTAGGACGCCGGGGCGGTCCGCTGCTCCCCGATCAAGAAAAATCAGCCCGTCAGGGGAAGAAAAACCGGCGGCCCCGCGCATAGCCGTATATCGGGATGGGTAAACTTGCCGCTCTTGCGCGGAGCATGAGGCCACCCGGCCCGCCGGTGCGTGACATCGGTCACAGCGGCTGTTCCGCTGTGCTTCCGTCGTCGCTCCGCCGCTCTCCGGCACCTTTTTCACCGCACTTCACCTCTCCTCGGTGTACCACGCATCGCCCGGGGCACGCCGACCGGTTCAGGTGCCGGACCCGGCGTCCGCGCCATCGCCGCCGCCCACGCGTACGGGTGAAAGCGTCTCCGTGGCCCCGGGTTCCGCCGATAGGGTGCGGGGCCATGCGCGCCGATCCGCCGGAGTTCCTCCGCGCCACCCGTGTCTCGTACGACGCCATTGCCGACGAGTACACCGACCGGTTCGCCGACGGACTGGCCGATCTGCCCCTGGAACGCGCCCTGCTCACGGCCTTCGCGGAGCTCGCCCGGACCGCCGGGGCGGGCGAGGGGACCACCCGGCTGCCGGTCGCCGACCTCGGCAGCGGTCCCGGACACGTGACCGCGCGGCTGCACCGGCTCGGCCTGCCGGTCTTCGGGGTCGACCTCTCCCCCCGCATGGTGGCCCTGGCTCACGCGGCACATCCGGGTCTGCGGTTCCACGTGGGCTCCATGACCGCGCTGGACCTGCCGGCCGGGACGCTGGGCGGCATCGTGGCGCTGTACTCGGTCATCCACATCCCCGACGACCACCTCACCGGCCTCTTCGCCGAGTTCCACCGCGTCCTGGCACCCGGCGCCCCGGTCCTGCTGGCCTTCCAGACGGGCGACGAGGACGGCGGCCTGCACCTGGACGAGCGTTTCGGCCACCCCGTCTCCCTGGACTACCACTGGCGCTCCCCCGCCACCGTCATCACCCACCTGACCGAGGCGGGCCTGGAACTCACCGCCCAGACCCTGCGCGAGCCGACCCCCGACGAAAAACGCCCCCGCGCCCTCCTCCTGGCCCGCAGACCGGAGACGGCACAAGACTGACGTCGGCCCGGCCTTCACTCAGGCGGCACGAACCCCCGTGATCCGACAATCGACGGTGGCTCTTCAGCACCTCGTCCGGCATGGGCCGCGGCCTATGTACCCAAGCCGGGAACGCCTTCCATCGGTCAATATGGGGCAGGCCCGGGGTGACAGCTGGAAAAGCCCCCGGTCTACGGAAACGACGCGTACCAGACTGGCGACATGAGCACTGAAGCACTGCACCTGACCGCCGCGATCACCCACGAGGGCGACTGGTACGTGGCACGCTGCCCCCAGGTCGAGGTCACCTCGCAGGGAGAAACCATCGAGGAGTCCCTGGAGAACCTCCGCGAGGCACTGGAACTGCACTTCGAGGAGGCGCCTGCCCCGAGGTCACCGACGTGATCACCGCGCCCGTCGAAATCCGGCGCGCCGCATGAGTCCTGCCGTCCCCTCCGGCCTCTACGGCCCGGCTGCCGCGAAGGCCCTCGAACGGGACGAGCCGCACCGGCAGCGAGAAGCCCCCTCGTTCACGAGGGGGAGGAGTCACCCTCCGCCAGGCCGACCGGACCAACGCTGAGCTGATCAAGGATCACGAGACCGTGGCCGAGTGCATCCAGGTTCGTGGCCTGCTCCGGGCCTCCGCCGTCCACCGCATCGGGCACAGGTCCTGACTCAGCAGGGAGCAACCAAGTACGAGAAGCGCGGGCAGCGTTGGGTGTGCCCACGTAGGTGCCCCGCACCTGTTTCCACTCGGCAGACGCCGACACCTCAGCGCAGCTCGCGGACCATGCAGTCGTACAACGGCGCCTCGTCCCACGGATGAGAGACACCCACCTTCCGATACCCCCACGCTGCGTAGGCGGACTGCGCGGGCGCGGCCTCCGGCTCGGGCCGCACCGTCAGAGTGACCCGCTCGGCGTCCAAGCCCTCAAGGAGCCGCGTATGCAGCGTGGCGGCGATGCCGTGCTGCCGCCACGCCTTCCGTACGGCCAGCTCGATGATGACGAACGTGCGCCGGCCGTCCTCCTGCGTGAAGGTGCCCGGCAGCCGGATGTCCTGGAGGTTCTCCCACCAGCGGGTGTCAGCAGCGAGAAAGTAACCATAGGTGAAGCCCACGACTTCCTCCCCGTCACGGGCCAGGACGAGACGGAAGCCGGGTCGCCGTGTGTGGACCTGGTATGTGTCGATGAACTCGGCGATGTCGCACGGCCCCTCACGGTAGGGCGGCTCGGCGTACACCTCCTCGTAGGCGGGGAGGAAGGCATCGAGTCGGCGAGCGCCCTCCTGACCCTCGTACCGCTCGTACGTTTCCCCGGCCATCACACGACTCCCTTCAGCTCGGTGTACTCGGTCAGCTCCTCGGCGGCCTCGCGGGCGCTCACCGCGTCGATGCTTCGAAGCAGGTCGCGTACGTCGGCCACACGTCGGTTCACACGGCCGGACTCCACCTCTTCGAGGTGGGTGAGGCTGGTGGCTGCCTCAGCCGCTCCTTCGTCGACCTCACCGGCCTGGACCAGACTGCGGGCCAGGGTCATCCGGTAGAGGGCTCGGTTGCGTCCGTACGACCGGTCCTGGTGGGCGAGCGCTGCGCGCAGGAAGGGAACCGCCGCCTTGTGGTGCCCGGTGTCGGAGTACAGCAGGCCCTGGGCGTAGTCCAGTTCGGCTGGTCCGTGGAAAGCGGCCCAGTCCGGGGCCGGGCGTCCACGACCGGAGCGGTCCACCATCCGCATGGAGTCGGCGAGCCGTTTGCGTGCGCTGCTCCGGTCCTTCATGAGCGCCAGAGCGCGAGCCTCGCGAGCGGCAATCAGGGACAGCAGTGCCGGACAGCCGAAGGGCACAGCGAGCGAGTGGGCCGCGCGAGCGAGGTCGTAACCGTCACGCGGTCGGCCTTCGTAACTGGCCTGCATGCTCAGCGAGACGAGGACCAGGATCTGGAGTCCGGCGTCGTGAAGCATGGTCGCGGTGGTCAGGGCCTCGCCCCAGTAGCGACGGGCGGTGTCCTGCTCGTCGGCGTCGTAGTACAGCCAGGCGCATTGCTCCGCGGTTTCGCCGACGAGAAGCTGGAGTTGACGTCCGACGGTGTCCGGGTAGTCACTGGTGTTGATGATCCGGCGCACTCGCCGGAGATGGCGGACGGCGAGGGAGCGGACGTCGCCCCCTCCGTACGCGTCGTCGAGGGTGTACAGCGAGCGGAGGCCCTCACGGAGTTCGAGAAGGTGAGCCGTGCCGACGGCTTCCGGGATTCCGATGCCCTTCCGAGGCCCTACCGCCACGCCGGCAGTTACGCCGATCGCGTCGGCCACGAAGGTCCTGCGGTCCACGTTCACCTCTCCCGACGGCGCGTGCGGCCCGTCCACCGTCGTGCTCGGCCCTGGCCCCGGGAAGCCGAGGTCAACGGGGTTCACGCCGAACATCGCGTGCAGCACGCGCCAGGCCGGCGGATGCGGTCTGGGCGGATGCGTCCGACGCCACCGCCGGACCTGGCGGTCGGTGATGGTCACCTGCTCCCCGACCAACTCGGCGGTCGCCTCGAAGGCCGGGATGAACGTCGACGGCTTGGCCCATCCGCGCTCTGTGCAGGCTTGCGCGAACGGCGTCGGCGTCTCATCCACCCTGGCCTCCCGAAGGGGTTCTGCTTTCGTCGACGGTAGCCCTCTCGCCCGGGGGAAAAGTCCGGCAGTTGAGAAAAAGTCCGCGGGAAGGTCCGCCCACAAGTCCGGTGACGGAGTGTGAAAAACAGTTTCCTCTAGGTGACAGCGCAAGACGCTGTCGAGGCCGAACCCGAGCACCACCATTGAAGGACGCGACCATGACGATGTCCGCGGCACCAGTAGGACCACAGCGCTACCAGGAGCGCTATCCGGCGACGTTGGAGGCCGCCGGACAGGCGCGGCGAGACATGACGCTGGCCCTGGAGACCTGGGGCCTGATCGAGCTGGTGGACCTGGCCAGGCAGGTCGTCACGGAGCTGATGGCCAACGCGCTGGAACACACGGACTCGGCCACGGTCGGCGCTTCCATCACCCGCACCGGAGCACGGTCCGCGCGGATCGTCGTCACCGACTCCTGCCGCACCAGACCCACCACGGGCACGCCGTCTCCCGACGACGAGCACGGCCGCGGCCTCCTCCTCGTCGACGCGCTCGCCCACGCCTGGGGCAGTGAACTGGTGCACGGCGGGAAACGGGTGTGGGCCGAACTGCATGTGGACAGCGAGCAGTGAGCACGTCGCCCGTGGCGGAGTTGCCACGCGTCGATCACCTCAGTCCTCGACAGCAGGCGGCCATCGACTGCGCACCGGACTGCAACGCCACCTGTCGCCGTCGGCGCCCTTTGAGGCAAGGCCGGGAAGCTCCTCGCCAGCCCCTTTGGGCGTGGGCGAGATGAGCAGCAGTCCGATGGCTCACCTGGAAATCGGCCTCTGCTTGGATCTCCACATGACGGACTGGTCTCAGCTCCACCACGCCTATGGGACCGCGGAAGACATTCCCGCCCTGCTCGACGCAGTCGGCCCGGACCCTCGGGATCCCGGCTGGGACGCTCTGGCCTCCCGCCTGTACCACCAGGGCGGTGTCTACTCAGCCAGTTACGCCGCCTTGCCGGAACTGGCGGAGAAGGCCCGGCAGTGGTCACTCGCTGAACGGCGCATGCCGCTCTACCTGGCCGGCCAGATCGTGGCCAGTCGCGACATCCGCGACGAGGTCGTGGATCCCTTCGTCACCCATGCTGCCGACATCGCCGAACTGCTGGCGCTGACAGAGGAAGCACTGGGCGACCCCGCCCTCGTCGATGACTCCCTGAACTACGTTCAGCTCCTGTCGACCTTGCTCAGCTTCGAGGGAGTCGAAGGCTGGGGCGAGCACCTCGACCAGGTGAACGGAGAGGAGTACGAGGTCCCCTGCCCGGCCTGCTTCTCGGAGAACTTCATCGTCTTGGGAGAGGGCTGCCGCTACTCCACCGCCGATGAGATGTACTTCAAGCGGCCACCGGCTCACACGATCCCGCTCCAGCCTCAGGACCCGACCACCGCTGACGGACTGCTACCCAGGCTCCACACACGCGCCCTCTCCGATGGGCATCCCGAGGTCGCAGGCAAACTCCCCTACGTGTTCGGCCATGCCCATTGCGTTCACTGCGGTGAACTCTTCAGCGTCCCAGAAGCAATCCTCGCCCGCTGCTAGACCAAGCACTTCCCTCGCCCACCCCCTTCCTGAGCTTGTTCTACAAGGGCTGGCCGACCTCGAAGGTTGGCCGTATCGAGGCTCGCTTCCGGGAGCTCGTTCGGCACAATGATCGTGTGACGAAAAACGAGGACGCCGGAGTACCGTCCAACAGCACAGGGCTTGTTGCAGGCATGCTGATCGGCATCGCAGTCGGGCTCGTGCTCGGGCTGACTGTCTTCGACAACATGGCGATGGGCCTGGTGCTCGGCAGTGGAGCAGGCGGAGTCCTCGGTGTCACTCTCCTCTCGGCACGGCGCTCGCAGCGCCGGTCCTCCTGAGGACTCCACAAGGCTGCTCAGCTTGTTCTTTTAGCCTCCGGCGTCAAACGGCATCTCGGACCGGGTCGCTCACCTGGGCATTTTCCGGACACTGAGGCGGCCTTCGTCTGATCATGTGCTCCGCCCAAGGCGCACGTGATCACGACGAAGGCGTTGTCGCCGGTCGTTCGCCGGCCCGGGGTCGGCTCAGTGGCCGCGTGCGATCCATTCGGCCAGGTGTGGTGCCTCGGCGCCGATCGTGGTGCCGTCGCCGTGTCCGGTGTGGACACGGGTCTCTTCCGGCAGCGTGAACAGCCGGTCGCGGAGGGACCCGATGATGGTGGGGAAGTCGGAGAACGAACGGCCGGTGGCTCCGGGACCGCCCGAGAACAGCGTGTCCCCGGTGAACAGCACCTCGGCTTCGGGCAGGTGCAGGCAGACGGACCCGGGAGAGTGCCCCGGGGTGTGGATCACCTCGAGTGCCGTGCCCGCCACGTCGATGCGCTGCCCGTCGCTCATGTGCTCGAAGGCCTGGCCGGGGTGGGTCATCTCCCACAGTTCCTGGTCACCGGGGTGCAGCAGGACCGGCGCCTGGAGCTCACGGGACAGCTGCGGTGCGACGGTGACGTGGTCGTTGTGACCGTGCGTGCACACGACGGCCACCACGTTCCGGTCTCCCACCGCCTTGATGATCGCTCGCTCGTCGTGCGCCGCGTCGATGATCACGACCTCGTCGTCGTCGCCGACGAGCCAGACGTTGTTGTCGACGTCCCACGTGCCGCCGTCGAGGGCGAAGACGCCGGAGGTGACCACGCGCTCGATCCGCAGGCCGTTCACAGGACCACCACCGAACGCAGCACCTCGCCGGCCTGCATGGTGTGGAAGGCCTTCTCGACCTCGTCGAGCGCGATGCGCTCGGAGACGAACTTCTCCAGCGGCAGCCTGCCCTGCAGGTGCAGGTCGACGAGCATCGGGAAGTCGCGCTCCGGCAGACAGTCGCCGTACCAGGACGACTTCAGGGAGCCGCCGCGGCCGAACACGTCGAGGAGCGGCAGTTCGAGCTTCATCTCCGGCGTGGGCACGCCCACCAGCACGACGGTGCCCGCGAGATCGCGCGCGTAGAACGCCTGCTTCCACGTCTCGGGCCGGCCGACCGCGTCGATGACGACGTCGGCGCCGAAGCCGCCCGTCAGTTCGGCGATCGCGGCGACGACGTCGGCCTCGCCGGCCTTGACCGTGTGGGTGGCGCCCAGGTCGACCGCCCAGTCCAGCTTCTTCTCGTCCCGGTCCACCGCGATGATCTTCGATGCGCCCGCCAGTCGCGCCCCGACGACGGCCGCGTCACCCACGCCGCCGCAGCCGATGACGGCCACCGAGTCCCCGCGGCCCACCCCGCCGGTGTTGACGGCGGCGCCCAGGCCGGCCATGACACCGCAGCCGAGCAGACCCGCGACGGCGGGGTCCACGGACGGATCCACCTTGGTGCACTGTCCGGCGTGCACCAGGGTCTTCTCCGCGAAAGCGCCGATGCCGAGCGCCGGGGTGAGTTCCGTCCCGTCGGTCAGGGTCATTTTCTGACTCGCGTTGAACGTGTCGAAGCAGTACTGGGAGCGCCCGCGCCTGCAGGCCCGGCACCGCCCGCACACGGCACGCCAGTTCAGGACGACGAAGTCGCCGGGCCGCACCGACTCGACGCCTTCGCCGACACTCTCCACGGTGCCGGCGGCCTCGTGTCCGAGGAGGAACGGGAAGTCGTCGTTGATACCGCCTTCGCGGTAGGTCAGATCGGTGTGGCACACGCCGCACGCGGCGACCGCGACGACGACCTCACCCGGTCCCGGATCGGGAATCACGATGTCGGTGAGCTCGACCGGAGCTCCCTTGGAGCGGGCGATCACACCGCGGACCTGCTGTGGCATCTGGGCTGGTTCCTCTGTCAGTCGGTCGTCAGTCGGTCAGAGGGCATGCGCACCGGCGCATGCCCTCCACGACCACGACGTTAGCCCCGGGCCGAGGACGGGCGACCTGTGCGAGAGACCAGGAGAACCTCGACCTTCGGACGGCGGCCGGACCGGCTAGGGTGCGTGGAATGCCCGACACGAAGGAACCGCCGGAGGCGGATGTTCTCGCCCTGCGAGAGGTCATCGAGGGTCCGCTGCACGAGATCGCACGCCGGTTCTCCCGCTTCCTGTCGGACCGGTGGCCGCACACCGCGCTCGTCGTCTTCACCAAGGAGTGCACCGGCCGGCCGCGGAAGGTCGCCGGTGCGACCGAAATGGTCAACAAGGTCACGATCGACGAACTCGAACAGCTGAAGGCCCTCGTCGAGCCCGGCCGGCCGATCGGCACCACGGCGGCGATCGGCGGGGCCGCCCGCACCGTCTGGGCCGTCCGCGACCCGGTCGGCACGCTGCTCGTCCTCGTGCCGCGCGGCTCCCGGAAGCAACTCCCGCGGCCCGCCGCCCTGTCGGCCCTCTTCGGGATCGTCGCGACCTCGATCAGCCAGCAGGTCGCGCAGGCGAGCCCGGACTACCTCGCCGAGTCACGCGCGGCCTCCAGTGAGCGGGCCCGCACCATCACCGAGATGGCGACGGCGCACGAGAGCGCGCTGGTGGCCATCCTGAACACGCTGCGCGCCACCGCACTCGACGATCGCCGTGCCCGCGTGGCCGCGACCGAGTCCGCCTCCGTCGCGCTGGTGGCGTTGCGCTCCGCCCAGAAGTCCGATCTGGCCCTGAGCGAGGAACCGGCCCCGGCCGCGTTCACGAAGCTGCGCAGGGACGTCCGGCACCTGCTCAAACACCACGAAGCGAGCGTCGAGTTCGTGCCGCCGGCCAAGGCGGCGCGTCCGCTGCCCGGAGAAGTCGCCTACGCCGCCCGCGCGATGACCCGGACCGCGGTGCTGGCCCTCACCGCGCAACCGGGTCCGTCACGCCTGCGCGTCGCCTGGACCTGTGACGACACGTCACTGCGGATCGACGTGCGGGAACAGGAATCCGGGAGCGTGGACGTGCACGCGCTGTCACGCCAGCTCGAGGGCCGCGCCCGCACGCTCGGCGCCACGGTCAGCCTCGACGCCGTGCCGGGCTGGGGAAGCCGGGCCGGCATCGTCCTTCCTTTCGACCCGCCGGCCGTCAGGACCGGGGAGACCAGGCTGTCGAGCCTCAAGGCGCGGGAGCAGGAGGTTCTGCACCTTCTCGCGCAGGGCAAGCGGAACAAGGCCATCGCCGACACACTCGGAATCACCGAGAGCACCGTCAAGTTCCACGTCACCGGAGTGCTGAGGAAACTCGAGGTCAGCTCACGGGGCGAGGCCGCGGCGCTGGCCCTGAACGGGCACGAGCAGGGCCCGGTGGCCGGGGGCCGGGAGGGGCGGTGACCGTCGCCGTCGTCCGTTCACGCCGTCGCCACCGCCGACAGGCGGTGGACGTCGCGGGCGGTGCCGGTGACGCCGGAGAGGAAGCCCTGGGCGCGGGGGGAGGCGTTCTCGGTGAGCCAGGCGGGGTCGATGTCACAGACCGCGATGCGCACCTCCGTGCCGGACAGGGCGAGGGGGAGGGTGTGGACGACGGTCGACGGGAAGCTGAGGACGGTGCCGCCGATGGGGCCCCGGCGGGCGATCAGCTCCAGCGGGAGTTCGGGGCGGACGATCTCCAGGCCCGTCTCGACCGCGAGCCGGTGGAGTTTCTCGGTGCTCTCGCGGCGGTGGGCGAAGTAGCGGGTCGCGCCGTGGGTCTTGGCGAGGGAGCGGACGGCCTCCAGGTAGGCGTCGGCGTCCACCACGCCGGTCTCCACCAGGGAGGTGCCCACCATGTCGGCGGTCCGGGTGATGCGGGGCGGGCCGAACCGGGCCCGGGTCCAGGCGAAGGCGTTGGCGCTGACGGTGACTCCGGGCGGGATGTCCGCCACCGGCATCGAGGAGAAGACCTCCACCCGGCGACTGCCGCCCGGGGTGAGCCTGCGCCGGGCGACGCCGGACACCGGGGCGAGGAGCAGGTCCCGGGGGCCGCGCCGGCCGCCCTTGCGGTGCCAGCGCACCAGGCGTTCGCCGCGGGCGAGTTGGCCGACGAACTCCATGGTCGCCGTGCCGTCGTCGACGACGACGAGGTCGCGGGCCCGGGTGATCGTCAGCAGGAGTTGTACGTACCGGGAGAAGGGGTCCCCGAGGAGGACGCGGTCGGCCCGGCGCAGCGGGCCGGCCAGGCCGGCGATGGTCCGGAAGGGTGCGCCGGCTCCGCCGCGCGCCTCCTCCCAGCGGACCACATGGCCCTCCTCGCGGGCCAGTTCGGACATGCGGCGCAACTGGCCGCGGGTCATGGGGTCGACGGGGGACAGCACCACGAGGGTGAGCCCCGCGCCGGGCGCATGCGCGTGCGCCCACTCCAGCACGTTCAGCAGTTGTACCGGGCTCTCGACGAAGGCGAGAGTGTGGGAGCCGGCGTTCCCGGCGCGGGGGCTCATCTACGTACGACCGTTCCCGTCGTCGAGGTGATGGTGGGTGGAGGGAAGGTCAGACGGTCAGCGGCTCGCCGGCGGCCGCGGCGATCTCCGCCTCGGCGACGACGCCGGGGACCCGGCGGAGCTTCTTCATCGGGCCCAGCTCGGACTCGTAGACCTTCTTGACGCCGTCGCCGAGGGAGGCCTCGATGGTGCGGATGTCGCGGACGAGGCGGGTCAGGCCCTGCGGCTCGACGGACGCGGCCTGGTCGGAGCCCCACATGGCGCGGTCCAGGGTGATGTGGCGCTCGATGAAGGTGGCGCCGAGGGCGACCGCGGCCAGGGTGGTCTGCAGGCCGGTCTCGTGGCCGGAGTAGCCGATCGGGACGTTCGGGAACTCCTGCTGGAGGGTGTTGATCATCCGCAGGTTCAGCTCCTCCGCCTTCGCCGGGTAGGTGGAGGTGGAGTGGCAGAGCAGGATGTTCTCGCTGCCCAGGACCTCGACCGCGTGGCGGATCTGCTTCGGGGTGGACATGCCGGTGGAGAGGATGACCGTGCGGCCGGTGGCGCGCAGGGCGCGCAGCAGCTCGTCGTCGGTGAGGGAGGCCGAGGCGACCTTGTGGGCGGGGACGTCGAACTTCTCCAGGAAGGCGACGGCCTCGGTGTCCCACGGGGAGGCGAACCAGTCGATGCCCTTCTTCCTGCAGTAGGCGTCGATCTGGCCGTACTCCTCCTCGCCGAACTCCACGCGGTGGCGGTAGTCGATGTACGTCATCCGGCCCCAGGGGGTGTCGCGCTCGATGTCCCACTGGTCGCGCGGGGTGCAGATCTCGGGCGTGCGCTTCTGGAACTTGACGGCGTCGCAGCCGGCCTCGGCGGCGGCGTCGATCAGCTTGAACGCGTTCTCGATGTCGCCGTTGTGGTTGATGCCGATCTCACCGGTGACGTACACGGGGCGGCCGGGGCCGGCCTCGCGGGTACCGAAGCTGCGGACGCGGGAGTTGGAGTTCACAGTGCTCATGACGGTGTTTCCTTACTTGGGGAGGGAATCGAGAGAAGGGCCGAGGATCCAGCCGGCGATCTCCCGGACGGCGCCGTCGCCACCGGGGAGGGTGGTGACCGCGCGTGCGGCGCCGCGCACGACGTCGTGGGCGCTCGCGACCGCCACGGGCCAGCCCACGAGGGCGAAGCACGGGAGGTCATTGACGTCGTTGCCGACGTAGAGCACGCGCTCGGGCGCGATGCCCTGTTCCTCGCACCACTGCTTCAGGGCGAGGTCCTTGCGGTCGATGCCGTGCAGCACGGGGAGCCTGAGCTTGCGTGCGCGGGCGGCGACGACCGGGTTCTGTTCCGTGGACAGGATCAGCATCTTCAGGCCGCTGCGGCGCAGGGCCGCGATGCCGAGTCCGTCGCCGCGGTGCACGGCGACGATTTCCCGTCCGTCGGCGTCGATCAGCACCCTGTCGTCGGTCTGGGTGCCGTCGAAGTCGAGGACGACCGCGTCGATGTCGTCTGCGGTCGGGAGTGCGCCGGGCCTCTCCGCGTCGAAGAGCGGGGCGAGGGCGCGGGCGCGGGCGAGGTCGTGCGGGTCGTCGATCTCCAGGACCCGCGCGGGGTCGGTGCGGACGAGTTCGGTCCGGCCGAAGAAGCGGTGCCGGTGCTCGCGGAAGCCGGCCGCGTCCATCGCGTAGGCGGCGCCGGTCTCCAGCAGGTCCTGGGGGCGGTCCTGGCGGCGGGGGCGGAACGACTTGTCGTGGTTGACGCCGAAGCCGCCCGTCGCCGGGTCGGTGTCGGTGTCCGGCGTCGCGTCCGTCGCGTCCCGCCAGACGAAACCGTGGAAGGGGGCCACGGTCACCGCCGTGTCGGCGCCCTGTTCGGCGACCGCGCCGGCCACCCCGTCGATGTCCTCGCGGACCAGGAAGGGGCTGGTGCACTGGACGAGCAGGACGACGTCCACCGCGGCGCCGTGCAGGGCCTCGTGGGCGTCCATGGCGTGCAGGACGGCGGCCTCGGAGGTGGCGAGGTCGCCCGCGATGGCGGCGGGGCGCAGCACGATCTCGGCGCCGGCCTGCCGGGCGGCGGCGGCGATGGCCTGGTCGTCGGTGGAGACGACGACGTCCGTGACGTGGCGTGCGGCCCGGCACTCGCGGACGGCGCGGGTCACCAGGGGGACGCCGCCGACCGGCGCGAGGTTCTTCGCGGGCACGCCCTTGGAGCCACCGCGTGCGGGGATCACGGCGAGCACCCGGCGCACCGGCGCTCCGCCCCGGTCCACTTGCGGTTCGTTCATTGGATCTCCTCCGAGTAGACCCCGTCCTTCAGGGCGGGGGTGATTCGGGCCCCTGCGGAGCAGGGCAGGGGAAGACGAATGACCGTCAGGGCGGTTCGTCGTCCGGCAGTCATGGCCTCCAGATGGGCGATAGGTTCCGAATTGCCCGGTCGGCGAGAACCAAGTCGGCCGGGTCTACCGTCGGGCTGGCGGGATGTCAGGTCTGTGGAGCTGGCGTAAGACCGATGGCTGGCACACCAGTCCTCGCCGTTTGTTCGGGTCGGCTGCTGTCGATGAAGCAGAAAGCTCAACCCGTGAGGGTTGAATCCCCCTGCTTCAGCTGGGGGAGATGTCAAGGGATCAGCTCCTCGAGCAGGAAGGGAGGCGGTCACAGTTCGCCCATCCGACGGATCACCGGGGCCACCCGCTGGACGCCGTGCCGGTAGGCGCCGCGTGCCGCGCGGCGCACGATCTGCCGGACCGGTCCGGGCTCCTTGTCGGCGGCGGGGGCGCCGGGCAGCGGGGTGCCGTCCGGGCCGAGGTGGTGGCGGGCGAGCAGGCCGGGCAGGTAGCCGGGCGCGGTGACGGGTGTGTAGTACGGGGCCAGCGGCGGCAGGCCGCCGGGGCGGTCGAGCAGTCCGGCGACGCGTGCGCGGGCGGCGTCGAAGGCGGTGGCGTACGAACCACCGGTCGCGACGCCCTGCCGGGACACCCACTCCTCGTCCGGCACCGGTCGGTGCCCGGCGTCGAGCTGGTCCCAGGAGGCGAGGCAGCCGGAGCCGACGAAGTGGTGGTTGCCGAGCGCCTCGCGCACCCCGAGGTCGGTGAGGACGACGGTCGGGATACGCCGGTGCAGGGACTCCAGGGCGGCCGTGGAGCTGATCGTGACCAGCAGGTCGGTGCGGTCCAGCACCTCGCCCATGTGCCCGTACACCAGGCGGAAGTTGGCCGGCGGGTCGAACCGCTGGGCCAGCTTCTGGTACGGCAGTTCCTCGATGTGCGTGGTGTGCTCGCCCGGCTTGGAGCGCAGCTTGAGCAGCACCTCGCGCTCGGGGTGCCGGCGGGCGTGCTCGATCAGCCGGTTCAGCAGGTAGGTGCGGTCCTTGCGGCTCTCCGGGACGGAGGGCTGGGCGGCGAAGACGACCGTGTAGGGGTCGTGCTCGCCCGTGTGGGCGGCGCCGCCGAGGAAGGGCAGCGCGACCTCGGTCACCGAGCCGGCGTCGGCGCCCACTCCTTCGTACACGGTGCGGAAACGGTCCGCGTCCTGGCGGGAGTTGGCGAGGACGAGGTCGGCGCCGTGGCGCAGCAGCAGGCCGTCGGCGAGCTTCTCGTAGACGACGCCCACGTATCCGGTGACCACGACGGGCCGCTTCGGCCGGCCGGCCGGGCCGTCCTGCCAGACCCGTCCGAGTCCGTGCAGCATCGCCTGGACGCCGCCGCCGACCAGGGCGAGGACCAGGACGTCGTACGGCTCCTCCCGCATGGCGTGCAGGAACTGGACCGCGGTCACCTCGTGGAGGGCGTCCGCCCGGACGCCGACCTCTTCGAGCTGACGGGCTGTGGGAGTCGCACGGCCCCGCAGGAGATAACCGTCCAGCCGGATGTCCGGGTTTTCCGGGTTCCCCGGGTTCCCCGGGGCGATGCGGTTCGCGGTGAGCGCGCCCCATTTCCACCGGGTGTCGGAATCCGCGAGGACGGCGACTCGCAGGGTCTTCGTTGCACTTACTGGCACGACGAAGACGCTAGGAAGCAATTTCCAGCAGCGGCCCAACCGGAATCCAACAAATGGTTAACAGAAGATCGCCGAATGACGAATCGGCCCGCCCGGCGCCCGGAAAAATGTTCGCTTCACCGCTTCGACACGCGTCGTTCACCGCGTATCAAGGTTCGAGTAAAGACGAATGACGGGCCGCCGCCTAACGTCACTGACGTGCCCAAGCTCTCCGTCATCGTGCCGTTCTACAACGTGCGCCCATACGTCCCCGATGCCCTGCGAAGTCTGCGCGCCAACGCGCGGGAGGACTTCGAATTCATTCTCGTCGACGACTGTTCGACCGACGGAACCGCGGATCTCCTCGCGCGCGCGGAGCGTGAACTGCCGGGGGCGGTGCTGGTGAGACACGAACAGAACGGCGGTCTCGCGACCGCCCGCAACACCGGCATCGACCGGGCCCGCGGCGCGTACCTCACCTTCCTGGACGGTGACGACTGGCTGGCGCCCGGCTACTACGCCCGGCTGGTCTCCGCGATCGAGGAACTGGACTGCGACTTCGTCCGCACCGACCACGTGCAGTGCACGGCGCGGGCCCGCACCGTGCAGCGCGTCCCGCACGGCCGGCGCAACGTGCCGCTCGACCCGCGCGACGCGATCCTCCCCGCCCACCGGACCACCTCCGTCGACTACGCCTACGCCTGGGCGGGCGTCTACCACCGCAGGCTCGTCGAACGGGGCCTGCTGCACTTCACCGACGGACTGCGCACCGCCGAGGACCGGCCCTGGATCTGGAAGCTGCACCGGGAGGCGGAGTCCTTCGCGGTGACCAGCCTGCTCGGGGTGTTCTACCGGCGCGGTGTCTCCTCGTCGCTGACCCAGATCGGTGACGCCCGGCAGCTCGACTTCATCCGCGCGTTCGACCAGGTGATCGAGGAGACCGCGCGGGACGCGGATGCGGCGATCCTGCTGCCGAAGGCCGTGCGGACCTACTGCGCCATCATCTCCCACCACCTGGGATCCATCGAGAGGTTCGAGCCGTCCGTGGCCCGGAAACTGAAGGACATGGGCACCGCCGCGCTGCGGCGCATGCCGCAGGACGTGCTCGACGAGGCACTCGACTCGATGGACACCGAGCGCGCCACCCGGCTGCGCCGGCTGCGCCGCCGTCCGGTGCCGGCCTCGGAGGTCGCCGCGTGACCACTCAGATCTTCATGGCGTCGACCCTCTACGGGGCGGCCACCCTCGCCGCCGCCCTGGACTCGGGCTGCTTCGCCCCGGCCGGCCGGCGGATCCTGCTGGTCTCCAACAACGCGACGACGCCCGAGACGACGCCCGCCGTGGACGAGATGCCCGGGTTCGAGCACCTGCGGCCCCGGTTCGACGACGTGCTGTCGTGGAACGAGGCGATCTTCCCGTTCCACCCCGGCGGCTGGGAACCGCGCCCGGACGACGTGCCCCTGTGGGAACGGTATCTGCGCCTCGCCTGGGAGATCGGCGACGACGACGTGGCGCTCGCCGTGGAGTCCCTCCAGGTCAACCCGGCGCTCGGGGTGGCGCAGATCTTCACCGACGCGCCCGTCACCGTCTACGCGGACGGTCTGATGAGTTACGGCCCCACCCGCAACAAGATCGACCCGCTGGTCGGCACCCGGGTGGAGCGGCTGCTCCACCTCGACCTGGTGCCGGGTCTCGAGCCGCTGCTGCTCACCGAGTTCGGGGTGGCACCGGAGGTGGTGCCGACCCCGGCGTTCACCAAGGTGCTGGCCGAACTGGTCGACACCGGCGTCGAGTTGCCCGATGTGACGGAGCCCGCGCTGCTGCTGGGCCAGTACCTCTCCGCGCTGAACATCCTCTCCGCCGAGGAGGAGGAGAACCTGCATGTGCGGATGCTGAAGGGCGCGGTGCACCTCGGTCACCGCCGGGTGGTGTTCAAGCCGCACCCCACGGCCCCGGCTCGCTTCACCCGCACCCTGGAGGAGGAGGCCGAGCGGCTCGGCGTCGACCTCGCGGTGGTGGACACCCCGGTCCTGGCCGAGGTGCTGTACCAGCGGATGCGCCCGGCCCTGGTCGTCGGCTGCTTCTCCACGGCCCTGCTGACCGCGTCCGCCCTGTACGGCCTGCCGGTCGCCCGGGTCGGCACGGACACCCTGCTGGACCGGCTGACGCCCTACGAGAACAGCAACCGGATCCCGGTCACCGTCGTCGACGCGCTGCTGCCGGAGCCGACGGACCCGGCGGCGGTCGCCGGGCGGCGCGGGACCATGACCGCCGACGCGCTCGGCGACCTGGTCCGCGCCGTCGGCTTCACCATGCAGCCGAGGATCCTGCCGGGGCTGCGGCCCGAGGCGGAGCGGTACCTGTCGACGCGGCTGGACGGCGGCACCCGGCGGTACTTCAAGAAGAAGCGGCTGACGTCCCTCGGGCTGCCCGGCGGGGTGCCGCACCGGCTGGGTTTCCTGCCGCGCAACGCCACGGTCCGCAAGGTCGCGCGCAGGGCGCGCAGGCTGCGCCGGACGATGGCCCGCCGCTGAGCACTCCTGCGCACGAGCACGCCTGCGCACGAGCACTCCTGCGCATGAGCGCGTCTGCGCACCCGCACGCGGGAGCCCCCGCGGCCCGTCCCGGAGCGTCCTGGGACCGGCCGCGGGGGCTCCCCCCGTCTCACGCGCCGAGGATCACCCGCAGGTCGGCCGCGTTCTCCTCGGTGACCTTCCACAGCGTCCGCTGACGCTCGTGGACGTCGGCCACGGTCGCCGCGTGGGCGTCCAGGATGCCGATCGCCCGCTCGGTGAGGACCGCGCCCAGGTTCCGGTCGTGCACGGAGACACCCCATTCGGGGCGCTCGATGTCGGCCAGGAAGTACGCCATCTTCGGGTGCGAGATCAGGCTGATGATCGGCGTGCCCACCCCGAAGGGGATCATCCCGGCGTGCCCGCGCATGCCGATGACCAGCCGGGTCCTCGCGTACAGGTCCCGGATGGCGTCGTTGTCGAAGTCGTACATCGGGATCACCGGCAGCGAGATGCCGTGCTCGCGGCGCAGGTCGAAGGCGATCCGCTCGTCGTCCAGCGAGTGCGCCACGCACCGGACCTCGGTGTGTGCGCCGATGCCCCGCACCGCCTTGGCGATCTCCGCGAGGAAGTGCCCGTAGTCGTGTCCGAAGCGCAGACCGGCCCGGTCGTAGGCGGCGTTCAGCAGGACGGTGTCCTCGCGCCCGGCGGGGTCGGTCCAGCCGGGCACCAGCTGGCGGCTGACCGTGGTGGGGCAGGGCTGGAAGCGGACCCTGTCGTGCAGGTGGTCCGGGAGCATGGCCCGCACCTTCGCGATGGAGCCGTGGTTGCGCAGGCCGAAGAACGAGGACTTCTCCACCAGCAGGCGCAGGCTCTCGCGGAACCGCCCGGCCCGGTACGACTGGCCGTCGAAGGCGTTGAAGCCGACCGCGTACACCATGATCGGCACGTCGATGCCGCGCAGGTGCTCGTCGGGCACGTTCCACTGCCAGGCGCTGTTGCCGTTGGGCATGGTGTCCGGGATGAACAGTCCGCCGCCGCCGATGACCAGGCCGCGCCGGGCGTTGACCCGCTCGAGGGCGGCCCGGTCGAACAGCCGGTGGGCGTGCACGGAGTGCCAGCGGCGGGAGGTGGTGTCGGGGCCGAAGCCCAGCCGGACCGTCTCCGGCAGCAGCTTGTCACCGGCGTTGCCCTGGCGGTCCATGTAGAAGGCGACGTGCGCGAGCTGGTCCTCGGCACCGCCCAGCTCCTGCTCGGGCACGGAGGCGGCGCGCTGGGCCCACAGCCGGCTCGAGCGGTGGGTGGGGTCGACGGAGATGCCGGCGGTGGCGTGCCGCAGCGCCTCGGCGTCCTCGCCGTGCACCCAGGCCATCTGGGCGAGCCGGGCGTAGGCGGTGGCGGCCCGGTTGGGGGCGGCGGCGGCCAGCAGCAGCTGGGCCCTGGCCTCCTCGTGGCGGGAGACGCTCATCAGGGCGTGGCCGAGCACCTCGTGCGCCCAGGCCTCGTCGAGCGGGAGGTGCACGCTGCTCAGGATGTCGACGGCGTCCTGGTAGTCGCCGGCCGCGATGTGCGCGGCGGCCACCTTGCGGGCGCTCTCCACGTCACCGGTGCGCGCGACGTGCGGGGTGCCGAGGTGCACCAGCAGGTCGTGGTGGAGGGTGCCGGACAGCGCCAGGTAGGCGGCCTGGAAGTCGGCGTCGGACAGCTCGAACTCGCGCCAGCGCTCCTCCGCCCGACCGTATCCGGCCTCGCCGCCCTGCCAGGGCTTGTGGCGGCCGGTGAAGTGCAGGATCGCGGTGTCGTCGGGGACCGGCAGGTCGCCGGAGAGCCGCCGCTTGACGAAGTTGTAGCGGGCGTCGAGGCGGACGAAGTCGCCGTCCAGCACGGCGTTGAGGATGCCCTGGTCGTGCTTGTCGAGCTCGTAGTCGCCGCTGCGTCCGGTGGCGTCGAGCTCGGCGCAGAACGCGTCGCTGAGGTACTCGCGCTGGATGACCAGCAGCCCGGAGTTCAGCTTGTGCTGCCCGTAGAAGAACTGCGGGACGGCCGCCAGGCCCTCGCGCAGCCGCAGCAGTTCACCGAGGTCGTCGAGGACGACCATGTCGGTGTCGAGCGTGATGACGG
This sequence comes from Streptomyces cathayae, assembly GCF_029760955.1. Taxonomy (GTDB): domain Bacteria; phylum Actinomycetota; class Actinomycetes; order Streptomycetales; family Streptomycetaceae; genus Streptomyces; species Streptomyces cathayae. The sequence continues at coordinate 3,126,048 of NZ_CP121682.1, forward strand.
TGTCGTACTCGCGCAGCCGGAAGACGTCGAGGATGAAGTACGCCTTGCGGACCAGGTAGTTGTCCTGGTCGCCCTTCTTGTACGTGTCGTAGTGCTCGGTGTTCACCCGGCGCAGCACGATCCGGGGGTGCAGGGCGCGGATCCGGGCGATCGAGCCGGGGCGCAGGTCGTCGTGGAGCACGACGAAGTCCTCGCACACGCCCGGGTTGGACAGCGCGAGGCTGCGCAGCAGGGCGAGGAAGCCGGGCAGGTAGTTCTCGTCGACGTAGGCGGCGAAGGCGACGCGGCGCTTGCCGGTGAGCGCCTCCGACGAGAGGGCCGGCGCCTGGGGGGCCGTGGTCGCGGTCCCGGGGGTGGTGGTCATCGCAGGGATATCCTCATGTCGGTCACTCGCTGGGCCCGCTGCATGACCCATTCCTTCTCGCTGGTGTACTCGTGCACGGAGGTGATCGGCATCTTCATGGCTTCCGGCACGCGGTAGGCGCCGCTCTCGTAGAAGTCGAAGCCGATCAGGTCCAGGGTCGGGCTGACGTCCAGGAAGTCCAGCAGGAACAGCATGTTGAAGCCGGTGGTCGGGATGCCCGACCAGACGTCGGCGCCGAGCCTGCCGATGTTGCGCACGGGCCAGCGCAGCGACTCGTCGCCGAGGAACTGCTGGGCGCCGGGCACCAGGCGGTTGCGCAGGGAGTACTTCCAGTCGCCGGAGACTCCGCCGAACACGAGCCGGGTGGTGACCTGCTGGTCCCAGTTGAATCCGTGCTTGTGGATGGTGGCGTGGATGTCGGTGCGCCCGCCGGTGTGCCTGGCGTCGATGCGGTACGAGTTGAAGCGGACCACCAGGTCGTAGGCGTCGATCTCGGCGCCCAGGGAACTGGAGCCGACCCTGCCCGAGTTGGCTATGAGGCAGACGGACTTGCCCGCCACCTGGTTGCGGAACTCGCCCAGGCCGATCCACTGCACGCCGCCGATGGTGGGGTCGGCGACGGGGCCGCGCATCCGGTTGCGGCGCTGTTCGGCGTAGAGGGCGAGGACCTCGGTGAGCGCGGGCAGGTCGACGTCGCTGCGCGCGGCGCGCAACTCCAGGTACTGGCTGAGCAGTTCCTGCCGGTCCGCGACCGGCGCCCCCTCGGCGGCCAGCGCGAGGAGCGCTCCCACCATGCGCGGCTCGGCCTCGGGCCAGTCCCCCACGGCGTGCGCGGTCAGGCCCTCGGCCCACACGTCGGTGGCGGGACCGCGGGCGAACTCCTCGGCGCGCGGGCACTGGCGCCGCAGCAGGGCCAGCAGCTCCCGGTCCCTCTCCCCCGCCACACGCAGTCCGGCGATCTTCGCGGCGACGCCGAACCCGTCGCTGTCGGTGAGGCCCAGGTACCGCTCGTAGGCGGGCACGGCCTCGGTCTCGTCGCCCAGGGCCTCCATCAGCCGGGCGCGCAGCCGCCAGCCGGCGCGGGAGTTCCTGCGCTGGGCGAGGACGGTGTCGCTGATGACCAGCGCGAGGTCCAGTTCGTCGTCGTAGCCGCACTCCAGGGCCTTGTTGGCGACGGCGAGCAGGGCGTCCAGCACGTCGTTGGGGATGCCGGAGGCCGGGGTCGACGCCCCCTTGACGACCCGCTTGAGACGGGCGGCGGCACCGCTCGGCGCGGCCGGCGCGGCGGTGGTGGTGGCGGAACCGGTCGTGACCACGACGAGCAACCTGCGGAGCTGCTCGGCGAGCTCGACTCTACGGCGGTCCACACTGCCCACGAGTTTGCCGCTGTGCACCGCACAGGCACGCAGGCAGTCGTCCAGCTCCCCTCCGCTCACACGTGCCCGTCTGTTCTGAACCGTCGTCATGGCACTCCTGTTTTGCCGAACCAGCTGCTCGCGCACGGTGCGACAGCATTGGCTGCTTTTCTTCCCCGTAAGGAAGATGTTGGGAGAATTTAGAAATCCAAAACGACATCCAGGTGAACTCGCCTCTACCGGAGGGGGAATCGTTGGTCCGGTGTCCGGTTGTCCTCCGTCCGTCGGACTAGCGTGCTGACGTATCCGCGGCCGAAACCGGCCGGAATCATGAAACCCTGGGGTTTTCCTTGACCAGCGCGCTCGCCCGTCCGGTACCCGGAACGACCCGGCAGGCAGAGAAGGGAGAGCCACGCGGGCGGCCCCGGCTGCGCGCCCTGGACGGACTGCGACTGCTGGCCGCCTTGATGGTCGCGGCCTACCACTACGGCGGGCGGGGCGGCGATGTCACCACCGCCTGGGGAAGCTCGCCGAAGGAGCAGTTCCCCACCCTGCACGCGTATTTCTCGTACGGCTGCCTCGGCGTCCAGGTCTTCTTCGTGATCAGCGGATTCGTCATCTGCATGAGCGGCTGGGGCCGTCCGCTGCGGTCGTTCTTCGCCTCCCGCGCCTCCCGGCTGCTGCCCGCATACTGGGTGGCGGTCCTGCTGGTGACGGCGGTGTTCGCCCTGCCGGTGGTCGTCCACGAGGCCGTCTCACCGAGCGACGCGCTGGTGAACCTGACGTTGCTCCAGCAGCCGCTCGGCGTGGACCGGGTGCTGGGCGTGTGCTGGACGCTGTGGGTGGAGATCCGTTTCTACGCGCTGTTCGCCCTGTTCGTGGTGATGCCCGGGGCGAGCAGGCAGCGGGTGATCCTGTTCTGTGCCGTGTGGACCATGGCCGCCGCGATCGCCGACGCCGCGAACGAGCCGCTGCTCGACCTCGTCCTCATGCCCGAGTACGCGCCGTTCTTCGTCGGCGGCATCGGCCTGTACCTCGTCCACCGCGACCGCGGGGACGCCTACGCCTGGGGCATCGTCGGGGTGAGCTGGCTGATCGGCCAGCACTACGCGGTCCAGGACCTGTGGCACGCGCCGGGCCCGGACGCCTTCTCCCACCGGACCTCGTTCGGCATCGTCCTGATCGTCACGCTCGGCTTCGTCGCGGTCGCCGCCATCGCGCTGGGCCGGCTGGACTGGGCGAACTGGCGCTGGCTGACCGTCGCGGGCGCCCTCACCTACCCGTTCTACCTGGTCCACGAGCACCTGGGCTGGGTGGTAATCCACGCCCTGCACCGCGGCCTGGGCATCGGCTCGGCGGAGACCTTCGCCCTGACCATCGCCACGATGCTGCTGCTGGCCTGGCTGCTGAACCGGTACGTGGAGGACACCCTGACCCCGAAGATCCGGGCCCGCCTGTCCCGACCCTCCCCCGAGCCGCTGCCCGAGGCGGCCTGAGCCCCGGCAGCCACCGGCCCGCCGAGCGGGACGGGCGCGGCCGCGGCCCTACGCGCTCGCGAGCGTCAGCTTCGCCGCGAAGCCCAGGAACAGCGCGCCGGCTGCCGAGGTGGCGCCCGCCGACAGGGCACGGCGGCGGCGGAAGGCGGCGGCGAGCTTGGTGCCTCCGAAGATCAGCGCGCTGAGGTAGAGCACGCTGGCGATCTGCGCGAAGACGCCGAGGACGACGAAGGAGAGCGCCGGGTAGGCGTAGGCCGGGTCGACGAACTGCACGAAGAAGGAGATGAAGAACAGGATCGCCTTCGGGTTGAGCAGGCTGATGACCAGCGCCCTGCGGTACGGACGCTCCGCCGGGGCCGCGTCGGCCGCGGCCGCCCCGGTGACGCTCTCGAGGGCGCTCTGCTCGCGCCGGGTCCGCCACATGCCCCAGGCGGCGCGCAGCATGCCGACCGCGAGCCACGTCAGATAGCCGGCGCCCGCGTACTTCACGATGCCGAACAGCACGGCGTTCGCCTGGAGCAGCGAGGCGACTCCCGCCGCGGACAGCGTCATCAGCACGGCGTCCCCGCACCAGACCCCGGCCGCCGCCCTGTAGCCGACCCGCACCCCGCGCCGGGCGGCGACGGACAGCACGTACAGCGAGTTGGGGCCGGGCAGCAGCACGATGAGGATCAGGCCGGCCAGGTAGGTGGGGAGGTCGATGACGCCGAACATGGGGGGAGTCTCGCACGGGGGTACGACGCTCGGGCCCCTCTGTTCGCAATATGGTCAGCCGTCACCGTCGAGGAGCGTGTCGACGGACAGGCCGAGGGTGATCCCGACGGACTCCGGTACGGGGACGGACCGGCCCCGCCCGAAGTGCTGGGGGTCGGGGTACTTGCCGTCCTTCGGGTCGGTGTAGAGCAGGACCTCGTCGTGGTGGCGGTCCGCGACGAGGTAGGCCGGGATGCCCGCCCTGGCGTAGGTCCCGACCTTGATGGCCGTGTCGTTGGACCAGTTGGTGGAGGTCACCTCCAGCACCAGGCGGAAGACGTGCGGCGCGTAGCAGTTCTTCTCCACGAGCGCGTCCCTGTAGTCGTCATCGACCACGGAGAAGTCGGGGACCGCGTAGTCGTCGGGTCCCGTCGGCAGCCACAACCCGATGCCACCGATGTATCTGAGGCCCGCCCGCCTGGCTCCGATCCGCGAGAACTCCTCGACGACCCAGGTCAGCGACTCTTGGTGCGGACCGTCCGGCGGCGGTGTCACGACGATGCTCCCGTTGAGAATCTCTACCCGGTGGCCGGGCAGCTCCTCCCAGAGATGGTCAGCAGCATCGGCAAGCGACGACTCGTGCAGCATCACAGCCAGGCACCCTCCTTACGGGAACACCCTCCACGAGCGTAACCGGGGATGTGCGGTTTTCCCCCTCGATCACCCTTTTGAGGTAATGACCCAGCTCAGAAGGCGTCCGAGGGCACGTAAGTCCCCCACACCTCGCGCAGCGCGTTGCAGACCTCGCCGACGGTGGCGCGTGCGCGCAGGGCGTCCTTCATCGGGTAGAGGACGTTGTCCTCGCCCTCCGCGGCCTTCTTCAGGGCGGCGAGCGCCGCGTCCACGGCGTCCTGGTCGCGCTCCGCGCGGAGCTTGGCCAGGCGTTCGGCCTGCTGGGCCTCGATCGCCGGGTCGACGCGCAGCGGCTCGTACGGCTCCTCCGCGTCGAGCTGGTAGCGGTTGACGCCGACCACGACCCGCTCACCGGAGTCGGTCTCCTGGGCGATGCGGTAGGCGCTGCGCTCGATCTCGCCCTTCTGGAAGCCCTGCTCGATGGCGTCGACCGCGCCGCCGAGGTCCTCGACCTTCTGCATCAGCTCCAGCGCCGCGGCCTCCACCTCGTCGGTCATCTTCTCGATGACGTAGGAGCCCGCGAAGGGGTCGACGGTCGCCGTCACGTCCGTCTCGTAGGCCAGGACCTGCTGGGTGCGCAGGGCGAGGCGGGCGGACTTGTCGGTGGGCAGCGCGATGGCCTCGTCGAAGGAGTTGGTGTGCAGGGACTGGGTGCCGCCGAGCACCGCCGCCAGGCCCTGGACGGCGACCCGGACCAGGTTGACCTCGGGCTGCTGGGCGGTCAGCTGCACACCGGCGGTCTGCGTGTGGAAACGCAGCATCAGGGACTTCGGGTTCTTCGCCCCGAACTCCTCCTTCATCACCCGCGCCCAGATCCGGCGGGCCGCCCGGAACTTGGCGACCTCCTCCAGGATCGTGGTCCGGGAGACGAAGAAGAACGACAGGCGGGGTGCGAAGTCGTCGACGTCCATGCCGGCCGCGACCGCGGTCCGCACGTACTCGATGCCGTCGGCCAGGGTGAACGCGATCTCCTGCGCCGGGGAGGCCCCCGCCTCGGCCATGTGGTAGCCGGAGATCGAGATCGTGTTCCACTTCGGGATCTCGGCCCGGCAGTACTTGAAGATGTCCGCGATCAGCCGCAGGGAGGGCTTGGGCGGGAAGATGTAGGTGCCTCGGGCGATGTACTCCTTGAGTACGTCGTTCTGGATGGTGCCCGTCAGCTTGCCGGCCGGTACGCCCTGCTCCTCGGCGACCAGTTGGTACAGGAGCAGCAGGAGGGCGGCGGGCGCGTTGATCGTCATCGACGTCGAGACCTGGTCCAGCGGGATGCCGCCGAACAGCACCCGCATGTCGTCGACCGAGTCGATGGCGACGCCCACCTTGCCGACCTCGCCGGAGGCGATCGGGGCGTCCGAGTCGTGGCCCATCTGGGTGGGCAGGTCGAAGGCGACCGACAGGCCCATCGTGCCGTTGGCGATCAGCTGCTGGTACCGCGCGTTGGACTCGGTCGCCGTGCCGAAACCGGCGTACTGGCGCATCGTCCAGGGACGGCCGGTGTACATCGTCGGGTACACGCCCCGGGTGAACGGGTACGCGCCCGGGTCGCCCAGCTGCTCGGCCGGGTCCCAGCCCTCGAGGGACTCCGGCCCGTAGACCGGTTCGATGGGCAGTCCGCTCTCGGTGGTCCGGGCACTGCCCGACTCGCGCGCCATGGTGTGATGCCTCCCGCTGGGCGGTGCTGCTCGGACCGCTCGCCTGTTACCCGTCAGTTACCGTCAACTACCCGCCAGTAAAGACCCGACGCTCCGACGGACTGTAGCCGTGCGGGTGCGGCCCGGTGCAGAGGCGCACGCTGGGACCTTGCTCACAGGGCCGGTGGGACCGCGCTCACAGCACACGCCGCCCCGGCCGTCTTCCCGTCACCCACCACCATGCCCCGTGGTTCGGAAGCGGTCACGTCCGGGGAACATCTCAGGGAAAAAACCTGAAGGATGACCGACCACGACCGGTGGGACGACCCGGGGGGCCACATGTGCAGTACGGGCAGGGGGACGGGGAGGGCGGTGGCCGTGTTCCTGGCGCTGGCCGCCCTGACCGGCGGTGCCGTGGGGTGCACGGTGCAGCCCGTCGACGCGGACGACGGGCGGCGGTCACCGATACGCATCGAGAGACCGAGCGGGACGCCGCCCGCGGACCGGTCCCCGGACTCCGGTTCCGGTTCCGGTTCCGACGGCGAGGGGAAGGGCGGCCGTGGCGGCGCCAAGACCGCCGTGCCGCCGCGGCCGCCCGCGCGGGTGCTCTGGTCGCCCGGTGACTCGGGGCGTGACGTCCGCGAGCTCCAGGCCCGGCTGCGTCAGGTCGCCTGGCTGTTCGACGGCCCCACCGGGACGTACGACGACCGGACGAGGGAGGCGGTCGAGGGGTTCCAGGGCAAGCGCGGACTGCCGCGGACCGGGAGGACCGACACCGTCACCTGGCAGCGGCTGCTCGGTATGACGCACGAACCGGGCACGTGGGAGCTGTACCTGATGGGCGGCCAGCCGGCCGCCGCACCCGACGTCCGGTGCCGGACGGGCCGGGTGCTGTGCATCAGCAAGGCCACCCGCACCCTGCGCTGGATGATCGACGGGCGGACCGTGATGACGCTGCCCGTCCGTTTCGGCGCCGACCCGACACCGACCCGTGACGGCGTCTTCCAGGTCTACTGGAAGTCCCGCGACCACTGGTCGACGCTCTACGACTCACCGATGCCGTACGCCATGTTCTTCAGCGGCGGCCAGGCCGTGCACTTCTCGGCGGACTTCGCCGCGCGGGGCTACGCCGGTTCCTCGCACGGCTGCGTCAACGTGCGGGACGAGGCCGCCATCGCCCGGCTGTACGGGCAGGTGCGCAACGGCGACAAGGTCGTCGTCCACGGGTGAGCGCCGCACGGGCGCGCCGGGCTGGCGCGCCGGGCTGGGAAAGGGCGCGGGCGGGACCGGGGGAACGTGTCCCGCCCGCGCCGAGATGCACGAGCCACAGGTACGGGGGGAACCCTGGCTCCGTGCAAAAGCCGATGACCAGTCGGCTCACTCATTACTGCGCCCCGGCGGCCGAAAACGTCACACCGGGCGGCCGAGAGGTGACCGAAGCCCGCGAAGCCGCAGGTCAGCCGGATTTGTCGGCGCCCTTGCCATTGTTGTTGCCGTTGTTGCCGTTGTTGCCGCCGCTGTCGGCGTTGCCGTTGCCCGTGCCCTGGTTGCCGCTGTTGCCGTTCCCGTTGCCCCTGTTCTTGCCCTTGCCCTTGCCCTTGCCCTTGCCGCGGGTGTCGGGGGCGCCGTTGTTCTGCTCCGTGGAGCCGGAACCGGAGCTGTCGTCGGAGCTCGTGCCGCCTCCTGAGCCGGTTCCCCTGTCCCGGGCGGCCAGGACGTTCTCGCAGTACGGCCCGACCTGGGAGGAGCCGCCCGCGGCGTTCTCCAGGACGCGCTTGCGGTGGCCCTGGAGCTTCTTGCCGTCACGCAGCGCACGGCAGGCCGAGGCGATCTGCCCGCGGCCGGCACCGACCGCCGGGTCGCCCGGCCGCGCCGCCGTACCGCCGTCCTCGCCGGCGCCCGGTCCGTCCTCCTGCCCCGTCACCGTTTCGCCGTCCCCGGGCCGCTTGCCCAGGTCGCCCTCCGGTGGGGCTCCGCCCCGCGGGTCCTCCTCCGGCGGGGGCGACGGCCGGGGGCGTTCGGGGGTGGCGGTGGCCGGGGCGGAGGCCGCGGGGTCGGAGCCCGAGGACCCCGCGGACGACGCCGGCAGGACGCCGGTCGCGGCCACGACCGCCGCTCCACCGAACATGCCCACGGTCAGCGCGGCCGCCAGCCCGTAGCGCACGGGGCGCGCCCAGCGGAGCCCCCGCCGGGCTCCGGAACCGTCCGCACCCGGGGCGCCGATACGGATCAGCCCGGCGTCGGCGGACCGCGTGGTGGCCCTGTCCCCGGCGGACGGGGCGGACGGGGCAGCGTGTGGCCGTCCTGCGCGTTCCTCGCGCGCCTTGCGGAAAGCAGCCAACGCGGCCGCCTCACCGGGGAGTTCCTCACCGGCCGACGGGGGCGGGGAGGAGAGTGCGCCGAGCGTTCGGGCGAGGCGTTCTGCCTGGTCACGGGTGGCCGGGTCGGCAGCTTCGGGTGGCTCTCCGTTCAGCAGTCGCTCCGCGGTTTCGCGGTTCAGCCACCTGTACTGCTCGTCGGCCATCACATGTCCTTCTGCGTCCGCGCTCGCATATGCGTCACACTCGCGGACGTCACCGCGGGGCGGCGCGGTTCTCTCTGGAGGGGGAGGGCGTCGAGTGCCCCGGCGGATTCCGGATGTGCCTCCGGATCGTCGTCGAGCATCTCGGCCAGCCGTTTCAGGCCCCGGTGCGCGGCCGTGCGGACGGCGCCCGGCCGTTTGCCCAGCGTCTCGGCGGCGGTCTTCGCGTCGAGGCCCACGACCACCCGGAGGACGACGGCCTCGGCCTGGTCCTGCGGCAGTCGGGAGATGAGGGCGAGGGCGCCGTCGGTGGCCATCGACTCGATGGCCCGGTCGGCGGTGTCGAACGCCGCGGCCCGCCCGGTCAGTTCGGTCTCGTCCCCGCCGATCGCGGGGCGGCGCCCGCGCATGCGTATGTGGTCGAGTGCGCGGTTGCGGGCGATCCGGGCGGCCCAGCCGCGGAACCGGTCCGCGTCACCGCTGAACCGCTGCAGGTCCCGGGCGATCTGCAGCCATGCCTCGGACGTCACGTCCTCCGCGTCGGGATCGCCGACCAGTGTGCGCACGTATCCCAGCAACCGCGGATGCACGGCTCGGTACACGGTCCGGAACGCGGTCTCGTCCCCGTCCTGTGCCGCCCCCACCGCGGTGGTCAACTCCGCGTCGTCCCCCAACACCGCGCGCGCCCTTCTGCGCCTCAGCCGGCACCGCTTCCGCGGACCGGGTACTCGCCGTCGTGGTTTCTCGATCGATTACGGACTCCAGGACCTGCCCCGCGGCCCGTGACGGTGGTGGTCGTCCCCCTTCACGGCCTGGCGCGAAAGGCACGTTACGACCTGAAACCTCTCGCCGTCCATGCCCGGCGACGCTTGGTGATGATTTTCGTGCATGGTTCAACAGACCTGTGACCGGCCGGTGTGACAGAAAACGCACCCATGGCGCTGTAGGAGTTACGGGCCGCCGCGCGGCCCGTGCCGCGCGACGGCCGGGGCCTCTCCTGTGGGGGGTGGCGGCCTCGGCCGTTGCCTTGGCGGCTGACGGGACGGGGTTACGGGTTCTTCCCGCCGCCCGGCTGAGCGGGCCTGCCCTGACTGTCGCTCGCACCGTTGCCCGCGCCATTGCCCGAAACACCGTTGTCCGCGCCGTTGTCCGGAGCACCGTTGTCCGCGCCGTTGTCCGGAGCACCGGTGCCGCCGGGTTTCGCCTCGCCCGTCGCCGGTCGCGACCGCTCGGCGCAGTACGCCTCGACGTTCACCGCGCCGCCCGCCGCCTCGACGAGCCGCTTCCAGGCGACCGACTCCAGCGCCTTGCCGCGCCCTTCGACCCGCTCGTACGCCCGGCAGTGGGCCTCGACGTCCCGGGCCCGGGCAGGGCGCTCCGGCGCGGCGGAGCCGGAACCGGGCCGGGAGTCCGCACCGGCGTCGGGGGACCGGTCGGCGGACGGCCCCCCGGACATCGAGGTGCCGGCCGGAGCCGTGGCGTCGACCGGGGCCGTGCTCTCGGCCGGAGCCCTGGTGGGGACCCGGTTCCCGTCGTCACCGGGGCCGTCCACCGCCGAGCCGGCCGCGCCGATCCCGGCGACGGCGACCCCGCCCAGGCTGAGACCGGCGATCAGGACGGAGAGGGTGGCCTTCACCGAGAGGCGGCCGAGGCGCCGCTCCCGCGGCCGCCAGTCGTCCCGGCGCCGGGTGGGGGCGGTGCGGTGCGCGCCCGTCTCCCGCGCCTCCCGGAACGCGGCCACGGCCCGCTGCTCGGCCCCGTCGTCGACGTTTTCCCGGACCAGTGCCCGGACGAGCAGCGCCTCGAGTTCCTCGGTGCCACAGACAGCGTGCGGACCGGAGCCGGGGCGGCCCCGGTCCGCGCCCTCGGGGTGCCCATGCCGACGGCCGGACGGCGTGCCGTCGCTCCTCCGCTCACCCATGTCCGTTCCCGTCCCTGCTCGATCCACTCGATCCACTCGATGCACCCCCGGCCCCGCCCGGCACGGCCGGTCCGCGCCGCCCGCGCACTCGGGCGGTACGGCCTGACCGACGCATACGTTCCGCGCGTCCGGCCTGTTCAGACCGCCCGGCGGGCCGGAGACCGCGGGTCACCCGGGTCGGCCGGGCCGGTCGGGGCGCCGCCCCGTCCGCCGTCACGCACCGCCCCGGGCGCGGGTCACTTCGACTCACCCAGCGTCCGGGAGGCATCATCCGTCACACTGTCGCCGCCCAGTTGTGCGGCCAGGCGTTTCAGCCCCCGGTACGCGGCCGTCCGTACCGCGCCCGGCCGCTTTCCGAGGACGCGGGCGGCGGCGGGGCCGTCGAGGCCGACGACCACCCGCAGCAGTACGGCCTCGGCCTGGTCCCGGGGCAGTCCCGCGACCAGGGCCAGGGCGTGCTCCGTGGACATGGCCTCCAACGCCATCTCGTGCGTGCTCTGCCGGCCGGGGAGGTTCCACACGTCCTGTTCCAGCGCCGAGGTGCGGGGCCGCACCCGTTGCCGTCGCAGGTGGTCCAGCGCCCGGTGCCGGGCGATGGTCGCCGTCCAGCCCCGGAACCCCGCCCCGTCGCCCTTGAACCGGCCCAGGTCGCGGGCTATCTCCAGCCAGGCGTCCGACGTCACGTCCTCCGCGTCGTCACCGACCAGCCCGCGCACGTACCCGAGCAGTCCGGGCTGGACGAGCCGGTAGGCCACGGCGAAGGCGGCCTCGTCCCCGTCCTGGGCCCGCGCGACAGCCGCGCCCAGCTCCCCGTCGTGCGCCCTCGCACGACGGGGTTCCCCTCCCTTGCCCAAGAACCGTCCTCGTCCGTACCGAGTTCGTGGGGCGACCGCTTGGTACGACACATCGGGTCGTAGCCCGCCCCACGGTCATCAGCGTCCGGCGCCACGAAAGTGTCACAGCTCGTCAACCGCCCTGTACGCCCCTCCCGTCGCGAGGGGCCGAGGGTCCACGGACCGGCCGGACGCCGTGTCCGCACGTGCCGCGCGTCACGTCCGCGACGCGTCCCGGCACAGCAGGCGCAGTGATCCGTCTCCCGTGTAGCAGCGGCGGGCCTCCTCCATGGGGTCCCAGAAGCGGCCGTCGGGGGTGCGGACCCAGTGGTCGCCGCCCGAGACCCACCACTCTCCTCCGGTCCGGCGCACGATCACCTCACCGGCATAGGCACCGAATCCGCGCAGCACCGTCTCCACGGCGGCGTACGGGGCCGCCTCCCGGCGTATGTCCGCGATCGTGCGGTCGACGCTCCACAGACTGCGCGCCGAGTAGTCGAGTCGCAGCCGTGCCCCTTCACGCATCGTCGTCACGGTGTCCGCCGCCCACCGCGCGGGCTTGGTCGCGGCCGAAGGCCTGGTCTCCTGCTGTGTCGTCACAGTCGTCGCAGTCGTCACACTCGGTAGAGCGCTCGGGCCGCCGGATTCGTCACCGCGGTTCCGCCCGATCCCGCACCCTGCGCAGAACCGCCCCAGGGCCGCCGCACCGCGGTCACAGACCGTGCTCGTCCGGTCGGGGAGGTCGACCCGAGGGTGACGGATCGGGGGCCCGCCGCGCTCCTGTCTTCGATGAGTACGTACTTCCATCTGCGCGCCGTACCGGCCCCGGCCCTGCGCAACAGCCCCGCCTGGCTGCTGCGGCTGTTCGAGGACGACTGGGAGGCCGTGCGCGAACGCGTCGGCCGGCATCGTGAGGAGATCCTCGACCAGGGATATCTCGACCAGGAGTTCCTCTACACCGGCCCGGCCCCGCGGCACACTCCGGACGGCCCGCCCGCCCACGTGGTCCTCGGCGGCCGTCCGGTCACCCCGCCCGGCCCGGACCGGCCGCCCTTCCTGCTGCTGACCTCGGCCCAGGCCGGCCGCGTCGCCGGCTTCCTGGAGACCGCCGACTTCGACGCGCTGTGGCGACGGGCCCGCGACCGGATCCTCCCGCGCTACGGCGGACCCGGCCTGGAGCCGCAGGCACACGACGCCTTCGCGGCGGCCCACCGCGACCTGACCGCGTTCTACACGCGCACGGCACGGCAGCGGGAGGCGGTGGTGAAGTGGCTCCTGCCCTGACCCGGAACGACCACCCCTGCCGGTCGCCGATGCCCGCGGTCACCGGTGCCCGGCGGTCGCCGATGCCCGCCGGTCGCCGGGGCCCGGCGGTCGGCCGTCCCTCAGCCGTCCCTGCGGCTCCGGCGGGACAGTGCGGCGACCAGTACGCGGCGGCCCTCCGTCGACACCTCGAGCGCGCGGCGCAGTCCGGCCGGGCCGTGACCGGCCAGGACCTCCAGAACGGTGATCTGGCGGCGCAGTTCGGCGGCGGCGAGCGGCGACAGCGGCAGCCCCTCCGTACGGCCCCTGCGGGCTGCCTCGATCCCGTCCGCCACGTCCTCGTGCGGAGCACCGCCGTCCAGGATCCGGTGGATCCGCAGCGCGATGACGGAGCAGGCGTGGGCCCACTCCTCCAGTGCGGGGGCGGAACGCTCGGCGGGGGCGGTGGCGAGCATCCGGTGCGCGAGCGCCACGGCGGCCCCGTCGGCGGCCCCGTCGAGCTTGCCCCGCGTCTGCTCCAGCCGCTGCGCCCAGTCGTCGGCGGCGGCACCCTCGGCGAGGCTCCCCCACAGGGGGCGCAGCGTCTCGTCGTCACCGCCCAGCAGCGGTACGCACCGGTCCAAACAAGCCAGTCCGCTCGCGGCCAGCCCCCGCTCGTCCGCCTGCGCGATCAGTTCCACCAGACTCATCAACGTCTCCCTCAGCGGGTCTTCCCAGGCCCCTGACAAGGCCCCCTTCACGGACCTCACGGGGCGGAGGCCGCATTTCCCCTTACTGCGTGCGACGGCCCGGGAGTGTCACAGAGGCACCACTCCGAGCCGGTCGAGTAAGTGGAAGAAGAGGTTTTCGGCCACGGGCCCGGGACCGGGGCCGGGCTCGGCGGTCAGGATCTCGACCAGCGCCTCGGCGGACACGGTGTGCCCGGCCTCGGCGGCCCATTCGACGGCACGGTCCGCGGCGTCACGGGGCTCGAGGAAGTAGTCCTCCAGCCTGAGCCCCTCCCGCTGGACACCGTCCTGCTCCCCGCCGTCCGGCCCGCCGTCCGGCCCCGCGCCGAGGTGACCCGCCATCACGGCGCGCGCCAGGCAGGTGGTCCACGCGCCGCTCTCCGGCGCCGCCGCCTCCACCACCACGCAGGCGCTGTCCATCACATAGCCGAACAGCGCGGGCGCGCCCGTCTGTCCGGCGAGGTCGTTCATGCTCCCGATGCCGCCGTCGCCGCTCGGGTACTCCCAGAGCTGCCAGCCGCCCGGTGCCGACGTGCGCAGGGTCATGCCCCGGGCGCCGGCCAGCGCGTCCAGTTCGGCGAGCGGCCGCTCCCCGCGACCCACGACGAAATACCCCCAGTAGCCCATGTGCCGGTATTCCCCCCGTGTCGGTCTCGGCTCGACAGAAGACCACCACAGTCGCACGGGGGTTCGCAGGAATACGCCGCAATCCGTCCGTTCGTGACCTTGTCGCAACCGCCGGCTCAGTCCAGCTTGTCCGCCAGGGCCCGGAACTCCGCCCAGGACAGCTCCGGTTCGCCGTCCGGGTGCCAGAGTTTCTGCACCGTCGCCCGCAGCGGCATCCGTATCCCGGCCGCGACCTGCTCCTGGGTCTGGGAGTTCGCCAGGTCGCACCAGACGGCGAAGGACCCGCCGAGGATCTGCCCGTCGTACTTGGCGGGCACCGCGGTGGTGCCGCGCAGCACCAGCGGCGTCCACTGCTCGTAGATCCGCTCGCCCGTCGGGTAGACGAAGGTGTGCGGCTCCCCGAGCACGTAGTAGAGGAACTCGTCGTTGTAGTTGACGACGTCGCGGCCCTCGCTCAGGTACTCCACCGGCTGGCGGGCACCGATCTCCTTGCCGGTCCAGTAGGCGATCTGGACGTCCTCGGCCGCCTGCACCGAACCGCCCTTGAAGAAGCCGTCGTTCCAGGCACGGGGCGTGCGGTCGTGGGCGCGGACCGTGTCGGCGCGGTCGTTGAGCCAGCCGGTGGCCAGGTCCTCGACGGTGGCGCCGGAGCCGTACTTCTTCCGCGCGGCGGCGGCCAGGCCCGGGAACGACGCCTCCGGGTCGGAGACCACCAGCGCCTGGTACTCGTCGGCGCCGAGGTGCCACTGCCCGCCGGGGAAGAGTCCGGCGTACTCGTCCAGCAGGTCGTCGACGATCTCGGCGGACTTGGCCTTGGAGATGTCGATCGCGCCGCGCACCACACCGCCGTTCACGTTGCGCAGCTGGAGGTCGGGGTGGGCGGCGATGACCGCGCCGAGGTGTCCGGGCGAGTCGATCTCGGGCACGACGGTGATGTGCCGGCTCGCCGCGAGGTCGACGATCCGCTTGACCTGCGCCTTGGTCAGGTGCTGCTCGGAGACGATCTCCGGGTGCGAGTCCGACTCGATGCGGAAGCCCTGGTCGTCGGAGAAGTGCAGCCCCAGCTCGTTGAACTTCAGGTCGCCGAGCTCGCGGACCCGGTCCTCGATCCAGTCGGCGGTGAAATGCTTGCGCGCGACGTCCAGCATCATCCCGCGCCGCTGCTTGGCGGGCTCGTCGCGCACCACGCCCTCGGGGGCGGTCTCGGCGCCGCGTATCTGCTGCTTGAGGGTGCGGGTGCCGTAGAAGACGCCCGCCTCGGCGGGAGCGCTGACGGTCACCCGGCCGCCCCGCACGGTCATGGTGTACGACTCGGGGTTCGCGCCCTTGCCCTTGTTCAGCACCAGGCGCAGGTCCCCGGCGCGCTCGTCGTCCTTCTCCCCCGCGTACGTCAGGCCCAGCTCACCGGCTATGAGGCGGCCCTCGTCGGCCAGCGCCGGATCGCCGACGACCACCCGGTGGCCGCGCTCGGGCCGCCATCCGGGGCCGCGCTCGGCGCTGTGGTCGCGGACGGCGGGTATGGTCCGGGGCGCCTGGGACAACGGGTAGGAGCGGGTGGGGCTCGGCTCCGGCGGCGAGCCCGCCAAGTCCCCGGACCGGGAGGCGGCGGAACCGGCGTCGTCCGAGGTCGCCCAGAGCCCGAGGCCCACCCCGGACGCCGCGACCACCGCGCCCGCGGCCAGGGCCACGAGCAGTGTCCGCCGCTGCTTCTTCCGAACCGGTGCCCGACGTGCCCCACGACCC
The DNA here is from genome assembly GCF_029760955.1 of Streptomyces cathayae. GTDB lineage: Bacteria > Actinomycetota > Actinomycetes > Streptomycetales > Streptomycetaceae > Streptomyces > Streptomyces cathayae. Next base: position 3,141,916 of record NZ_CP121682.1, read on the forward strand.
CGACGCCTGCCCTGCCTGTGCTGACTCACACGGCCAACCTACGACCCGTACGAGTGAAGGGCATCGACGGGCTGTTCCGAAACTCTCCCGTCCGGGTGAATTTCGGATATCGATCGGACACGCCATGGACTCACTCGATAACGTGACGACACAACTCTCACACCACTCACCGTCCGATCCCTCACCACCCCACCACCCCACCACCTCGTCACCTCGTCACCACGTCCACCGACAGACCCACCCACCGACACCCGTGACACCCCCGAGGACTCACGCTGCCTGCGCACCGTCTCCCGCATCGCCCCGGCCGTGTCGCCATACCCGGACAGTCGCGCGGCACGCCCACGCCCGACACGCCCGGACCGACCGACACGCCCGGCGGCGCCCCGTCCCCGCTGGAGCGCTTCAACGCCGCGTCCGCCGAGGACGCCGAGCGCGCCCTCCTGACCTGCCTGCACAGCCCCGGCTGGGCGGTGCGCGTCGCGACCCACCGTCCGTACCCGGACCTGGACTCCCTCCTCGCGGCAGCGGACGAGGCGGCCTACGACCTGCCCCGCGCGGAGCGCCTCGCCGCCCTGTCGGCGGAGGCCCTCCCCGGCCTCCCGGAGAACGCGTACTCCGCCGCCCACACGGCGCTGAACGCCGCCAACGCGGCCTACGAGAGCCGGTTCGGGCACCCGTTCGTCATCTATGTGGACGACCTGAAGCCGGACGAGGTCCTGGACCACGTACTCGAAGGCATCCGGTCACGATTGGCCAACGATCCGGAGGAGGAGCGTCTGGTCTCGGGGGAGGAACTCCGGCGCCTGGCACGGGGCCGCCTGACCGCCCTCCTCTCGGACGGGAACCGCTGACAGGCCGCGGCATCCGCCCCCTCGGCGCACTCCCCGGCGCACCCTCCCGGAGCGACACCGGGCATTCCGCCCCATAAGCCGCCTCTCTAGCCCGTAAGCGTGCCAGTTCGATCACAGCGGCAGGGCCCCTGTCCGCCTCACGGCCACACGTGGCTACGATGCTGGGGGCCGGTGGACCGTACCCGGCCGGGCCCGACCGACACGGAGAAAGCCGGCGCGGCCCCGACCCCCGCGCTCCCGGAGGAAAATTCCGTGCCGGCTGGAACGCTGTACCGCGGCCGGGAAGGAATGTGGTCCTGGGTGGCTCATCGAGTCACCGGCGTCCTCATCTTCTTCTTCCTGTTCGTTCACGTGCTGGACACCGCCCTCGTGCGAGTGTCCCCGGAGGCCTACGACACCGTCGTGGCCACGTACAAGACACCGATCGTCGCGCTGCTGGAGTACGGCCTCGTGGCCGCCGTCCTCTTCCACGCGCTCAACGGCCTGCGTGTCATCGCCGTCGACTTCTGGCTCCAGGGCGCCCGGTACCAGAAGCAGATGCTCTGGACCGTCGTCGCCGTGTGGGTCGTGCTGATGCTCGGGGCGATCTACCCCGTGCTCGGCCACGCCGCTCGTGAACTGTTCGGGAGCTGACGCCAATGTCCACGACTGATTCCACCGCCTCGGGCATCGGCCCCGTCGAAGGCGCCTCGCTCTACTCGGTCGACAACCCGGCGCCCGTCATCGAGCCGCCCCGCGCCCGCACCAAGAAGACCCCGAAGAGCACCCGGGGCAACTTCGAGATGGCCGCCTGGCTGTTCATGCGCCTGTCCGGCGTCGTCCTGGTCGTCCTGGTCATCGGGCACCTGCTGATCCAGCTCGTCCTGGACGGCGGCGTCTCCAAGATCGGCTTCGCCTTCGTGGCGGGCCGCTGGGCCTCTCCGTTCTGGCAGGTCTGGGACCTGCTGATGCTGTGGCTCGCGATGCTGCACGGAGCGAACGGCCTGCGCACGGTCATCAACGACTACGCGGAACGCACGAACACCCGGCTGTGGCTCAAGGGCCTGCTCTACACCGCCACGGTGTTCACCATCCTGCTGGGCACGCTGGTGATCTTCACCTTCGACCCGAACATCCGCTAGGCACGGGGTTGCGAGAAACATGAAGATCCACAAGTACGACACCGTCATCGTCGGCGCCGGTGGCGCCGGCATGCGCGCGGCCATCGAGTCGACCAAGCGCAGCCGCACCGCCGTCCTGACCAAGCTCTACCCCACCCGCTCCCACACGGGCGCCGCGCAGGGCGGCATGGCCGCCGCGCTGGCCAACGTGGAGGAGGACAACTGGGAGTGGCACACCTTCGACACGGTCAAGGGCGGTGACTACCTGGTCGACCAGGACGCCGCCGAGATCCTGGCGAAGGAGGCCATCGACTCCGTCCTCGACCTGGAGAAGATGGGCCTGCCGTTCAACCGCACCCCGGACGGCACCATCGACCAGCGCCGCTTCGGCGGCCACAGCCGCAACCACGGCGAGGCCCCGGTCCGCCGCTCCTGCTACGCGGCCGACCGCACCGGTCACATGATCCTTCAGACGCTGTACCAGAACTGCGTCAAGGAGGGCGTGGAGTTCTTCAACGAGTTCTACGTCCTGGACCAGCTGATCACCGAGGTCGACGGCGTCAAGAAGTCGGCCGGTGTGGTGGCGTACGAGCTGGCCACCGGCGAGATCCACATCTTCCAGGCGAAGTCCGTGATCTACGCCTCCGGCGGCAACGGCAAGTTCTTCAAGGTGACGTCCAACGCGCACACCCTGACCGGTGACGGCCAGGCGTCCGTGTACCGGCGCGGGCTGCCGCTGGAGGACATGGAGTTCTTCCAGTTCCACCCGACCGGCATCTGGCGCATGGGCATCCTGCTGACGGAGGGCGCCCGCGGTGAGGGCGGCATCCTGCGCAACAAGGACGGCGAGCGCTTCATGGAGAAGTACGCGCCGGTCATGAAGGACCTCGCCTCCCGTGACGTCGTCTCCCGGTCCATCTACACGGAGATCCGCGAGGGCCGCGGCTGCGGTCCCGAGGGCGATCACGTCTACCTGGACCTGACCCACCTCCCGCCGGAGCAGCTGGACGCCAAGCTGCCCGACATCACGGAGTTCGCGCGGACCTACCTGGGCATCGAGCCGTACAACGACCCGATCCCGATCCAGCCGACCGCGCACTACGCCATGGGCGGCATCCCGACGAACGTCCAGGGCGAGGTCCTGGCCGACAACACCACCGTCGTGCCGGGCCTGTACGCGGCCGGCGAGGTCGCGTGCGTGTCGGTGCACGGCGCCAACCGCCTGGGCACCAACTCGCTGCTGGACATCAACGTGTTCGGCAAGCGGGCGGGCATCGCGGCGGCCGAGTACGCGCACACGACCGACTTCGTCGAGCTCCCGGAGAACCCGGAGTCGTTCGTCGTCGAGCAGATCGAGCGGCTGCGGTCCTCCACCGGCACCGAGCGGGTGGCCGAGCTCCGCCGCGAGCTGCAGGAGACCATGGACGCCAACGTCATGGTGTTCCGCACCGAGCAGACGATCAAGACGGCGGTCGAGAAGATCGGGGAGCTGCGCGAGCGCTACCGGAACGTCGCCATCCAGGACAAGGGCAAGCGGTTCAACACCGACCTGCTGGAGGCCGTCGAGCTGGGCAACCTGCTCGACCTGGCCGAGGTCATGGCCGTCTCCGCGCTGGCCCGCAAGGAGTCCCGCGGCGGTCACTACCGCGAGGACTACCCGAACCGCGACGACGTCAACTTCATGCGCCACACCATGGCGTACCGCGAGGTGGGCGACGACGGCACCGAGTCCATCCGTCTCGACTACAAGCCGGTCGTCCAGACCCGCTACCAGCCGATGGAGCGTAAGTACTGATGGCTACCCCTGTTCTGGACAAGGCGGACGCGGCCGGATCGCCCGAGCCCGGTTTCGCCGACTCCCCATACATCACCGTCACCGTCCGGGTCCGCCGTTTCAACCCGGAGGTCTCCGCCGAGGCGACCTGGGAAGACTTCCAGCTGGAGATCGACCCCAAGGAGCGTGTCCTCGACGCGCTGCACAAGATCAAGTGGGACCTGGACGGCACCCTGACCTTCCGCCGCTCCTGCGCCCACGGCATCTGCGGCTCCGACGCCATGCGGATCAACGGCACCAACCGCCTGGCGTGCAAGACGCTGATCAAGGACCTCAACCCCGAGAAGCCGATCACGGTCGAGCCCATCAAGGGCCTCACGGTCCTCAAGGACCTGGTCGTGGACATGGAGCCGTTCTTCCAGGCGTACCGGGACGTGATGCCCTTCCTGATCACGAAGGAGACCAACGAGCCGACGCGTGAGCGGCTGCAGTCCGCCGAGGACCGTGAGCGCTTCGACGACACGACGAAGTGCATCCTGTGCGCCGCCTGCACGTCCTCGTGCCCGGTCTTCTGGAACGACGGCCAGTACTTCGGTCCGGCCGCGATCGTCAACGCGCACCGTTTCATCTTCGACTCGCGTGACGAGGCCGGCGAGCAGCGCCTGGAGATCCTCAACGACCGTGACGGCGTCTGGCGCTGCCGGACGACCTTCAACTGCACGGACGCGTGCCCGCGCGGCATCGAGGTCACCAAGGCGATCGCCGAGGTGAAGCGGGCGCTCATCACGCGCCGCTTCTGACGCTCTCCCGGCGCTCCGCGCCGTGACGGCCGAGGGCCCCGATCCAGTGGATCGGGGCCCTCGGTCCGTTCGTGCCGCCGGTCAGGTCCTGGACGACGGCAGCCGCCCAGCACACGGCCCCCTGGTCGGTGCGGTCGTTGCCGACCAGGAAAACGATGCCGTCGACCAGCGACCGGACGCCGGCGCCACCGATGCCGTGGTCACACGTGTCACCGGACGATGTTGCGGGCCACCGTCCAGGCCACCGCCGTCAGCAGGATCAGCACCTGGACCCGGGGGGCGAGCCGGGGAGCCCAGAAGCGGCCCCGCAGGCCCTCGATCGTCCAGCGCCCCCAGAGCACCAGCACGAACGGCGCGGCGAGCAGCAGGGCCCGGTTGTCCAGCCAGGCCGCGGCGAAGTGACCGTGCATCAGGTCGTACGCCATGCGGGTACCGCCGCAGGCGGGGCACAGCAGGCCGGTGACGGCCCGGAACGGGCACTGGGGCAGGACATGGCCGGGCTCGTGCGGGTCGGTGCCCCACAGGTAGGCGGCGCCCGCGACGCCCGCGGCCAGCAGCGCGACGGGGGGCACCGCGGGGTGCCACCGCGGTCGCCGCCCCCCGGCCGACGCGGAACGAGCCGCGTCAGCCACGCAGGATCCGCCCCTGCTCGTCCGTGCGGTCGTTGCTGACCAGGTACATGATGCCGTCGACCAGCGACCAGATGCCGAAGCCGCCGCAGGTGAGCAGCTGGGCGACGCCGATGCCGACCGAACCGACGTAGAACCGGCCGATGCCCAGGCCTCCCAGGAAGAGCTGGAGGACACCGGCGACGATCTTCGACTTGTCGGAGTAGGGGCGGCCGTAGGGGTCGTACCCGTAGGGCGCGTGAGGGTCGCCCTGAGGGAACCCCGAGGGCTTCTGGTAGCCCGCCTGCTGGTAGCCCGCCTGCTGGTAGCCGGGCGGCGGGTAGCCGCCGGGGGGCTGCTGCGGGTAGCCGTAACCGGGCTGGCCGGGCTGGCCTGCCTGCGGGTAGCCGTAGGGGCCGGACTGACCGGTCGCGCCCGGGTTCGGAGGGCCGAAACCAGGCGGCTGGGACGGCTGCTGCGGCTGCTCGCTCACGGTGGTGTCTCTCCTGGTGAATACGGAAACTGCCAGTCATCTTGCAGGACACGGACGGCGAAGAGAAGCCGGGGGCCCGCCCCGGTCACCGAGGGGTCCGTTCCCGCCGGGAACGGACCCCTCGGGCATATGCCACACCATCGGGTGAATCCTGCCGCAAGGGCCGTGGAGGCGTCGTCCGCCCTACGATGATGGTCTCGACAACCAGCCCCTGGGAGGCACGTGATGTCCGCAGCATCCGTCGAGCGGCCCCACGACGAGCGTCCGCTGATCGCGGAGGCGAACCGTCTCATGGAACGCGTTCCGGGCTACCGCGTCGAGATCATCGGAGGCCAGCTCCTCGTGACCCCGCCACCGGACGGCCCGCACGCCCGAGCCCTGACCAAACTCATGCGTCCGTTCATCGCGGCGGGCCTTGACGACGGCGAGACCGAAGTGCTCCAGGGCATCGGCCTCTGGCTGCCCACCGACATCGAGGACTACGCGGTCCCCGACCTCTCTCTCGTGGACGCCGACTTCGACGACCACCTCGTCGAGAACAACTCCTACGAACCGGTCTGCTTCCGCCTCGTCCTGGAGGTCACCTCCAGCAACTGGAAGAACGATCTGAAGACCAAGGTGGCCGCTTACGCCGAAGCCGGGGTTCCCGTGTACGTGGTCGTCGACCGCAGGCACCGACGCCTCCACGTCCTGACCGATCCGGTCGGCAACGATTACGCCACCCACCGCTTCCACTCTCCCGGTCAGCAGGTCACCCTCCCCGACTCCATCGGCGCCAAGGTCACCCTGGACGTGACCGAGATCCTCCGGGCCGGGCAGCCCCGGACGGACGACTGAGGAGCGCGGAGCTCCCCCAGCCGGCTCGGGATCGCCGCCGGCGTCCGGTTAGGCTCTCCTCCCGTGTGCGCGAAGAACGACGGCCCCGGCGAGGGTGCCGCACCCAGCAAGTCCGAACAGACCCGCGCCCTGATCCTGGAGACGGCCATGCGGCTGTTCCGGGAGCGCGGGTACGACAGGACGACCATGCGGGCCATCGCCACGGAGGCCGGGGTCTCCGTCGGCAACGCGTACTACTACTTCGAGGGCAAGGAACACCTGATCCAGGGGTTCTACGACCGGATCGCCGCCGAGCACCGGCTGGTGGTCCGGGAGATCCTGGACCGGGAGACCGAGCTGGAGGCCCGGCTGGCGGGCGTGCTGAAGGCATGGCTGGACATCGCCACGCCGTACCACGAGTTCGCGGTGCAGTTCTTCAAGAACGCCGCCGACCCGGACAGCCCGCTCAGCCCCTTCTCCCCCGAGTCGGAGCACGCGCGCTCGCAGGCGATCGGCGTCCACCGGGAGGTGCTGGCCGGGTCGGGGACCAAGGTCGCACCGGAACTGCGGGAGATGCTGCCCGAGTTGATGTGGCTGGCCCAGATGGGCCTCGTCCTGTACTGGATCTTCGACCGCACCGAGGACCGCGCACGCAGTCACCGCCTCGCCGAGCGCGGCGCCCGCATCACCGCGCGGAGTGTGGCCCTGGCCCGTTTCCGCGTGCTGCGCCCCCTGGTCCGCGAGGTCCACGAACTGTTCACGGACTTCCTGCCGGGCCTGACCAAGGCCCTGCCCGACCCGGCGAAGCCCCGCCGCACGGCCCCCGCCGAGCACGGCCGCCCCGCCCCGCTCGGCTGACCGGGCCCCGCGCGAAGGCGCCCGGGGCCGCCGTCAGGTCTGCTTCGACGCCAGTTCGATCACCGTGATGTCCGACGGCGCGCCGATCCGGGTCGGCGGGCCCCAGGCGCCGGCGCCGCGGCTGACGTACAGCTGGGTGTCGCCGTAGCGGTCCAGGCCCGCGAGGGTCGGGTTGGCGGCGGCGGCGAGGTAGCTGGCGGGCCAGAGCTGGCCGCCGTGGGTGTGGCCGGAGAGCTGGAGGTCGACGCCGTGGTCGACGGCCTCGTGGACCATCACCGGCTGGTGGGCCAGGAGCACGCACGCGCGGGCCCGGTCCCGGTCGCCGAGCGCCCGCGCGTAGTCGGGGCCCTGGCCGTAGTTCTCACCGGCCAGGTCGTTCACCCCGGCGAGGTCGAAGTACGGGAGTTCGGTGCGGGCGTTCTCCAGGGGGAGCAGACCGAGCCGGCGCACCTCCGCGACCCACTCCTCGGCGCCGGAGAAGTACTCGTGGTTCCCGGTGACGAAGAAGGAGCCGTGCCGCGCCGTCAGCTGCGCCAGGGGGGCCGCAGCCGGGCCGAGTTCCTTCACGTTGCCGTCCACCAGATCGCCGACGACGGCGATCAGGTCGGGCTGGGTCGAGTTGATCGTGTCGACGACCTTCTGCGCGAAGCCCCGGCCGAGGATGGGCCCCAGATGGATGTCGCTGACCACCGCGATCCGGTAACCGTGCGCCGCGCGGGGCAGCTTGGCGAGCGGCACGGTGACCCGCTTCACCCGCGGACCGCGCACCACGTCGGCCGTGCCGTACCCGACCGTCCCGACGGCCGCCGCGGCGGCGGCCCCGGCGACCACCCGGGAGACGAAGAGACGACGGGAGGGACCGGTGAGCCCGGAAGGAACGTCAGGAACGTCAGGGGCTTCAGAAGCAGCGGGAGTGTCCGGGGCATCGGAGTCGGGAGCGGCCGGGTCAAGGGTGCCGGGAGCCCCGGGAGTGCCGGTGAGGGCAGGGGTGTCCGACCCCGGTGCGGCGGCCGTCGCTCCCGCGGGTATCGGCGTCGGCTCCTCGTGCGCCGGTGCCGCCCGCCGCTCCAGGACCCGGCGCAGTACCGGGCGTACGACCTCGCCCGCGAGCACCGCCAGAAACAGGTAGAGGCACAGGGCCACCCAGAGGTAGCCGGGCCAGGCCAGGACCTGCTTGAGCCAGAACGGGGCACCGCTGCGCGTGGTGAAGAAGGCCGCGAAGGTCAGCGCCCAGCACCCGATGAAGAACAGGGCTCCCCAGCGGCGCACGGCGCCCGGCCCCCGGGTCGTGTCGTGGAACAGGCGGCGCCACATGTACCAGTTGCCCGTCACCAGTACGGCGAGGACCAGCAGTGGGACGAGTACGAAGAGGATGGGCACGGTGCGGTGTTCCCCAGTTTTCCGTTACGACGTCCGTGACGTCCGGCTCAGTGCGCGCAGACCACGCAACCCGATGACTCCGATGACCGTCCCCAGTACGAAGGAGACGACGGCCAGCAGCAGATGGACCCAGAAGTACGCCGTCGGCTCGCCGTCGTCGAACGCGAGCCCGCTGCCGTCCTTGACCAGGTTCCTGACGAAAGTGACCCAGATGATCCAGCTCCACACCCCGAAGGCGAGCAGGAACCAGGAGACGGGGCGGCTGAGCTTCACCAGATCGGACCTTTCATCGCGACGCCGGGCACCCGGAGGCGGCCAGAGGGCCGGGGATGGTTCCCCGGACGGGCACGGCATGGATCCAGTATCGCCGGACGGTGTCCGGTTCCGTTCGCGGGGTGGGGGCGGAAGGGGGACTTCCACGGGCGGGGCAGGTACGTTTCCGTCCGTGCCCGCACCCAAAAACTCCATCCGGCGATCGTTGCTGCTCACTTCCGCCGTTCTGTTGTCCACCGCGCTGACCGCTCCCGTAGCGCTCGCGGTGCCGAGCCCTTCGAGCAGTCCTTCGGCCACTCCCCCGGCGACCATGTCGTCGGTGGGCGGCGCCCGGCTCGGACAGCCGGGAACACAGGTCAACCTCGCGAGCGGGGTGCCGGTGCTGCCGAAGGAACTGTCGGCCCGTTCCTGGATCGTCGCCGACGCCGAGTCCGGCGAGGTGCTCGCCGCACACAACGCGCACTGGCGGCTGGCCCCGGCGAGCACCCTGAAGATGCTGTTCGCCGACACGCTGCTGCCGAAGTGGCCCGGATCCGCCGAGCACAAGGTCGTCCCCTCCGACCTCGCCGGCATCGGCCCCGGCTCCAGCATGGTCGGGATCAAGGAGGAGGAGACCTACACCGTCCACGACCTGTGGCTGGGTGTCTTCCTTCGCTCCGGCAACGACGCGGTGCGCGTACTGGCGGCGATGAACGACGGCATCGAGAACACCGTCAAGGAGATGAACGAGCACGCCGAGGAGCTCCAGGCCCTCGACACGCACGCGGTGAGCCCGGACGGCTACGACGCCGAGGGCCAGGTCTCGTCCGCGTACGACCTGACGCTGATCGCCCGCTCCGGGCTGCAGAAGAAGGCCTTCCGGGAGTACGCCTCGACGGTCCGCGCCGACTTCCCGGGCGAGACGAAGAAGAACAAGAAGGGCAAGCGGGTCCGCACGTCCTTCGAGATCCAGAACACCAACCGGCTGCTGTCCGGCGACTACGACGTGCCCGTCTACAAGGGCATAGCGGGTGTGAAGAACGGCAACACCACCAACGCGGGCGCGACCTTCACCGGGGTCGCCGAGCAGGGCGGCACCGTGCTGCTCGTCACCGTGATGAACCCGCAGGAGGGCGGGAGCAACACGGTCTACAAGGAGACCGCGAAGCTCTTCAACTGGGGTTTCAAGGCGGCCGGCAAGGTCGAGCCGGTGGGTGAGCTGGTGGCGCCGAAGAGCGCCGTGCAGGCGGGCGCCCGGCCGGATGCCTCCGCCTCCCCCGGCGAGGCGGGCGGCGCCGGTGACGGCGCGCCCGGCGCCGCGGGTGCCGCGCCGGTCGCGAGCGCCGCGACCGGGGGCGGCGCCGACGGCATGGGGACCGCGCTCGCCGTCACGGGCGGGGTGCTGGTGCTGCTCGCGGGCGGGGCGTTCCTGGTCAACCGCCGCTGGCCACTGCCGGATCTGGTGCGCCGCCGCCCGCGTCCGTGAGCCCGGTCTCCCCGTTCTGCGCCGCCGCGGTCCAGGCGGCGCAGAACAGGACCAGTTTCATGGTGAAGTTGATCCACAGCAGCAGGGCGACGGGGACACCGAACGCGCCGTACATGCTCTTCGCGGCCACCCCCTGCATATAGCCGCTGAGCAGCAGTTTCAGCAGTTCGAAACCGGACGCGCCGATGAGCGCGGCCACCACCAGGGCACGGCGGGCGGGTTCGACGCCGGGCAGCAGGGTCAGGACGTACAGCAGGAGCAGGAAGTCGGCGCCCACGGCGACGGCGAAGGCCGCGACGTGCAGCACGATCCCGCCCCAGCCGCCCTCCTCCAGCCCGATGCCCCTGCTGATCCGGCCGACCATCGCGGAGGCGACGGCGGACGCGCCCAGGGTGATCAGGACCGCGCCGCCGAGCCCGACGAGGACGCCCGCGTCCTTGGCCTTGCGCAGGGCGGGGTTCTCCTCCACGTCGGGCAGCTCCCACACCGCGCGCAGGCACTCACGCATGGATCCGGCCCAGCTGATGCCGGTGAACAGCAGGACGGCACCGGCGATGAGGCCCACGGTGCCGGCGTTCTGCACCAGGCCCCCGATGTCCAGCTGGTCGGAGATGCCGGGCACCTGCTGGGTGATCTTCTCCTGGAGGGTGTCCTGCTGCTCCTGGTTGAGCGTGGCGGCGCCGATCGCGGCGGCGACCGTGAGCAGCGGGAACAGCGCGACGAAGCTGGTGAACGTCATCGCGGCGGCCAGCCGCGTCCAGTGCACGCGGTCCATCCGCTCGTACGACCGCCACGCGTGCGTGCGCATCAGTCGCACCGCCCACGGGCCGACGACCGGGAGTTTCTTCAGCCAGTCCATGAACCGTCCCTGCCCCCGTCCCGGCGGGCCGGAACCCCGGTCAGTGCGCGGAGACGGAGCCGCAGTCCGCGCGCCCGGCCTGCGGCGGCACCACGAGCGAGCCGAACGGGAACTGCCGCAGCTTGCGCCACACCGCGTCGGCGCCCTGTTCGTAGAGCGCGAAGCCGGTGCAGGGCCAGTGCGCCTCGTAGTCGGCGAGTTCCTCGAAGGCGCGGTCCATCGCCGCCTCGTCGATCCCGTGCGCCACGGTGACGTGCGGGTGGTACGGGAACTGCAGCTCACGGGCGACGGGACCGGACGCGTCGCGGACCTGCTTCTGCAGCCAGGTGCAGGCCTCGGCGCCCTCCACGATCCGGACGAACACGACCGGCGACAGCGGCCGGAAGGTGCCGGTGCCCGACAGCCGCATGGGGAACGGCCGGCCGGTCGCGGCGACCTCGCTCAGATGCGCCTCGACGGCCGTCAGGTCGCCCTCGTCGACCTCCGTCGGCGGCAACAGGGTGACATGCGTGGGGATCCCGTGAGCAGCGGCGTCGCCGAAGCCCGCGCGCAGCTGCTGAAGCCGGCTGCCGTGGGGCTCCGGGACCGCGATCGACACACCGATCATTACGGTCCCCACGTCGTCTCCTTCGTTGTGATGGTGATTCCGCCGAGCACCCGGTGACCGCCGAAGCGGTCACCCTCTCCCCGACTGTACGACCACGGCCCCGTCCCGGGCAGGCGCAGCAGGAGTGATGTACGGCGCTCGTCCGGTGGTACGGATCGGTGCCCGGGTCGCGTTCAGTACGGCCGGCGGCCCGGCCCGTTCAGTGCTTGGCGCTCAGGAAGCCCACCCGGTCGTAGGCCCGGGTGAGGGTCTCCGCGGCGACGGCACGTGCCTTCTCCGCACCCTTGGCCAGGATCGAGTCGAGCGTCTCGGGGTCGTCCAGGTACTGCTGGGTGCGCTCCCGGAAGGGAGTGACGAACTCGACCACGGCCTCGGCGAGGTCCGTCTTCAGCGCGCCGTAGCCCTTGCCGGCGTACCGCTCCTCCAACGCGGTGACACCCGTCCCGGTGAGGGTCGAGTAGATCGTCAGGAGGTTGCTGACGCCGGGCTTGTGCTCGCGGTCGAAACGGACCACCGTGTCGGTGTCCGTGACCGCGCTCCGGACCTTCTTCGCGGTGGCCTTCGGCTCGTCGAGCAGGTTGATCAGGCCCTTCTGGCCGGCCGCCGACTTGCTCATCTTGGCGGTCGGGTCCTGAAGGTCGTAGATCTTCGCCGTCTCCTTGAGGATGTACGCGCTCGGCACGGTGAAGGTGTCGCCGTAGGTCTGGTTGAAGCGCTCCGCGAGGTCGCGGGTCAGCTCCAGGTGCTGGCGCTGGTCCTCACCGACCGGGACCTGGTCGGCCTGGTAGAGCAGGATGTCGGCGACCATCAGCATCGGGTACGTGAACAGGCCGACGGTGGACCGGTCGCTGCCCTGCTTGGCGGACTTGTCCTTGAACTGGGTCATCCGGGAGGCCTCGCCGAAGCCGGTGATGCAGTTCATCAGCCAGCCGAGCTGCGCGTGCTCGGGGACGTGGCTCTGGACGAACAGCGTGCAGCGGTCCGGGTCGAGGCCGGCCGCGAGGAGCTGGGCGGCGGCGACCCGGGTGTTCTCGCGCAGCTGCTTCGGGTCCTGCGGAACCGTGATCGCGTGCAGGTCGACGACCATGTAGAACGCGTCGTGGGTGTTCTGCATGTCGACCCACTGGCGGACGGCACCGAGGTAGTTGCCGAGGTGGAACGAGCCGGAGGTCGGCTGGATACCGGAGAGCACACGGGGACGTTCAGAAGCCATGCTCACCATTCTCTCAGGCCGCGGGGAGCGGTCGGGAACCGACTGGGAACGGGTGGGAACCGATCCGTGCCCGGGGGTGTAACAAGAGTGTGAGGACGCGGGAGGGGGGCCGCATCGTCGATGAGACTGCGGTGATCGCACGCGTACGCGCCGGGGAGCCGGAGGCGTATGCGGAGCTGGTGCGGGCCCATACGGGCATCGCGCTCAGGGCGGCCGCCGCGCTCGGGGCGGGGGCGGACGCGGAGGACGTGGTGCAGCAGGCCTTCGTGAAGGCGTACTGCGCGCTGGGCCGGTTCCGGGACGGCATGGCGTTCCGGCCGTGGCTGCTGTCGATCGTGGCCAATGAGACGAGGAACACAGTGCGTGCGGCGGTGCGCCGGAACACCCTCGCCGACCGTGAGGCGGCGTTCGCGGAAGCGCGACCGGTGATACCGGAGTCGGCCGACCCCGCGGTGGCGACGCTGGAGACGGAGCGCCGCGGGGCGCTGGTGGCCGCTCTGGAGAAGCTGAGTGAGGAGCACCGGCTGGTCGTCACCTACCGCTATCTGCTGGAGATGGACGAGCGGGAGACCGCACAGGCCCTGGGCTGGCCCCGGGGCACAGTGAAGTCCCGCCTGAACCGCGCCCTGCGCAAGCTGGAGCGCCTGCTGCCCGACTTCCGGCCCCGGGAGGGGGGTGAGACGGCGTGAGTGAGCTGTACGACGGTGAGGCCGAGCGGCTGCGGGAGGAACTGCGGGCCTTCGGCCGGTCCTTGGACGGGCCGGGTGGGGCTGCGGAGTCCGAGTCGATGGTCGAGCGGGTGCTGGGGCAAATACTCGCCGAGCAGGTGCCGGTTCCGGCGGCCGAGCCGACGGGCGCCGGGAAGCGGCTGTGGACGGTGCGGCGCTGGACGCGGGCGCGATGGCGGTCGTTGGTCGCGGCGGTGTGCGGGCTGCTGACGGTGCTGGCGTTGACCCCTCCGGTGCGGGCGGCGGTGACCGACTGGTTCGGCTTCGGCGGGGTCGAGGTGCGGTACGACCCGTCGGCGGTGCCCTCGCCGGGCGCGGAGGTGCCCGGCTGCGGGCGGTCGGTGTCGCTCGGCGAGGCGGAGCGGCGGGCCGGGTTCACGCCGTTGGTGCCGAAGGCGCTGGGCGTTCCGGACGCGGTGACGGTGAGCGGGCTGCCGCGGGGACGGTCCCTGGTGAGCCTGTGCTGGCGGGAGGAGGGGCGGACGATCCGGCTGGACGAGTTCCCGGGCCGCCTGGACATCACCTTCGTCAAGAGCGTGCGCGAGCAGCCGGAGTGGCTGTCGCTGGGCGAGGAGGACGGGGAGGACGGGGGTGCGGATCCGGTCCTGTGGTTCTCGCGGCCGCATGTGCTGAGCTTCTGGATGGTCGACGCGGACGGGCACCGGTTCACCCGGGCGGAGCGCACGGCAGGGCCGACGCTGCTGTGGTCCCACGGGGGTGCGGTGGGCGGTGAGGGGGCGGCCGCGGACGGGGTGACGCTGCGGCTGGAAGGCGTGGCCAAGGCGCGGGCGCTGGAGATCGCGGGGACGGTCGAGGAAGTCGAGGAGACGGGTCGGTAGCCGGGCCGGCCGAAGTCGCGGAATCCGCGGTGGACCGAGTGGGAACCCCGGCGGCCCGGGCGGTGTACCAGAAGTGACAGGTGGCTCGTGGGCGGGCCGCACGGGGATCGACCGGCCGAGTGGGGGTCCGGATGCGCGGATGGAAGGGCATTGTTCGACAACTGACGGCGAGTACGGGGGCCTTGGCTGCCGCGCTGGCCCTGACGCTGTGGGGAGCGTCTCCGGCCTCCGCCGGGGGGCCGACGAGCGTGCTGGTGACCTCACCGGGGAGCGAGGAAACGGCGTCGCTGTACTACTCCGACAAGCAGTACGGCGAGCTGGAGCGGCTGCTCGGCCCGGTCGGCAAAGGCACACGAGAGCAGTTGCCGGAGGCCGCCTCGGGCTCGGCCCGGCTGATCAATGTGACGTGGATGGTGCACGACGTGGCGCCGTGGCGCGTGGACCGGGTCTTCCTGGGGGACGCGGGCCAAGACGTGTGGATATACACGGCGGCGCAGACCACCGGATCGCCGGACGGTCTCT
The DNA here is from genome assembly GCF_029760955.1 of Streptomyces cathayae. Classification (GTDB taxonomy): domain Bacteria; phylum Actinomycetota; class Actinomycetes; order Streptomycetales; family Streptomycetaceae; genus Streptomyces; species Streptomyces cathayae. The sequence continues at coordinate 3,157,105 of NZ_CP121682.1, forward strand.
GGCACCGTGCCGAGGACCCGACGGCTGTGCACAAGTTCCTGTTCACCCTGGGTGTGATGAGCGAGACGACAGGCACCGGGGTGGGCTCATGGACCTACCCGGCACCGTGGGAGACGGAAGGGGCCGGCCCGGAGACGGACCAGGGTGCGGCCGCGTCAGCCTCCGAGACCCGTCCCATGCCGGCGACGGACGAAGGCACCGACTGGTGGTGGGCCGTACCGGGCCTGGTGGCCGGAGCGGCACTGGCCCTGGTACTGCGCCCGTATGTGACACGGTGGCCGCCGATCCGCCGGCGGAAGGACGACCCGGGACCGAGGCAGGAGCTGCTGGACGCCTGATGACCGCACCCGACGGCAGCCCGGTACATGACCGGACCGCCATGGGACGGGTCGCGAAGGGGCTTCTCAGCCGAGGTCGATCTCCGGGTAGAGCGGGAAGCCGGCGACCAGGTCGGTGGCGCGGCGGGAGATCTCGTCGGCGATCTTCGCGTCGAGGACGTGGGATGCCTTGGAGGGGGCACCGGACTTGGTGGTGCCGGGCTCCGCGGCGGTCAGCACGCGGTCGATGAGGGCGGCGACCTCGTCCATCTCGGCGGTGCCCAGGCCGCGGGTGGTCAGCGCGGGGGTGCCGATGCGGATGCCGGAGGTGTACCAGGCGCCGTTGAGGTCGGCCGGGATGCTGTTGCGGTTGGTGACGATGCCCGACTCGAGCAGGGCGGCCTCGGCCTGGCGGCCGGTGAGGCCGTAGGAGGCGGCGACGTCGATCAGGTTGAGGTGGTTGTCGCTGCCGCCGGTGACCAGGGTGGCGCCGCGGCGCATCAGGCCGTCGGCGAGGGCGCGGGAGTTGTCCACGACACGCTGGGCGTAGTCCTGGAAGGAGGGCTGCCGGGCCTCCGCCAGGGCGACCGCCTTGGCGGCCATGACGTGCGGGAGCGGACCGCCCAGGACCATCGGGCAGCCGCGGTCGACCTGGTCCTTGAGGGAGTCGTCGCACAGGACCATGCCGCCGCGCGGGCCGCGCAGCGACTTGTGGGTGGTGGTGGTGACGATCTGGGCGTGCGGGACCGGGTCGAAGTCGCCGGTGAGGACCTTGCCGGCGACGAGACCGGCGAAGTGGGCCATGTCGACCATGAGCGTGGCGCCGACCTCGTCGGCGATCTCGCGCATGATCCGGAAGTTCACCAGACGGGGGTAGGCGGAGTAGCCGGCGACGATGATCAGCGGCTTGAACTCGCGGGCGGAGGTGCGCAGCGCCTCGTAGTCGATCAGGCCGGTGGCCGGGTCGGTGCCGTAGGACCGCTGGTCGAACATCTTCCCGGAGATGTTCGGGCGGAAGCCGTGGGTGAGGTGGCCGCCGGCGTCCAGGGACATGCCGAGCATGCGCTGGTTGCCGAAGGCGCGGCGCAGTTCGGCCCAGTCGGCGTCGGAGAGGTCGTTGACCTGGCGGACTCCGGCCTTCTCCAGGGCGGGCACCTCGACGCGCTGCGCGAGCACGGACCAGAAGGCGACCAGGTTGGCGTCGATGCCCGAGTGCGGCTGGACGTAGGCGTGGCGGGCGCCGAAGAGCTCCTTGGCGTGCTCGGCGGCGAGCGACTCGACGGTGTCGACGTTGCGGCAGCCGGCGTAGAAGCGGCGGCCGACGGTGCCCTCGGCGTACTTGTCGCTGAACCAGTTGCCCATCGCCAGGAGGGTGGCCGGGGAGGCGTAGTTCTCGGAGGCGATCAGCTTGAGCATCTCACGCTGGTCGGCGACCTCCTGACCGATGGCGTCGGCGACGCGCGGCTCGACGGCGCGGATCACGTCGAGGGCGGAGCGGAAGGCGGTGGAAGCGGTGGAGAGGGGCTCGGCGGACATGAGGACCTCCGGACGTGGCGTTCGGCGTTCACGGCATGGCCCAGGCGCACGGCACATCTGCCGGTCCCGGCGGGACACGGTTCCGGGGGCCGCTTCCCGATGGTTGTTCCATCCCAGCGCGCCAGTCACGGCCCCCGGCCACATTACCGGGTGGCACGAAGTGCCACGGGGAGACGTCCACCATGCGGGCGACAGCGCCCGCCGGGTGGACGTACGTGTCACGGCCCCGCGCCCGTGGAGAGGTGCTTCCCCTGGGCCCTGTTCACAGGATCACGTGGGGCAGGAAGCGGGCGTACTCGTCGGTGATGAGGCCCGAGGACTCGCGGATGCCGAGGCCGGCGGACTCGTCCCCGACGGTCCAGGCGCCGAGGACGACGTGGTTGCCGTCGAAGGCGGGGAGCGGGGCCAACTGCTGGTAGCAGCAGGGTTCGTCGCGGAGGACGGGGGCGCTGCCCGGCTGATGGATCGTCACACCGGCGCCCTCGCGGCCGAGGAGGGGCTTGGCGACCCAGCCGGTGGTGTCCGCCAGCTCCCGCGGGCCGTCGAGGTGGGCCGGGAGGAGGTGGGGGTGGCCCGGGTAGAGCTCCCAGAGGATCGCCAGCAGGGCTTTGTTGCTCAGCAGCATCTTCCAGGCCGGCTCGATCCACAGGGTGCTGCCGGTGCCGCCGCCGTTGTCGAGGGTGTCGAGGACGTGGCCGGCGAAGCGGTCGGTGGTGAGCCACTCCCAGGGGTACAGCTTGAAGATGCTGCGGATGAACCGGAGGTTCTTGTCCACGAAGCGGCCGGAGAGCCGGTCCCAGCCGATCTCCTCCATGGAGAGCCACTCGGTCTCGAGGCCCGCCTGTTCGGCGGTCTCCTTGAGGTAGGCGACGGTCATGAGGTCCTCGCCGATCTCGTCGGCCGAGGAGTGGGCGAAGTGCAGGGGGCTGCCCGGCGGGAGGAGGGCGGCCTGTTTCCTCCAGGCCTCGACGAGGCGTTCGTGCAGCGAGTTCCACTGGTCGGCGCCGGGGAAGCGCTCCTCCATCCAGAACCACTGCGGCGAGGCCGCCTCCACGAGGGAGGTGGGGGTGTCGGCGTTGTACTCCAGGAGCTTCGCGGGGCCGGTTCCGTCGTAGCGCAGGTCGAAGCGGCCGTAGACGGAGGGGAGTTCGGCGCGCCGTTGCCAGGCCTCGGTGACCGCCTCGACGACCCGCGGGTCGGTGATGCCGAGGTCGGCGAAGCGGTCGGCGGTGACGATGTGCCCGGCGGCCGCGAGGCACATGCGGTGCAGTTCCTCGACGACCTCCTCCAGCGCCTCGACCTCGTCCAGGCCGAAGACGTAGTAGGCGCTCTCGTCCCAGTAGGGCACCCAGGCGTCGTCGGGGACGGGCATCCCCGCCTCCCGGGCGGGCTCGAGGGCCCGGGGGAGGGTGAGGGGGTAGATGAGCCCTTGCTCCTCGACGGTCTGCTGCCAGCCGGGGCGGGGCTCCATGGTGCGGCGTTCCACGGGCGGGTCCTTCGTTCCTTCGCTCGCCGGGGTGGTCAGCCGCCGCCGGTGCCGCCGCCGGAGGAGCCGAAGCCGTCCCGGTCGACGGCATCGCCGCGGCTGAAGGTGCCGTCGTGGGCCCGGCCGTCGCTGACCTCCGCGTCGTAGTACCAGGCGGCGTCGGACCGCTTCGATCCGGTGGATCTTCCCTTGCCCGCGGAACCGGAGGTCTTGCAGTTCTTGTCGGCGACGATCTTGTAGCCGTCGGGGAAGTCGTAGCTGTTCCGGTCCACGCAGCGGCGGTCCGGGTCCGAACCGCACGCGGACAGGGCGGCCGCGAGGAGGCCCACGCCACCGAGCATCACCGTGCCGGACCGCAGCCGTCGTCGTGTCTCCGCCATGTCCCCGTCTCCCCCTCGTGTCGCGTGTACCCGCCACCGGGTGCCTGCTCCCGGCTCGCGGCGGACAGCCTAGGCGCCGTCCGTCCGACGTGTCCGCGAGACCCCCGACGCCGGCCTCGCTCCCCCGCCGTTTCACGGCTTTTGACCTCCTGCGCACGCTTGGCGCGCCCCCGGGCCCACCGCGTTCGGTGGGCCCGGGGGCGCGCCTCGTGCCCGGCCCGGTCCGGACCGGACCGGCCGTCAGGACAGCCATTCCTTCCAGGTGGACTCGTGCCCGTCCACCCACTTCTCCGCCGCCTCCTGGGGCGTCAGTTTCTGGTCGGCGATCATCAGGGAGACCGCGTTCTGGTCCTCCGTGGACCATGTGAACTTCTTCAGGAAGTCCGCCGCCTCACCGCCGTCCTGCGCGAAGTCCGCGTTGAGGTACTTCTGGAGCGGGGCGGTCGGGTAGGCGCAGGCGACCTCCGCCGGGTCGGCGTCGCAGCCCTCCTCGTACGGGGGCAGCATCACCTCGGTCATCGGCACCTTCTCGAACAGCCAGTGGGGGGTGTTCCAGTAGGTGAGGAAGGGCTTCTTCTCCTTGGCGAACTGCTTGATCTGGGTGAGCAGCGCGGCCTCGGAACCGGCGAACACCACCTTGAAGTCCAGCTCCAGGTTCTTCACCAGCGCCTTGTCGTGGGTGAGGTAGGCCGGTGAGCCGTCCATCAGCTGGCCCTTGCCGCCGCTCTCCGCGGTGCGGAACCGGTCGGCGTACTGGTTGAGGTCCTTCCAGCTCTTCAGGTCGGGATGCTGCTCGGCGAAGTACGTCGGGATGTACCAGCCGATGTGCCCGGTGACCCCGAGGTCGCCGCCGCGCGCGATCGTCTTCTTCTCCTCGACGTACAGCTGTTCCTGTTCGGGGTGGCCCCAGTCCTCCAGGATCGCGTCGACCCGGCCCTGGCTGAGCGCGTCCCAGGCGGGCACCTCGTCGACCTGGACGACGTCGACGCGGTAGCCGAGCTCGTTCTCCAGCAGGTACTGGGCGACGGCCACGTTGGCCAGGGAGCCCACCCAGGACTGCACCGCCAGGTTCACCGTCCGGGCGCCCTTGGCGTTGGCGTACGGCGAGGCCTGCTTGGTCATGTCCGCGGCACCGCAGCCGGTGAGCAGCGCGAGCGCGAAGGCTCCGCCCACCGCGGAGGTCGTACGGCGTCGCATGTCAGGCTCCCTTCTGCGCGCGGCGTTCGGTGGGCTGGGTCACCCGGTCGAGCATCAGGCCCAGGCAGACGATCGCGGCACCGGCGACCAGTCCGGTCGCCAGGTCGCCCTGGGCGAGGCCGAAGACGACGTCGTAGCCGAGTGCGCCGCCGCCGACCATGCCGCCGATGATGACGACGGCGAGGACCAGGACCACGCCCTGGTTGACGGCGAGGAGCAGCGCCGGGCGGGCCAGCGGGAGCTGGACCTGGCGCAGCTGCTGGGTGCTGGTCGCGCCGAGCGAGCGGGCCGACTCCAGGGTCGCCGGGTCGACCTGGCGCAGCCCCTGCGCGGTGATGCGGACGACGGCCGGCAGCGCGTAGACGACGGCCGCGGCGACGGCGGGGGCGCGGCCGACGCCGAACAGGGCGACGACCGGGATCAGGTACACGAACTGCGGCATCGTCTGGAACACGTCCAGCACGGGCCGCAGCAGCCGGTCGACGCGTTCGCTGCGTGCCGCGGCGATGCCCGTCGCGAAGCCGACGAGCAGGGTGACGGCGACGGCCGCGATGACCTGGGAGAGCGTGTCGAGGGACGGTTCCCACACGCCGAGCACCCCGATGGCGGCCATGGCGAGGACGGCGGTGAGCGCGGTGCGCCAGGTGCCGATCAGCCAGGCCAGGGTGGCGACCACGAGCAGCACCGACCACCAGGGCAGCCACTGCAGTCCGTCGCGGACCGGGTCGAGGACCCAGGTGGTGAAGCGGGCGGCCCAGTCGGCGGTGCCGCCGACGACGGGGACGCCCGAGTACAGGTGGTCGGTCATCCAGCCGACGGCCCGGTTGACCGGTTCGACGAGGGGCACCACCCATCCGTCGGGCCATTCCAGGCGTGCCGTCAGCCGTCCGGCGGCGGCCACGACCGCGGCGCCGGCCACGACGTACAGCCAGTGCGTGCGGGGCCTGGGCTCCTGGCCGAGGTTCGCCCCGGCCGCACCGGTCACCCGGTCCAGGACGACGGCGAGCAGCACGATCGGGATGCCGGCGGCGAGGGCCGCGCCCACGTCGACGGAGGCCAGCGCCTGGTAGACGCGGTCGCCGAGACCGCCCGCGCCGATCACCGAGGCGATGACGGCCATGGACAGCGCCATCATGATCGTCTGGTTGAGCCCCAGGAGGAGTTCCTTGCGGGCCAGCGGGATGCGGGCGGTCAGCAGGCGCTGGCGGGAGGTGGTGCCGAGCGACTCGACCGCCTCCAGCACCTCCTTGTCGGCGCCCCGCAGACCGAGCGCGGTCAGCCGGGCCATGGGCGGCGCGGCGTAGACGACCGTGGCGAGGACGGCGGCCGGGACGCCGATGCCGAAGATCAGCACGACCGGCAGGAGGTAGGCGAAGGCGGGGAGCACCTGCATGGTGTCCAGGACCGGGCGCAGGACGCGGTTCATCCGGTCGGAGAGCCCGGCGACGAGCCCGAGCAGCGCGCCGACGACGACGGAGGCGGTGACCGCGACCACCATCAGGGCGAGCGTCTGCATGGTGGGCACCCACATGCCGAGCAGTCCGCAGGTGAGGAACGCGACGGCGGTGCCGAGCGCGAGGCGGATGCCCGCGACGCGCCAGGCGACGAGCCCCGCGAGAGCGGTCGCCCCCGCCCATCCGACGGCGAGGAGGGCGAGGTAGACGGCCCGTACGGTGACGACGACGACGTTGCTGACGTGGCCGAAGAAGTACAGGAAGAGGGGGTGGGAGTCCCGGTTGTCGATGATCCAGTCGCTGGCCCCGGCCAGCGGTCCGGAGAGGTCCACGGTCAGTGCCTCGGGCCAGCTGCCGCCGGCCCAGCGTGCGACGGCGAACGGGACGAGGACCGCTGCGGCCACAGTGAGCAGCAGGAGCTTGCGCACGGCGAGGTGTCCGAGCAGACCGGCCCGCCCGGTCCGGGGGACGATCGCGGTGACGGTCGCCATCAGACGGCCTCCCCGGACAGCTCCGTCCCGGCGGACTGCTCCGTTCCCGCGGACCGTCCCGTCCCGGCGATCACCGACAGCAGCGCGTCGGAGTCGACGACGCCCAGGCAGCGGCCCTCGTCGAGGACCCGGGCCGGTCCGCCCGCGCGGGCGACGGCCTCGATGGCCTCGGACACCGTGGCGTCCGGGCGGACGGCGGGGCCGCTGCCGGCCGCTTCCACCGCGGAGGCGGGGCGCATGGCCGTACGGACGGTGAGGACCTGTTCGCGCGGGACGTCCCGGACGAAGTCACGGACGTAGTCGTCGGCGGGCGAGCCCACGATCTCCTCGGGGGTGCCCAGCTGGACCACCCGTCCGTCGCGCATGAGGGCGATGCGGTCGCCCAGTTTCAGGGCCTCGTTCAGGTCGTGCGTGATGAAGACCATCGTGCGGCGCTCCTCGCGGTGCAGCCGGATCACCTCCTCCTGCATGTCACGCCGGATGAGGGGGTCGAGCGCGCTGAACGGCTCGTCGAAGAGCAGCACTTCGGGGTCGACGACGAGGGCGCGGGCGAGCCCGACGCGCTGGCGCTGACCACCGGAGAGCTGCGCGGGTCTGCGCTGCTCCATGCCCTCCAGGCCGACCTTGGCGACGACCTCGGCGGCCTTGGCGCGCCGCTGCGCCTTGCCCATGCCCTGGATCTCCAGGCCGTAGGCCACGTTGTCGAGGACGGTGCGGTGCGGCAGCAGTCCGAAGTGCTGGAAGACCATGGCGGCGCGGTGCCGGCGCAGTTCGCGCAGCCGGGCCCTGTCCATGGCGCGGACGTCCTCGCCGTCGATGGCGATGGTGCCCGCGGTCGGCTCGATCAGCCGGGTCAGACAGCGCACCAGCGTGGACTTGCCGGAGCCGGACAGGCCCATGACGACGAAGACCTCGCCCTTGCGGACGTCGAAGGAGACGTCCCGGACGGCGGCCGTGCACCCGGTGCGGGCGCGCAGTCCGGCCGGGTCGAGCGCGGCGAGTTCGGGGTCGCCGGGCACGCGGTCGGCCTTCGGGCCGAAGACCTTCCACAGCCCGTCGACGGAGAAGACGGGTGAGCCGGCCTCCGAGCCGGCGGAGGCGGCGGGAGCTGCGGGAGTCGCGGCGGTACTCATCACGCATCACTCCCGATCAGGTCGACGGCCCGCTCGCCGACCATCAGCACGCCGATCATCGGGTTCACGGCGGTCATGGTCGGGAAGACGGAGGCGTCGGCGATCCGGATGCCCTGCAGGCCGCGGATCCTCAACTCGGGGTCGACGACGGCTGTTTCGTCGTCCGCCGCACCCATCTTGCAGGTGCCCGCCGGGTGGTAGACGGTGTGGGCGACCTTGCGGGCGTACTCGCTGAGCTCCTCGTCGCCCGTGACGTCCGGGCCGGGGGCCACCTCGCGCTTGAGCCAGTGGGCCAGCGGCTCGGTCTTCGCGATCTCGCGGGCGATGCGGATGCCGTCGACGAGGGTCCGGCCGTCGTAGTCGTCCTCGTCGGTGAAGTAGCGGAAGTCCAGCGCGGGCTTGACCTCGGGGTCGGCGCTGGTCAGGTAGAGCCTGCCGCGGCTCTTCGGCTTGGGGATGTTCGGGGTCATGGAGACGCCGAACTCCGGCCGCTCATAGCCCAGTCGCTCCGGATTGTCCGTGAACGGGATCTGGTAGAAGTGGAACATCAGGTCGGGGCCCGCGTGTTCGGGGTCGCGGCGCACGAACAGGCCGGCGTCGGAGTCCATCGCGGAGTTGTCCGGGATGGGTCCGTCCGTCTCCCAGACGATCACCGACTCGGGGTGGTCGAGCAGGTTCTCGCCGACTCCGGGGAGGTCGTGCGCCACGGGTATGCCGAGCGCCTCCAGGTCGGCCTTCGGACCGATGCCGGAGTGCAGCAGCAGCCGGGGCGAGTCGACCGCGCCGGCGCACAGCAGGACCTCGCCCCGGGCCCGCACCAGGATCTCCTCGCCGTCCTTGGTGCGGACGTGGACGCCCTCGGCGCGGGTGCCGTTCAGCTCCAGCCGGTACGCCCAGGTCTCCAGCAGGATCGTCAGGTTGGGGCGTTCGTCCATCACCGGGTGCAGGTACGCGACCGACGCCGAGGAGCGCTTGTTGTTCTCCGGGTGGTAGGCGAGGTCGAAGAAGCCGACGCCGTCGTCGAACGGCTTCTTGTTGAAGCCCTCGACCCGCGGCACGCCCAGCGCGCCCTGGGCGGCGTCGACGAAGTCACGGGCGATGGCGTTGCGGTCCTTCTCGTCGACCGGGACGATGTTGTTCTCGAGCCGGGCGTAGTACGCCTCCATCTGCACCGCGCCCCAGCCCTCGGCGCCGGCCTGCTCCCACTCGTCCCAGTCGGACGGGAGCGGCTTGAAGGCGATCAGGGTGTTGTGCGAGGAGCATCCGCCGAGGACCCGGGCCCGGCTGTGCCGGATGTGCGAATTGCCGCGTGGCTGCTCGGTGGTGGGGTAGTCGTAGTCCAGCTCGCCGCCGAGCAGGCCCATCCAGCGGCGCAGGGTCAGCACGTCGTCGCGGCCGACGTCGCTGGGACCGCCCTCGATGACGGCGACGGTGACGTCCGGGTTCTCGGTCAGCCGGGAGGCGATGACGGACCCTGCGGTACCGCCGCCGATGACAACGTAGTCGTACGTGTGCTCGTGGACGTGTTCCGGCATGGAGGCTGCTCCTACGGGGAGGGTCGGGGACAGGACGGGTGACAAAAGGTATCGAGGGGGGCGAGGGGCACCGGGCAAGGCCGGCGGGGCCTCGGGCGGCGCCCCTGGCCGGGGCGCCGTTCGAAGCGGTACGGCGTCACGCGGTGCGTGCGGCCCTGGCCGCACGCACCGCGTCCGCTCCGGGTGCCGCTCGGCGGTGGCGGCTCAGCCCGCGAACCAACGCACCGGCTTCGGCGCGAGGTTCTGGTAGACGTGCTTGGTCTCGCGGTACTCGGCGAGGCCGGCCGGGCCGAGTTCACGGCCCACTCCGCTCTTGCCGAAGCCGCCCCACTCCGCCTGCGGGAGGTAGGGGTGAAAGTCGTTGATCCACACGGTGCCGTGGCGCAGCCGTCCGGCCACCCGCCGGGCGCGGCCCGCGTCGGCGGTCCAGACGGCGCCGGCCAGCCCGTACTCGGTGTCGTTGGCGAGGGCCACGGCCTCGTCCTCGGTGCGGAAGGTCTCGACGGTGAGGACCGGTCCGAACACCTCCTCGCGCACGACCCGCATCTCGCGGTGGCAGTGGTCGAGGACGGTCGGCTCGTAGAAGTAGCCGGCCTCGGGCCGGTCGGCGGACGGCTCGGGCCGCTTGCCGCCGGAGCGCAGCACCGCCCCCTCCTTCAGCGCGGAGGCGACATACGCCTCGATCTTGTCGCGCTGCTGCTCGGAGACCAGCGGTCCGCACTCGACGCCGTCCGCGGTGCCCCGGCCGAGCCTGATCTTCTCGGCGCGGCGGGCGAGTTCGGTGACGAAGCGGTCGCGGACCGACTCCTCGACGATGAGCCGGGCACCCGCCGAGCAGACCTGGCCGCTGTGGATGAAGGCCGCGTTGAGGGCCTGGTCGACGGCGGTGTCGAAGCCGTCCCGGGTCGCGCAGGCGTCGGCGAAGACCACGTTGGGGTTCTTGCCGCCGAGTTCGAGGGCGACCTTCTTCACGCCCGGCGCGGCGGCCTCGGCGACCTTGGTGCCGCTGACCAGTCCGCCGGTGAAGGAGACCAGGTCGACGTCGGGGTGCTCGGCGAGCCGGGCGCCGACGGTGTGACCGGGCCCGGTGACGATGTTGGCGACCCCGGTGGGCAGCCCTGCCTCGATCAGCAGGTCGATGAGTGCCACGGTGGTCAGCGGGGTGATCTCGCTGGGCTTGACGACGAAGGTGTTGCCGGCCGCGAGGGCGGGGGCGATCTTCCAACTGGCCTGGAGCAGTGGATAGTTCCAGGGCGTGATCATCGCGCAGACACCGACCGGCTCGTGCACGACGACGCTGTGGACGTCGGGGGAGCCCGCGTCGACGACCCGGCCGGGGGCCTCCCCGGCGACCAGGTCGGCGAAGTAGCGGAAGGCGTCGGCGACACAGTCGATGTCGACCCGCCCCTCCTCGACGGTCTTGCCCGCGTCCCGGCTCTCCAGCAGACCGAGCGTCTCCCGGTCCCGGACGAGGAGACCGGCGACGCGGCGCAGCAGCGCGGCCCGTTCGGCGACGGGGGTGTGCGGCCACGGGCCCTCGTCGAACGCCCGCCGGGCGGCGGCCACCGCCAGGTCGGTGTCCTTCTCGTCGCCCTCCGCGACCACGGCGAACGGCAGCGCGTCCGCGGGGTCGAGGATCTCGCGGGTGGCCCCCGAGAGGGCCGCCCGCCACTCGCCTCCCGCGTGGATCGAGGTGCGCACCTGAAGCTCTGTACTGTCCGCCATGACCGCCTGCTGCCTTCCGTTCCTGTTCAGCGCCCGTGAATGACACAGGTCCAGTGACCAGGTCGAGTCACACGGGCGTCATCCACGGAACGGGGTGGCGCCTTCCCCCTGGACCCGAATACATGCGTGATTCGCGGCCGGAGGTGTGCTACGTCACGGAAGAAGCGGCCATAAGGGCGAAAACCCCGCGCCCGGCAACGCGGAAGGGCCCCGTACCGGTGGAGACCGGTACGGGGCCCTTGACCCGAAGCCCGTCGGACGGGGCGGACGGTTCCGGCGGATCGGACGGAGCCGGTGGAGCCGTCGGGATCAGATGAGGCCGAGGCCGCGGACCGCCTCGCGCTCCTCCTCGAGCTCCTTGACGGAGGCGTCGATGCGGGCGCGGGAGAAGTCGTTGATCTCCAGACCCTGGACGATCTCGTACGTGCCGTCCTTCACGGTGACCGGGAAGGAGGAGATCAGACCCTCGGGGACGCCGTAGGAGCCGTCCGACGGGATGCCCATGGAGACCCAGTCGCCGTCGGCGGTGCCGTTGACCCAGGTGTGGACGTGGTCGATGGCCGCGTTGGCGGCGGAGGCGGCCGACGAGGCGCCACGGGCCTCGATGATCGCGGCACCGCGCTTGGCGACGGTCGGGATGAAGTCCTCGGCCAGCCACTTCTCGTCGTTCACGACCTCGGCGGCGTTCTTGCCGGCGACGGTGGCGTGGAAGATGTCCGGGTACTGGGTGGCGGAGTGGTTGCCCCAGATGGTCAGGCGCTTGATGTCGGCGACCGTCGAACCCGTCTTCTTCGCCAGCTGGGTCAGCGCCCGGTTGTGGTCCAGACGGGTCATCGCGGTGAAGCGCTCGGCCGGTACGTCCGGGGCGGCGGCCTGAGCGATGAGCGCGTTGGTGTTGGCCGGGTTGCCCACCACCAGCACCCGGATGTCGTCCGCGGCGTGGGCGTTGATGGCCTGGCCCTGCGGCTTGAAGATGCCGCCGTTGGCCTCCAGGAGGTCACCGCGCTCCATGCCCTTGGTGCGCGGGCGGGCACCCACGAGCAGGGCGACGTTGGCGCCGTCGAAGGCCACGTTCGGGTCGTCCGAGATGTCGATGCCCTGCAGGAGCGGGAACGCGCAGTCGTCCAGCTCCATGGCCGTGCCCTCGGCCGCCTTGAGCGCGGGGGTGATCTCCAGCAGGCGCAGCCTGACCGGCACGTCCGCGCCGAGCAGCTGGCCTGAGGCGATGCGGAAGAGCAGGGCGTAACCGATCTGGCCGGCCGCGCCGGTGACGGTGACGTTCACGGGAGTGCGGGTCATGGCGTTCTCCGTATGACAGCTGGCGGTGGGGCGTCCCGGCCCCGGGGGTACGGATCCCGCTCCGGCGCGTGACCGGTGCCCGCCACGATGATCGATCACCGGTGCGGACGGGTCATCGTGGCGAGTACCGGTGATCGATCTCTTGGCGTCAAGAGATCCAGCGGTCAGGCTATCGCGGCATCCACGATCGTGGACGTCCAGGCTCCGTGTGGGCAGTCCCACAGAGTGACGAACGTGTACACGGGTGTGCCCGGGGGGAAGGCGGCCGCCTCTCCGGGAGAGGGTCGGAGGCGGCCGCCGATCGGGGGACCGATCGTGCCGGACTCCCGTGGGGGTGAGGTTCGCGTGCCCCGGTTCCGCCGCCTCATGCGCACACCGCGCCACGAACTTCACGGGCGGCCTCACGGCGCACCCGGTGCGTCGGCGGGTCGCCGCCTCGGCACACCGCCCTACTCCGTGCACCCCTCCTCGCCGGAGGCCAGTACCACGCAGGCCTTGGCCTGTGCGCCGCTCTCGACCGCCATCATCGGGGTGTAGGCGACCGTGTCGCCGACCTCGGTGATGCTGTCGCTCTGCTTCGACTTCCCGCCGGCGATCTCGACCTCGTCCCCCTGCGCGGCCTGGGTGATACGGCCCCACGCGGCACCGCAGGTCTCGCTGTAGCGGACCTCGACCACGGTGGCGCCGACGGTCGCCGTCTGCGTGGTGGTCACCAGGTCGCCGCTGCACCCCATGTTCTCCGCGTCCTTGCCGTCGCAGTCGTCGCCGCTGCACTTCACTCCGGCGGGCAGCTCCACGGAGGCGGAGGCGGTGGGCGAGGGGGACTTGCCTGCTTCACCCTTCCTGCCGTCGTCGCTCCCGGTGACGTAGAACGCGGCGGCGATCACCACCAGTACTCCGACCGCGCCCGTGAGGAACATCCCCGTCCGCCGCTTGCCGTCCGGACCGCCGGAGCCGGCCCGGCCGCCGCCCCGGGGCGGCGCGGGAGGGGCAGCGGCGCCGCCACGGCCCGACGGGGCGGGCCCGGCGTACCCGGCCATGCCCCAGGAGTTCGCCCCGGAGGCGTCACGGACGTCCGAGGCGGTCGGCTGCGGCGGCACGCCCGGTGAGACGCCGGCCGGTCCGGCGACGCCGGACCGGACCGGCTCGCCACCGCCCTTGCGGCCCCTGCCCTTCGACGACGGTCCGCCGGCGAGCTCGCTCAGCGCGGAACGCGCCTGCGAGATCCTGATCGCCTCCATCGTCATGTCGTGCCGCATCTCCGAGCGGCTCCAGGCCCGCTCGGCCAGCTCCCACATGGTGGTCAGGTGCATCGGATTGGTTCCGGTGACCTCGGCCAGGGCCACGATCGCGCCCTTGGGCGCGAGCAGCCGTCCGTTCAGATAGCGCTCCCAGGACGTCTTGCTGTAGCCCGTGCGGTCGGAGACCGACGCGATGCTCAGGTCGCTGCGGTCCACGACGCGCCTGAGCTGGCTCGTGAACTCCTTGATCTGCGGATCGAGTTCATCCGGCAAGGCCTTCCAACGAGGCATTACTTCCCCCTCTTCCCCCGGTCGTACTGGTATGTCCCTCGCGCGTGGTGGCCCTCTGCCGAGTCGCCGTTCCGGCTACCCACATGGATGCCGCCGGTCAGGATCTCAGTTCCCGGGGTGGGGGCGCACAGGAGCGCCAGGGCCGCGGGCATGCGCCGTCGCGCGCTCACCCGCTCGTGGCCCAGTCTCCCACCGGCAGCCCCCTCGGCCGACCAGAACCGGGCATATCCCGGGAGGGTGGGGCGGATTGTCCGGGATCACCGGGATCGCCCCGCCGACCCCACCGGTCGTCCGAGGTGCCCGCCCTGGCGTGCACGGCGGCCCGTCCTCACCCCCGTGAAAGGGCGGGCCGCCGGAAACAACCTTCCTGCACGGCGAACCCGCTGTTCAACGGCTGTCCGGGCGCTGTGGCACGGAAGTGACCGTTCCGCTACGTCCCCCGGATTCCCCGGATCATCCCGGGACGGGCCCCTACCGCTGATCGCTGACCGTGAAGTGCAGGGTGTCCTCCAGGAACGGGATCTCCAGCCACGGCCTGGGCTGCATCATCAGCGCCAGCAGCACGATCGTCAGTCCCAGCGCGCCGTACGTGACGATGTCCGTGAAGCGGGAGCGCACGGCGAGCATGCCGACACCCGGCAGCGCCCAGCGGAGCACGCCACCCGCCAGCAGCGCCACGCCGATCAGCAGCGTGCCGACCCGGAACAGGTCGAACACGGTCAGCAGCAGGCCGAGCCCGGCCGTGAGCAGCACGGCGAGGATCGGCCACTGTCGGGCGGGCGCGGGGGCGTCGCCGGGGGCGGCCCGGCCGCCGCCCTCCGGGCGGGCGGTGTCCCTGGTGAACCGCGGGAAGCGGCGGGTGGTGCGCCGCGGCTTCCCCTCGGCGTCGGGCGCGCTGACGGGGTCGGGGGCCTTGGCGAGGTCGAGGGCCTCGGCCGGGTCGGGAGCCGTGGCCGGGTCGGGAGCCGTGCCGTTCTCGGCCTGCGCCGAGGCCGACTCCGGCTCCGACAAGGGCTCCGACGACGGCTCCGGCGCCGGCTTCGGCCCGGGTGCCCGCGCCTCGCGGGCCTCGCTGTCAGCCGACACTGCGCTCCGCCGCCTCCACCACGTTGACCAGCAGCTGGGCCCGGGTCATCGGGCCGACACCGCCGGGGTTCGGGGAGACCCAGCCGGCCACCTCGGCCACGTCCGGGTGAACGTCACCCACAATCTTTCCCTCGGCGTTGCGGGAGACCCCGACGTCCAGGACGGCCGCACCGGGCTTGACGTCCTCCGCACGGACGAGATGGGCGGAACCGGCGGCGGCGACGATGATGTCCGCGCGCTTCAGGTGCGCCGACAGGTCGCGGGTGCCGGTGTGGCACTGGGTCACGGTGGCGTTCTCACTGCGCCGGGTCAGCAGCAGCGGCATCGGGCGGCCGATGGTCACTCCGCGGCCGACGACCACGACCTCGGCGCCCTTGATCTCCACGCCGTGGCGGCGCAGCAGGGTGAGGACGCCGTTGGGGGTGCAGGGCAGCGGAGCCGGCTCGTTCAGGACGAGACGGCCGAGGTTCATCGGGTGGAGGCCGTCGGCGTCCTTGTCCGGGTCCATGAGTTCCAGGATGCGGTTCTCGTCGATGCCCTTGGGCAGCGGCAGCTGGACGATGTATCCGGTGCAGGCCGGGTCCTCGTTCAGGTCGCGGACGACCGCCTCGATCTCCTCCTGCGTGGCCGTTTCGGGCAGCTCCCGCTGGATGGAGGCGATGCCGACCTGGGCGCAGTCGCGGTGCTTGCCCGCGACGTACTTCTGGCTGCCGGGATCGTTGCCGACGAGGATCGTGCCGAGGCCGGGCGTGACGCCCTTCTCCTTCAGCGCCGCCACGCGGGCGGTCAGATCGGACTTGATCGCTGCTGCGGTGGCCTTGCCATCGAGAATCTGGGCGGTCATGGACCCATCCTCGCGGATGACCGGGCCCCGGTTCCAATCCGCACGCGTTCAGCCCGCACTCCGGGCGCGCTCGGCCCGTGCTTCAGCCGTGCTTCAGCCGTGTCTCCGGACGCGTCCCCGGCTCGCTCCGGGCGACCGCGGGGGTTCGCAATCCCGTATTTCACCTTCGGTCCACCTTCCAACCAGCCATGTTTCACCTGTATCCGGCCAAGATCAGCAATGTTGCACTTGCACAACGCATACCGCCTGCGGCTGGACAACCGGCAGACCGGTCAAGAACGATGAACGGCACGGTGCCGCGGGCAAGAACCGGGGGGACGGACCGCGTCTGCAGAACTTCCTCCGAACTGCGCCCCGCGTCGTCCCCGCACCCGCAGCGACAACGGAGGAAGAAGCGCCATGAGTTTCGGCGACCCGAACAACCCCTACGGACAGCCGCCGCAGCAGCCCGGCCAGCCCGGCTACGGCTACCCCCAGCAGCAGCCCCCCGGTCAGCCCGGTTACGGCTACCCGACGCCGCCCGCGTTCCCCCAGCAGCCCTACGGTCAGCCGGGTCCCGTGGCGGTCATGCCCGGCAGTGTGAAGGCCGCGCGCGTGATGCTGTTCGTCCTCGGCGGCTTCCAGGCCCTCGGCGGCCTGCTGATGATGATCGCCAGCGCCTGGTTCGCCGAGATGTTCGAGGACGTCATCGCCGACGACCCGAGCATCTCCGCGGAGGACGCGGACACCGTCGCCGGCATCGGCGCGGGCGTCATGATCTTCTTCGGTGTGATCGTGCTGGCGTTCGCGTTCTGGGCGATCTTCACGGGCGTCAAGATGGCCACGGGCCGGGGCGGGGTGCGTGTCTCCGCGATCGTCTACGCCTCGTTCGTCACGCTGTTCAGCGTGCTCAACCTGGTCACCGGCAACCCCTTCGCCCTGTTCAGCCTGATCCTCGGCATCCTGATCATCGTGTTCTGCGCCAACAAGAACGGAAGCTACTGGTTCAACCGGCCCACGTACTGACTCCGTTCCGCCACGGCGCCTGTCGTGCGAGCTGCCCGACAGGCCGCGGGAAGGGGCCCCGGCCGACGCCGGAGCCCCGCACTCCGCTCAGTGGAAGAAGTGCCGCGTCCCGGTGAAGTACATCGTGACGCCGGCCTTCTTCGCCGCCTCGACGACCTGCTCGTCACGGACCGAACCGCCCGGCTGGACCACGGCCCTGACGCCCGCCTCGGTGAGGATCTCCAGGCCGTCCGGGAAGGGGAAGAAGGCGTCCGAGGCGGCGTAGGCCCCCTGGGCGCGCTCGGCTCCGGCCCGCTCCACCGCCAGCTTCGCGGAGTCGACGCGGTTGACCTGGCCCATGCCGACGCCGACCGAGGCGCCGTCCTTGGCGAGCAGGATCGCGTTGGACTTCACGGCCCGGCAGGCCCGCCACGCGAAGGCCAGTTCGGCCAGCTCCGCCTCGGAGAGTGCCTCGCCGCTGGCCAGCGTCCAGGTGGCCGGGTCGTCGCCCTCGGCCTGGAGGCGGTCGGTGACCTGGAGCAGGGCGCCACCGTCGATCGGCTTCACCTCGACGGGGGCGGCCGGGGCCTCGGGGGCCCGCAGCACGCGGATGTTCTTCTTCTTGCCGAGGGCTTCGAGGGCGCCGTCCTCGTAGTCCGGCGCGACGATGACCTCGGTGAAGATCTCCGCGACCTGCTCGGCCATCTCCTTGGACACCGGCCGGTTGACCGCGATCACCCCGCCGAACGCGGACAGCGGGTCGCAGGCGTGCGCCTTGCGGTGCGCCTCGGCGACGTCCGCGCCGGTCGCGATGCCGCACGGGTTGGCGTGCTTGATGATCGCGACGGCCGGCTCGGCGTGGTCGTACGCGGCACGCAGCGCGGCGTCGGTGTCCGTGTAGTTGTTGTACGACATCTCCTTGCCGTGCAGCTGCTCGGCCTCGGCGAGGCCGCCCGTGCCGGAGACGTACAGGGCGGCGGGCTGGTGCGGGTTCTCGCCGTAGCGCAGGGTGTTCTTGCGCTCCCAGGTGGCGCCGAGGAAGTCGGGGAACTCCGACTCGTCGACGGGGGCGTAGTCGGAGGCGAACCAGGAGGCCACCGCCACGTCGTACGCGGCCGTGTGCCGGAAGGCCTCCGCGGCCAGGCGCTTGCGGGTGGTGAGGTCGAAGCCGCCGTCACGGACGGCGGACAGGACGTCGGCGTACCGGGCGGGGTCGGTGACCACGGCGACGGACGGGTGGTTCTTGGCGGCGGCGCGGACCATGGAGGGGCCGCCGATGTCGATCTGCTCCACGCACTCGTCGGGCGTCGCACCCGAGGCGACGGTCTCGCGGAACGGGTAGAGGTTGACCACGACCAGGTCGAACGGCTCCACGCCCAGCTCGCCGAGCTGCTGCCGGTGGCTGTCGAGGCGCAGGTCGGCGAGGATGCCGGCGTGCACCTTCGGGTGCAGGGTCTTGACCCGGCCGTCCAGGCACTCGGGGAAGCCGGTCAGCTCCTCGACCTTGGTGACGGGGACGCCCGCGGCGGAGATGCGGCCGGCCGTGGACCCGGTGGAGACGAGTTCGACGCCCGCCTCGTGCAGGCCACGGGCGAGCTCCTCGAGCCCGGTCTTGTCGTAGACGCTGACGAGCGCCCGTCGGATGGCCCGCTTGTTGCTCTCGGCGGTCACTGGATAACTACCTTTCGTCCCTCGATGCGATAGCCGTTGCGGGCGAGCCGCCCCACGACCTCGACGAGCAGCCTTCGCTCGACTTCCTTGATGCGCTCGTGCAGCGCGCTCTCGTCGTCCTCGTCCCGGACCTCCACCACGCCCTGCGCGATGATCGGCCCGGTGTCGACACCGTCGTCGACGAAGTGGACGGTGCAGCCGGTGACCCTGGCGCCGTACGCGAGCGCGTCCCGTACGCCGTGGGCTCCGGGGAAACTGGGCAGCAGGGCGGGGTGGGTGTTGACGAACCGCCCGCCGAAGCGCGCGAGGAACTCCTTGCCCACGATCTTCATGAACCCGGCGGACACCACGAGGTCGGGTTCGTGGGCGGCGACCGCCTCGGCGAGCGCCGCGTCCCACTCCTGGCGGTCGGCGAAGTCCTTGACCCGGCACACGAAGGTCGGCAGCCCGGCGCGCTCGGCGCGGACGATCCCCTCGATGCCCTCACGGTCGGCGCCGACGGCCACGATCTCGGCTCCGTACGCCTCGGCGCCGGTGGCGGCGATCTCGTCGAGGAGCGCCTGCAGGTTGGTGCCGGATCCGGAGACCAGCACGACGAGGCGCCTGGGGCGCTCGGCCACGGGCTCGGCAGCCACGGTGGGGCCCTTTCTCGGGAGCGCTCGTGCGGTCGGAGACACAGCGCTTTGTATATTCGTACGAATGCTTCGCTCCCTCGGATACGGGGAAGCCTACGAAGCGGCCGACCGCCAGCAACGATACCGGCACAGGGGACGGCCCTCACGGGACGGGGGCGTGGCTGGAAGGTAGCGTCTGGGAAGAGCCGGTCCGGGAGTGTTCCCGAGCGTCCGGGAGTGTTCCCGAGCGTCCGGGAGCGCTCCCGGACGCTCGGGAGCACTCGGGTCGCCCGGGAACGCCTCCTGTGCGCCAGACGTTCCCAGGAGGGGCCCGGGGGCCGGAGAACGGACGGAACACTCCGACTCGGCCGTGGAAGTCGTCCGTGGCCAGCCGTACTCGATCAGTCGCACTTCGTTAAAAGGGGAAGACGCTCACTTGATGCCGGACCGCAGCCCGCGATTCCTCACGTTCCCCCAGCCGTCGGCACAGGGAGGGGAGCGTGGCGCCGTGCTGCTGCGGGAGCGCCACCCCTCGCCGCCCGAGACGCCCCGGGACGGGGGCGGGGGCGGCGGCGAGCAGCGCCGTGGCTCCGAGGAGAACAACCCGTTCGCGCCGCCCCCGGAGGGGACCCCCGACCAGCCCTGGCAGCCCCGGCACCCGTCCGGTGACGAGGGCGGTGACGGTGGCGGCCGGGGAGACGGCGGACGCTCCCCGTGGGGCGGGCGGTGGAGCGACCGGCAGCCCGGCCGTTCCTCGGGTGGCTTCGGCGATCGCCCGCGCAGCCCGGAGGGACAGAGCGGCAAGAACGGCGGCCCCCAGGGCCCCGGACCGCGCTGGGACCCGACGGACCCGATCCAGCGCCGGGCGCGTTACTCCCTGCTGTCCGGCATGTGGGCCTTCTTCTTCGCCCTGTTCAGCTGGCCCTACGTCGCACTGCTGCTGGGCGCGCTCGCCCTGTACTGGGCGATCAGCGCCCTGCGCGCCAAGCCCCGCGCGGCCTCCGACCCCGACACCCCGGCACCGGCCCAGTCGGGTCGTCAGCAGACCACGGCCGCGGTGAGCGGGCTGGTCACGGCCTCCCTGGCGCTCGTCCTGGTCGCCGCCAGTTTCACGGCACAGCTGGTCTACCGGGACTACTACACCTGTACGCAGGACGCCCTCACCCAGGAGGCCAGGCAGTCCTGCGACACCCTCCTGCCGGACGGACTCCGGAACTTCCTCGGGACGGCCGACTGAGAGACCTGCCGACAACCGCTCCCGCACACCCGAGCCGCCCCCTCACAGCGCAGGGGGCGGCTCGGGTGTGTCCGGGGGTCCGGGAGCGCGGGGCGCGGGGGGAACCGCGGGAGCGCGGGGGGTCGGGAGGGCAGCGGGGGTCGGGGGAGGAGCGGGGACCGGGAGAGGAGCGGGTCCGGCCGGGGTGGGATCCGTGGGCAGGAGGTCGTAGGGGCTGGAGGCGTCCGGGGGCCGTCGCGCGCCCGTCGTGTGCGCCTCGCCCTCCGCCGGGCCCCTGCGCGGCCTGCCGATGTCCGGGATCCTCAGCGTCCTCGGCGTCCTCGGCTTCCGCACCCATGCCCGCGCCCGCGCCCATGCCCTCGCCCTGGTGTCTGGTCCCGCCCCCGCCCCCGCCGGTGCCCGTTCCGCCGGTTCGTCCCGAGGCGTGCGGCACCGCCGTGCCCGTACCGCCAGGGCCGTCGCCGCGGCCACCGGCCCGATCCACGCCAGCGTCGCGCCTCCCGTCTGCCACCACACCGGACCGAAGCGGGAGAGCGCCGCGACCCCCATCGGCCCGCCCGCCAGTGCGGCGGCCGACGCCAGCAGGGCCGCGCACAACACCGCCGCCGCCACGGCGGCGCCGACCGTCCGGCTCCGTGACCAGGCCGCGTCCGGCGCCCGCCCCGACCGCCGGCCCTCCCGTTCCGTCGGCGCCGGGCGCCCGGTCTCCGTGGCGCCCTTCCCGACGAACCACCCCGTCACCGCACCGGCCGCCAACGGCACCGCCCAGACCGCCCAGTTCACCGGCGTCCCCGGCCCCGCGTCCGGTACCGCCGCCAGCAGCGGGAAGGCGGGCAGCAGCGGCGCCGGGGCGGAGGCGAACGGGGTCACGGCGCTGCCGGACCCGAGGAGAAACCCGGGGCCCAGCGCGTAGGCCGCCGCCCACACCGCAGCGTTCGGCAGCAGCATGACGCCGAGCAGCAGCACCGCGGCCCGCCCCGACCATCCCTCCGTCAGCCGCAGAAAGGCCGCCTGGGTCTCCCCGCCATGCCACACCAGCGACACCGTCAGCAGCAGTGCCCCGCCGCCGACGAGCACCGCGGCCCCGGCCGCCGCCGCGCGTGCCGCGACCCCGAGGCGTCCGTCCGGGCCGAGGAGCAGATGACGCGCCCCCCTCGGCAGCAGTGCCCCCACGGCCTGCTCCAGCGGCCCGCTGGGGCAGCCGTACGCCCGCCACACCCCCGCCCCCGCGGCCAGCACGGCGACCAGCGGAACGCACACGCCCGCCGACGCCCACGCGGGCCGCAGCCCACCACCCGCGGCATAGAGCGCGGCGGGCGCACCGACGGCCAGGTAACCGAGGACGACGCCCGCCCATGCCGTCGGGCCGTCGACGAGCGGAGCGTCGTCCGACGCGTCCCCGTCCGTGGCGTCGCGGGCCGCCCGGTGCAGCAGCCACACCGGGACCGTGAGCAGCAGCAGCGGCGGAACGCCCAGGGGAGCCGGCACCCCGGAGAGCGTGTCGGTGCGGATCAGCTCGGTGCCGTGCGCCAGCAGCCACAGCGCCGCCGCGACGTGCAGCGCGCCGTCAGGTCCGTTGTCGGGGTAGGGCGAGCTGATCCACAGCAGGATCACGAGCATGGCGAACGCGGCGAGGCCGAGTCCCGCGGCGAGCGCGCCGGCGAGGAGACCGGAGGTCAGTCCGGGCCGGTGGTCACGCATCCGGGTGAGCAGCAGGGCCGGCGTCGGTCGGCGGGCAGTCGTCTGGATCACACCCGCCATGCTCCCAACGACACGCGCTTTCCCGGCGTAACGGGCGAAGCACCGCTGTGTCGCTCAATATAACTTTATGTGCCTTCTTGCGCGAAGGGGCGTCCTGTGACACGGAGCCCCGCCACCCCCCTCCCCTCGCCCGAGGAGCGGCGACGCCTGCGCGAGTCCCGCTCGCTGACGCAGGCTCAGCTCGCGCAGCGGATCGGCGTCAGCCGCGAGACGGTGCGTGCGTGGGAGTCCGGCCGCAGCACACCGCGCGGCCGGAAGCGGGAGACGTACGTGAAACTGCTGACGGCCACCCCGGCACCCGCGCCCACGGGGCGGCGGTCCGAGCGACCCGGTCGGCCCCTCGAACTCCCTGAACCCTCCGAATATCCCGAGTCGCCCTCCGTCCTGACGCCCACTCAGGCCTTCGACGCCCTGTACGCCTTCTGCGCCCCGGCGCTGGTACGGCAGGCGTATCTGCTGTCCGGCCGCCGCGGACTGGCACGCGAATCGGTCGAGCGGGCCTTCCAACTGGCCTGGGACCGCTGGCCCGAAGTGGCCCGCGACCGCGACCCGGCCGGTTGGGTGCGGGCGGCGGCGTACGAGTGGGCGCTGTCCCCGTGGCACCGGTTCCGGCCCCGCCACCGGCGTCCGGAACCGCCGCCCTCGGAGCCGTCCGAGCGGGAGCTGCTGGACGTCCTGCTGCACCTGCCACCGCCGTACCGCCGCACGCTCGTGCTCTACGACGGTGTCGGCCTCGACCTGCCGGAGACCGCGGCGGAGACGGAGGCCAGCACGCGGGCGGCCGCGAGCCGGCTGCTGCACGCGCACGAGATCGTCGCGGCCCGGCTGCCGGAGTTGTCGGATCCGCGGGTGCTGCACGAACGGCTGGCCGAACTGGCCTCCTCCGAGCACCTGCGGTCCGCCAAGCCGCCGGAGGTGCGGGACGGCAGCGAGCGCAGGGCCCGGTTCTGGACCCGGGCCGTCGTCGCCTTCACGGTCGCCCTGATCGGCGCCGTCGCGCTCACCCTGGCCACGGCGCCCACGCACTACGCCCCACCGCTGCCGCCCGGGGAGACCGTCCAGGGGGTGCCGCCGCAGATGGCCCCCGGGCCCCTCTCGAACAGGGAGCGGAAGCTGCGGAGCAAGCTCCGGGAGGAGCTGCAGCACGGCCCGCAGCGGCTGGCACCGCAGCCGCGGTGACGGAGCCGGAGACGACGGTGGGCCCGTCCCCCTGAAGGGACGGGCCCACCCGTGTGCTGCGGTCG
The DNA here is from genome assembly GCF_029760955.1 of Streptomyces cathayae. Classification (GTDB taxonomy): domain Bacteria; phylum Actinomycetota; class Actinomycetes; order Streptomycetales; family Streptomycetaceae; genus Streptomyces; species Streptomyces cathayae. The sequence goes on from NZ_CP121682.1 coordinate 3,180,631, forward strand.
CTCAGCCCGCGAGGAGTTCGCGCGCCAGCTTGGCCGTCTCGGTCGGCGTCTTGCCCACCTTGACGCCCGCGGCCTCGAGGGCCTCCTTCTTCGCCTGGGCGGTGCCGGACGAACCGGAGACGATGGCGCCGGCGTGGCCCATGGTCTTGCCCTCGGGCGCGGTGAAGCCCGCGACGTAGCCGACGACCGGCTTCTTCACGTTCTCCGCGATGTAGGCCGCGGCCCGCTCCTCGGCGTCGCCGCCGATCTCACCGATCATGACGATCAGGTCGGTGTCGGGGTCGGCCTCGAACGCGGCCAGCGCGTCGATGTGCGTCGTGCCGATGACCGGGTCGCCACCGATGCCGACGGCCGAGGAGAAGCCGATGTCCCGCAGCTCGTACATCATCTGGTACGTCAGCGTGCCGGACTTCGAGACCAGGCCGATCCGGCCCGGCTTGGTGATGTCGCCCGGGATGATGCCGGCGTTCGACTGACCGGGGCTGATCAGGCCCGGGCAGTTGGGGCCGATGATCCGGGTCTTGTCGCCCTTCTCCACGGCGTACGCGTAGAACGCGGCCGAGTCGTGGACGGCGATGCCCTCGGTGATGACGACCGCGAGCGGGATCTCGGCGTCGATCGCCTCGACCACGGCGGACTTCGCGAAGGCCGGCGGTACGAAGAGGACGGACACGTTCGCGCCCGTCTTCTCCATCGCCTCGGCGACCGTGCCGAAGACCGGGATCTCGTTGCCGTCGATGTCGACGGAGGTGCCCGCCTTGCGCGGGTTCACACCGCCGACGACGTTCGTGCCGTCGGCCAGCATGAGCTTGGTGTGCTTCATGCCCGTGGCACCGGTCATGCCCTGGACGATGACCTTGGAGTCCTTGTTGAGGAAGATAGCCATGGCTGTTCTGTCCCTCGTCCCTTACTTCGCGGCCGCGAGCTCGGCGGCCTTGTCGGCCGCGCCGTCCATGGTGTCCACGCGCTGCACCAGCGGGTGGTTGGCGTCGGAGAGGATCCGGCGACCCAGTTCGGCGTTGTTGCCGTCCAGACGCACGACCAGCGGCTTGGTGACTTCCTCACCCCGGTCCGCGAGCAGCTGCAGCGCCTGCACGATGCCGTTGGCGACCTCGTCGCAGGCGGTGATGCCACCGAAGACGTTGACGAACACGGACTTGACGTCCGGGTCGCCGAGGATGATCTCCAGGCCGTTCGCCATGACGGCGGCGGAGGCGCCGCCACCGATGTCGAGGAAGTTGGCGGGCTTGACGCCGCCGTGTGCCTCACCGGCGTAGGCGACGACGTCCAGGGTGCTCATCACGAGCCCCGCGCCGTTGCCGATGATGCCGACCTCGCCGTCGAGCTTGACGTAGTTGAGGTTCTTCTCCTTGGCGGCGGCCTCGAGCGGGTTGGCCGCGGCCTTGTCGTGGAGCGCCTCGTGGTCGGGGTGACGGAACTCGGCGTTGTCGTCCAGGGTGACCTTGCCGTCGAGGGCGAGGACGTCACCGGAGGCGACCTTGGCCAGCGGGTTGACCTCGACGAGGAGCGCGTCCTCGGCGATGAAGGTCTTCCACAGGGTGACGAGGACGTCGGCGACCTTGTCGGCCACCTCGGCCGGGAAGTTCGCGGCCTCGACGATCTCGCGCGCCTTCTCGGGGGTCACACCCTCGTTGGCGTCGATCGGCGTCTTGGCGACGGCCTCCGGACGGGTGGCCGCCACCTCCTCGATGTCCATGCCGCCCTCGACGGAGGCGATGGAGAGGAAGGTGCGGTTGGCACGGTCGAGGAGGAAGGAGACGTAGTACTCCTCGACGATCTCCGGAGCGGTCTCGGCGATCATCACCTTGTGGACCGTGTGGCCCTTGATGTCCATCCCGAGGATGTCCGTCGCACGGGCGACGGCCTCGTCCGGGGTGGCCGCCAGCTTCACGCCACCGGCCTTGCCGCGTCCACCGACCTTCACCTGGGCCTTGACGACGGACTTGCCGCCCAGACGCTCGGTGATCTCGCGCGCCGCCTCAGGCGTGTCGATGACTTCACCGGCCAGCACCGGTACATCGTGCTTGGCGAAGAGGTCCCTCGCCTGGTACTCGAACAGGTCCACGCGCTTCCGTCCCTATCAGTGATTCGCGATTCGTTGGATGCGTGGGCGTGCCGCGAAGGGCAACGTGACTACGTCCGCAGTGTCACAAGGGGAGCGCACACGGTGTCCGAGCGCGCGGCATGTCCGTCTCGCAGGTTATCCCCGGTTGCAAGGTGTCTCTAAATCGCAGGTCACATCTGAGCGGTGAGACCTGTCACATGATGCCGGAAACAGTGACACACCGTGCCATCCGCGGAGGGCCCCGCCGGTTCGGGACCGGCCCGGCGGGGCCTGCCCCGCACCCCGACGGGAGCCGATCACCCCGTCCGCGAGGTCACGGCCGGGCCCGACCCGACGGCGTTCGGCCGTCCGGATCCGGACAACCTCGCGAAGCTCTTGTCACTCGTGAGTCAGGTACCGCTTACGCGAGACACATGGGGCGCACAGGGCACATGGGGCCTTCGAGGTATATGGGGTGCACGGGGTGTACGAGACGTGCTCGCGCCCGGGCAGCCGGGTGAAGGCCTGCGCGGGTGCGCGGCCTGCCTCTCGGTCCGCTCCTCCGGGCTCCTCACAGCGGATCCGGTATCGGCAGCGGCCGCTTCTCGATGGCCGCGGCCATCACCTCCGGGAACAGGTCGGGCGTGCAGGCGAACGCCGGCGCGCCCAGCGCGGCGAGGGCCGCCGCGTGCTCCCGGTCGTAGGCGGGCGCCCCCTCGTCGGACAGCGCCAGCAGCGTCACGAACTGCACCCCCGACGCCTTCATCGCCGCGACCCGCTTGAGCATCTCGTCGCGTATGCCCCCTTCGTAGAGGTCACTGATCAGTACGACCACCGTCTCCGCGGGCCGGGTGATCTGCGCCTGGCAGTACGCCAGCGCCCGGTTGATGTCCGTGCCCCCGCCGAGCCGGGTCCCGAAGATCACGTCGACGGGGTCGTCGAGTCGGTCCGTGAGGTCGGCCACCGCCGTGTCGAACACGACGAGCCGCGTGTCGACGGACCGCATGGACGCGAGCACCGCCCCGAACACCGAGGCGTAGACGACGGACGCCGCCATCGACCCGGACTGGTCGACGCAGAGGACGACCTCCTTCTTCACGGACGGCGCGGCCCGCCCGTGGCCGATGAGCCGCTCGGGCACGACCGTCCGGTGCTCGGGGAGGTAGTGCTTGAGGTTGGCCGCGATGGTGCGGTTCCAGTCGATGTCGTGGTGGCGGGGCCGGCTGACCCGGGCGCTGCGGTCGAGGGCCCCGGTGAGGGTGGCCCGGGTGCGGGTGGCGAGCCGCTTCTCCAACTCGTCGACGACCTTGCGGACGACGGCCCGCGCCGTCTCCTTCGTCGTGTCGGGCATCGCCTTGCCGAGCGACATCAGCGTGCCCACGAGATGGACGTCGGCCTCGACCGCCTCCAGCATCTCCGGTTCCAGCAGGAGGGTGGCGAGCCCCAGCCGGTCGATGGCGTCGCGCTGCATGACCTGGACGACGGCGGAGGGGAAGTAGGTCCGGATGTCCCCGAGCCAGCGCGCCACCGACGGCGCGGACGCCCCCAGTCCCGCCGAGCGCTCCCGCCCCGTCCGCGGCTTGTCCCTCTTGCCGTAGAGCGCGGTGAGCGCTCCGTCCAGGGCGGCGTCCTGGCCGGACAGCGCGCATCCGGTGCCGTCCGCCGCGTCCCCGCCGAGCACCAGCCGCCACCGCCGCAGCCGTTCCCGCGCCGGGTCCGTCACCGCTGCCGCCATACGTCCCCCTCCATCCCTTGCTCCTTCGCCCTTCGCCCCCTCGTCCGGTGGCCGGGGGCCGTCATCGTGCCGCTCCCACCAGGCCGGCGCCCGTGTCCTCGCCGCCCTCCTCCTTCTCGCCGCCCTCCCCGTCCCCGGCCGCCTGCTCCCCTCCCGGTCCCAGCCCCAGCAGCAGCCGCACCACAGGCAGGACCGCGTCCGCCCGGCCGGTGTCCGGGTTTGCCGCGAAGCCGGGTGTCCCACGACCGGCGCCCGCCGCGCCGCTCCGCGCCCCCGGTCCGCGCCGGACCAGCTCGCCGAGCGTGCGCCGCACCCCGGGCTCGTACGCCGAGAAGGTCCGCCGCAGCAGCGGGAGCACGTCCGTGAACGCCTCCGCGGGCACCCCCGTCAGCCACGCGTCGACCAGTGCGAGGAGCCGCTCGTCGTGGACGAGGAGCAGCCCGCCCCCCGAGCCGCCGACGAACCCCTCGATCCACGCCGCCGCGTCCGCCGGGGACGTACCCGGTGACGACAGCACCAGCCCCATCTGCCGGGCCGCCTCGTCCTGCGCCAGCTCCCCGTCGTCCAGCAGCAGGCGGGCCGCCCGCCCCCGTACGACACCGGGCACGGTGTCCCGCGTCGCCAGCTTCCGCAGTGCCGACGCCCAGCGGGCGCGCAGGTTCCCGTGGCCCGGCGCGGGAACGTCGCCGAGGAGCCCCACCGCCCCGTGCACGGCGTCGAGATGGCGCCGCATCTCCTCGGCGGCGTCCGCGCCCAGTCCGGCGCAGGCCGGGGGCAGGCCGACCAGGACCCGCTCCGCCAGCCCGGCGGCGACCTCGGCCAGGGCAGCGGTGCCGGTGCCGCGCACATCGCCGTAGCGCAGCGAGCGGACCAGGGCGGGCAGGGCCTGGGCGAGACGGCCGACGTCCGTGTCGAGGGCCGCGCGGTCGGCGAGTACCCGCATCACCGTGGGCAGCGCGTCGGGCAGTCCGGCCAGGAGGCAGTGCTCGGCGAGCCCGGTGACGGCGGCGAGGTCCCGCGCCGCGACGGCGTCCGCCTCGGCCCTGGCGGTCGCGGCGGCGAGTACGGTCGTCCCCCATATACCGGCCTCGGCGACCCGCACGGACAACTCCGGCTCCCAGCACAGCCGCCAGGTCTCCCGGAACGTGCCCGTACTCCCGTACGAGGCCGCCGGCTCCCCCCAGCCGATGCCGAGCAACCGCAGCCGGTGCAGCAGCCTGCTGCGCTGCCCGTCGGTCTCCTTGCGCAGGTCGAGTTCCAGTTCCCGCTCCGCGGCCTCGGGTTTCAGCCGCAGCCGGCGCTGGGTCCGGGTGAGGTCCAACTGCAGGGGCACCGCGGGAGCCGTCGCCGGCACCTCGCCGAGCACGTCACCGACGATCAGCCGGTCGTGCACCAGCGCCAGCGGCACGTCGGAGCCCTCGCACATCACCGCCCGCACCGCGTCCGTCGTCTCGCCCAGTCCGGGCAGGGGCCGGCCGCGCAGCGCGGCGAGCGTCTCCGCCAGCCGTACCGACTCGATGACGTGGGCGGGGGACACGGTCCGGTCCTCGGCGCGCAGCAGCCCCGCCACCTTCGTCATCCACCGCTCGACCGGCCGGTCCTCCGCGCCGAACAGATGCCCGTACCAGCCGGGCGAGTCGATGCCCGCGCCGTAGCCGCTGAACCGGGACAGCCTGCGGTTCGTCCACGGCACCCACGTCAGGTCCGTCCTGACCTTCGGCAGACCTCTGAGCAGGGCCCGGTCGGCGGCGACGGTGGCCTTCCGCCGCAACGCGGGCACGTGCCAGGCCCCGCAGACGACGGCCACACCGCTCCCGTACTCCCGCCGCGCCGCCCGGATCTGGAGCCGCATGTACGCCTCGCGCACGAGATCCCGGTCGTGTCCCCCGCTGCCGTACACCTCCCGCAGCGCCGTCATGGCCTCCTCCAGCGCGGTGAACGGGGCGAGCGCGTCGCCCTCCTCCCCCACTCCGCGGTGCTCGACGACGTCCTCCCACCACCGCTCGGCGTCGTCGTACCCGGCGGCCTCGGCCAGCGCCCGGAGCGGATCGATCCGCACGTCGCCCTGCTGCCCGGTGTCCGGCTTCCCCCCGTCGTCCGGCTGTTCTCCGTCGTGCGCCTCGTCCCTCCCCCGGGCCAGGGTGTGGGTGGCCGGCAGGTCGATGAAGCGGGCCGGGGCGCCGTGCTCCAGCGCCCAGTGGATCGCGACCCACTCCGGGGAGAACGCGGCGAGCGGCCAGAACGCCGAGCGGCCGGGTTCGTCCACCGCATGGGCGAGCAGGGCGACCGGCGGACGCATGCCGTCGTCCGCGGCGAGCGGAATCAGCTCGTTCGCCTCGGGCGGGCCCTCGATCAGGACGACTCCCGGACGGGCCTCCTCCAGGGCCGCCCGCACCGCCCGCGCCGACCCCGGTCCGTGGTGCCGTACTCCGAGCAGCAGCGGCCCCGCTCCCCGGCCGCCGGGCTGCTCCGCCTCGCTCACGCGCCCGCCTCCCTGCAGGCCCGGTAGAAGTCCTTCCAGCCGTCGCGCTCGCGGACGACGGTCTCCAGGTACTCCTGCCAGATGACGCGGTCCGCCGCCGGGTCGCGGACGACCGCGCCGCGCATGCCCGCCGCGACGTCCCCGGCCCGCAGCACGCCGTCCCCGAAGTGGGCCGCCAGCGCCAGCCCGCCCATGACCACGGAGATCGCCTCGGCGGTCGACAGGGTGCCGCTGGGCGACTTCAGCTTCGTCCGGCCGTCGGTGGTGACCCCGTCGCGCAGCTCGCGGAAGACGGTGACGACACGGCGGATCTCGTCGATGCCGTCCGGCACGGCCGGCAGGTCGAGGGAGCGGCCGATCTGGTCCACCCGGCGCGAGACGATGTCCACCTCCGCCTCGGGGGTCTCGGGCAGCGGCAGCACCACGGTGTTGAACCGGCGGCGCAGGGCGCTGGACAGGTCGTTGACCCCCCGGTCGCGGTCGTTGGCGGTGGCGATCAGGTTGAAGCCGCGGACCGCCTGTACCTCCTGGCCCAGTTCCGGTATCGGCAGCGTCTTCTCCGACAGGATCGTGATCAGTGTGTCCTGCACATCGGCCGGGATCCGGGTCAGCTCCTCGACGCGGGCCGTCGCCCCCTCCGCCATCGCACGCATGACGGGACTGGGCACGAGGGCGTCGCGGCTGGGGCCGTGGGCGAGCAGCCGGGCGTAGTTCCAGCCGTAGCGGATGGCTTCCTCGGGGGTGCCGGCGGTGCCCTGGACCAGCAGGGTGGAGTCACCGCTGACCGCCGCGGCCAGGTGCTCGGACACCCAGGTCTTCGCGGTGCCCGGCACGCCGAGCAGCAGCAGGGCGCGGTCGGTGGCCAGGGTGGTGACGGCGACCTCGACGATGCGGCGCGGGCCGACGTACTTCGGTGTGATCACGGTGCCGTCCGGCAGTGTGCCGCCGAGCAGGTAGGTGGCGACGGCCCACGGGGACAGCTTCCAGCGGGCCGGCCGCGGGCGGTCGTCCTGCGCGGCCAGCGCGGTGAGTTCGGCGGCGAAGGCGTCCTCGGCGTGCGCCCGCAGTACCTCGGCCGCGGGCACGGAGCCGTTCCGGCCCGGGTCGACGGATGCCGGGGCGACGGGCGTCGGTTCGACAGATGCCGGTTCGACAGACACGGACATGGCGGAGTCCCCCTCCAGCTCGGCCGGTTCGGATCTGGCACCCACCGTGCACCACCCCACTGACAATCGCTGTGACCTGGGAAAACGAAGATGCGAGGCCGATTGTCAGTGGGGGGACCTACCGTCGACGACATGACTCAGCAGGGGGTGCGCTGGACCGCGGACCAGGTGCTGGCCTTGGCGCCTGACCTCGCGTCGCGCACGGCGGGAAGCAAGCTCGGCGCGGCCGGTCCGTGGTCCGAGGCCGGCAGTTCGGGCGAGGGGGCGGTGTGGGGGCTGTGCGAGGGCAGCGGCGGCAAGCCGTACCGGACGGTGGTCGACATCGCGGACCCCTCCGGGCCCGCGTACCGGTGCAGTTGCCCGAGTCGCAAGTTCCCGTGCAAGCACGCCCTGGGTCTGCTGCTGCTCTGGGCGGGCGACGAGGGGGCGGTGCCGCGGGCGGAGGCGCCGGAGTGGGCCGGGCAGTGGATCACGGGCAGGCGCGGGGCCGTGGGACGGAACGGGGCCGCGGAACGGAACGGGGTCGCGGGCCCGTCGGGCTCCCCGTCCGGACCCGCCGATCCGGAGGCGGCCCGGCGCAGGGCGGAGCGCCGGGCCGAGCGGGTCACCGCGGGTGCGTCGGAGCTGGAGCAGCGGCTGACGGATCTGCTCCGCGGCGGACTGGCCACGGCGGAGCGGTCCGGGTACGGCCTGTGGGAGGAGACGGCGGCCCGCATGGTCGACGCGCAGGCGCAGGGACTGGCCACCAGGGTCCGGGAGTTGGGGGCGCTTCCGGGCACGGGTCCGGGGTGGCCGGTGCGGCTGCTGGAGGAGTGCGCGCTGCTCCACCTCCTCGCTCAGGGCTGGCTGCGCCGTGATCGGCTGCCGGAGGGGCTGGCCGCCACCGTCCGCTCCCGCACCGGTCTGCCGGCCCCGGCGGACGGCCCGCCGGTGCGGGACCGCTGGCTGGTCCTCGCCCAGTACGACTCGGCGGACGCGCGCCTGACGACCCGCCGGATCTGGTTGTACGGCACGGACTCGCGGCGCACCGCGCTGCTCCTCTCCTACGGAGCCGCGGGGCGCGCTCCGGAACTGACGCTGCCGGTGGGGCTGATCCTGGACGCGGAGCTGTCCGCCCACCCGGGTACCGGGCAGGCACGGGCGGCGCTCGGTGAGCGGTTCGCGGCGCCCGCCCCCACGGCCGAGCGGCCCCCCGGGACGACGACGACCCGGGCCGCCGCCCGGTACGGCGACGCACTGCGCGACGACCCCTGGCTGGACTCCGTTCCGGTGACCCTGGACCGGGTGGTACCGGCCCCGGACGGCGGCTCCTGGCAGCTCGCGGACGCCGACGAGGACGCCGCCCTGCCGCTCACCGCGGCCGCGCGTTCCCGCCCCGGCCTGTGGCGTCTCGTCGCCCTCTCGGGCGGTGCGCCGGTCACGGTCTTCGGCGAGTGCGGCCACCAGGGGTTCACCCCGCTGGCGGCCTGGCCGGAGGGGCCCGGCGAGGTGGTGCCGCTGTGCTGAGCCGCCCGCACCTCACCGGCCCCGCCCACCCCCGGCCGCTCCCGGCCGTCCGACGGGAAGGAAGCCCATGAGCAGGACCTCCGTACCGGCCGCCTCCTCGGCCGCGTCGGTGCCGCACTCTGCGGACCCGTCCCTTCCGGGCGCCTGGGAGGACCTCGTCACCACGGCGCTGCTGGGGACGGACCGGCGTACCCCGGCCGGCGCCGCGCCCGGCGCGGACGCCCCGAAGACCCTGCTGGACGCGGCGGCCGTGGCGACCGTGCGGCGCCGTGCCGGACTGCGTCCCGCCAGGGCGGCGGAGCGCCCGCGACCAGCGCCCCGGGACCCGCGCCCCGCGCTGCCGCCCGCCGCCGCCCGCCGGCTCGCGATGCTGCTCGCCGACCGCCCCGGCACCTCCGGCGGCGGCCGCCGGGGTACGGCACCGGACCTGATGGAGCTGCTGCCCCAGTGGCTGGCGGCGGCGAACGCGCACGGCTTCGCGGCACCCGCCCCGGTGCTCCCCGCGCTGCTCGACGCCGCGCGGGGACGTACGGACCTGCGGCCGGCGGCCCTGCGGTTCGCGGGGCCGCGCGCGCTGTGGCTGGCCCGCCTCAACCCGGACTGGCGGTTCGCCCTGCGCTCGGCCCAGGGAAGGGGCATATCACTGCCGGGGACCGTGAACCCCGGGGACTCCGGGGGCCCCGAGGGTTCCGGGGGCTCCGACGCTCCCGAGAACGCGGAGTCGCCCCTGCGGCTCTGGCAGGAGGGCCTCTTCGCGGAACGGGTCGCCCTGCTCGCCGCCCTCCGTTCCCGCCGGCCCGCCGCCGCGCGTGAACTCCTCGCGACGACCTGGGCGACGGAGCGGGCCGAGGACCGGCTGATGTTCCTCGACTCGTTGCGCACCCGCCTCTCCCCGGACGACGAGCCGTTCCTGGAACTGGCGCTCGCCGACCGCAGCCGCACCGTACGGGCGACGGCCGCCGAGCTGCTGTCGGCGCTGCCCGGTTCGGCCTTCGCGGAGCGTATGGCGGTCCGGGCCGGGGTGTGCGTGGCCGTGGACCACACCCGGGACACGCCCACCCTCACCGTCGAGGCGCCGCACGAGTGCGACGCGGACATGGAGCGCGACGGGGTGACGGCCAAGGCTCCCGCGGGCCGGGGCGAACGGTCGTGGTGGCTGGGGCAGCTGGTGGAGGCGGCCTCCCTGGGCACCTGGTCGCGGCGGCTCGGCGGACGGTCGCCCCGGCAGATCGTGGCCCTCCCCGTGGCGGACGACTGGCGGAGCGAACTGCACGCGGCATGGTGCCGCGCGGCGGTGCGCCAGCGGGACGCGGAGTGGTCGCGGGCGCTGCTCGGCGAGCCCGCCGCGGTGGAGGCGGGCGGCCCGGGAGCGGTGTCCCTGGCCGAACGGGCCAAGCTGCTCGGCGCGCTGGACGCGACCGAACGAGCCGAGTGGGTGGCGGGGTTCATCGGGACACACGGACTGCCGGACGCGTTCCAGCTGCTCGGCGTGTGCGCGGTGCCGTGGGCACCACCGCTCGGCCGGGCCGTGGTGGACGCGCTCGACATCGCCCGGGACGCGGGGAGTTATCCCTGGAGTTTCAGCGGTGTCATGGGTCTGGCCGAGCGCTGCCTCGACCCCTCGGAGGCAGGCCACCTCGATGCGCTCCTGGCCGTACCGGACGAGCCGGAGGACGCCTCGCCGGGCTCCGGTGGCTACTGGTCGGAGGCGTTCCAGCGACTGGTCACCACACTGCGGTTGCGCGCCGCGATGCTGGCGGAGCTGACCCCGGCACCACCCGGCCGCTCCTGACCCCCCGGTTCCTTGATTCCCTGATCCCCACCACGACCACCACGCACCGTCCCCGCGGATGACCGCGGGGACGGCCGCGCCGACCGTGCCCGGTGCGGCCCCGCGGTCCGCGTCGGAGCCGGAGCCGGAGCCCGGCACCACCGGTTCCGAACCGGAGCCCGCGCGGTCGACGGGGACCGCCCGGGCCGGGGTCTACGGTCTACGCCTCCGCGGGGTGCCGCACGGTCGCGCGCACCCAGTCCACGATCGACGCCGTCGTCGCCCCCGGGGTGAAGATCTCCGCGACGCCCTTCTCCTTCAGCGGAGCGATGTCCGCTTCGGGGATGATCCCCCCGCCGAAGACCAGGATGTCCGCCGCGTCCCGCTCCTTGAGCAGCTCGATCACCGCCGCGAAGAGCGTGTTGTGCGCGCCGGAGAGGATGGACAGACCGATCGCGTCGGCGTCCTCCTGGATCGCGGTGTCGACGACTTGCTCGGGAGTCTGGTGGAGCCCGGTGTAGATGACTTCCATACCGGCGTCGCGCAGGGCCCGCGCGATCACCTTGGCCCCACGATCGTGGCCGTCGAGCCCCGGCTTGGCCACCACCACGCGGATCGGACCGGCTGCCACACCCATTACTGCCTCCTGAAGCGACTACATCCATCCGTACCGAGAAATACCGCACATACAAGCCATGCCGCACCCGTCACGTGCCGCACGCCTCCGCCGTCCACCGAATACGCCGCCAAGGTACAGACGTCCGGCCCGCACCGGACCGGAGAAGTGAGTGAACGGACGTTATCCCCAGCATCCCGCAACCGGCAGTTTCACGGTGCGGACCGAGGGGGAAATCACACAGAGGGACATGTTCACCGCGCACCGTCCCGGTGCCGCACGAGCCGGGCACCGCTGCCCGTGCGGCACACGGACAACAGTGGGAACATGCGTATAAGGGATTCGCCACGAGGTCGTTCCCACCACCGCGACCAGCCACAGCTCCTGCCGGACGCGGCGTCGACCGCTTTTCGCAGCGAACCCCATGAGGGCACACGGGGGACAGAGCTGTCTTTCGCGTGCCGACAGGAGGTCGGCCATGAAGGTCACGGAGGCAGTACTCCCCTTTCTGCCGCTCTGTCGGCGCCTGATGCCGAACCGGCTGGCAGGTCTGTCCACCGCCCTGCTGAAGGCCACCGCCCTGGAGCTCGCCATCCTGGTGGGCCACATGCTCCTCTATCCCGCCGGCATCGTGCAGGAGCGGCGGGACACGACGCCCGAGCTCCCCCCGCCGGACGGCACCGCGAAGCTGCCGACGGAGTACCGACCCCCGGTCGTGCTGCTGCACGGCTTCATCGACAACCGCTCGGTGTTCCTGCTGCTGCGCCGCAGTCTCGCCCAGCACGGCAGGCAACAGGTCGAGTCGCTCAACTACTCCCCACTGACCTGCGACATCCGCGTCGCGGCCGAACTGCTGGGCCGGCACATAGAGGAAGTGTGCGAGCGCACCGGCAGCAGTCGCGTCGACATCGTCGGGCACAGTCTCGGAGGGCTGATCGCGCGGTACTACGCGCAGCGCCTGGGCGGCGACGCCCGCGTACGGACCCTCGTCACCCTCGGCACCCCGCATGCCGGCACACGCGTCGCACCGCTGGCCAACGCTCACCCCATCGTGCGTCAGATGCGTCCCGGTTCACCGGTGGTCGAGGAGCTCGCCCGCCCCGCGCCCGGCTGCCGCACCCGCTTCGTCGCCTTCTGGAGCGACCTCGACCACATCATGGACCCGCTGGAATCGGCCTGCATCGAGCACCAGGACCTGATCGCGCAGAACGTGCGGGTGGGCGGTGTCGGCCACCTCGCCCTGCCCGTGCACCCCGCCGTGGCGACCGGCATACGGGAGGTCCTGGACGCGGCACACCCCGGAGAACCGTCCACCGGCCACGCGGGCGGCCTGACGGTGGCGTGACGGTGGCGTGACGAAAAGCGGGCGACACGCCCGAAACGCATGCTCCTCGACGACTGCGGCGGCAGCACTGTCCCACCCGAACAACAACCGCTCCGCCCGGCCGACTTGGCGACGTGAACGCACACACGTCTCGAACGAATTTCGAACACAAAGCCAAGACCGTGAATACCCGCCACCAAAACGCAACCGAATGCCCGTTTCCTGCGCGCGCGAAACCTGCGGAAGATTGTCGCGCCCGCGTACCGCCGGGTACAGTCGCCGCACTGCTCTGCCAGCCCCTGTTGTCGAGGCGAAAGAGAAGTTGGTGAACGACCGTCACCCGTCGGGGACAATGGCCCCGCCCCCGGCTTCCGACGCCGTCTCGGCGCACTACGCGCCCTACGGCACCCAGGAAGCCCCGTACGGCGACTTCACCCCGTACAGCGGCTACGACACCAATGGTTTCGACCCCACGGGCTCCGGAACCAGCGCCCCGGCCACCGCCGCCTTCGCCACCGACCCCCTCTTCGGGGACCTCTCGGGCAGCGGTCACGACCCGGCTGCGTACGCCACCGGGGACTGGTCCGCGGGCGGCCACGGCACCGCGCACCACGACGCGTACCCGGCTCAGCAGCAGGCCGCCGCCTATGACACGGGCGGCTACGACGCGACCGCCTGGACCACCGGGCAGCAGCAGCTGCCGACGGTCCCGCCGCAGGCCACGGCACCCGACGCGAGCGGTCAGTGGGACGCCGGCGCCTGGCTCCAGCCCGACCAGGCCCAGAGCATCCCCGATCCGACCCAGCAGTGGCACTGGGGCACCCAGACCTTCGACACCGGTGCCTATGACGCCACGCAGTGGAACTCCGACGGCGGCGGCACGGCCACCCAGGTCTCCGAGTCCTACGAGGCCCCCTCCCACGAACACCAGGCCGTGCCGTTCGACCAGCAGGCCACCGCCACATTCGAGCGGCACCCGGACCTGCGGTCCTCCACCTCCACCCCCTCCCCTGCCTTCGATTCCCAGGAATCCGAACAGCATCTCCATGAGGTCCACTACGAGGGCCCCTACGAGTCCGCGCACGACACGCCGGACGACGCCGGTGAGCCGCCCGCGGTGGCCCCGCTGCTCGACGAGCAGGAGGAGCCGACCCCGCTGCCCGCGCCGCGCGCGGCGTCACGCGGCGGGTCCCGTTCCCGCCGCCGCACGCCCGCCAAGCGCTCCGCGCTGCTGACGGTGGCCGTGCCCTCGGTGTGTGTGATGGGTGTCGCCGGTATCGCGGCGGCCTCGGTCGGCGATCTGGCCGAGGACGGCGGCAGCCCGGAGACCAGGACGACCGCGGCGGACCCGCCGCCGGTACAGCCCGCCACCGTCAACAACGAACTCAACACCCAGCTCGAGAGCCTCTCCGCCGGGGCCAACGACTTCGCCGACCGGGCCAGTCGCACCCAGGAACGCATCGACCTGGAGGTCCAGCAGGAGGCCGACCGCAGGGCGGCGGCGGAGGAGGCGGCCCGCAAGGAGCGGCTGCGCCCGAAGTTCGCGCTTCCCGTCGCGCAGCACGGCCTCAGCGCCTACTACGGCCAGTCCGGCATCAACTGGATGTCCGTGCACAGCGGGATCGACTTCCCCGTCTCGTACGGCGCGCCGGTGATGGCCGCCACCGACGGCACAGTCCGCACCCAGTACAACAGCGCCTACGGCAACATGATGATCGTGACCGCGATGGACGGCACGGAGACGTGGTACTGCCACCTCTCCAGCTACCAGCTCCCCTCCGGTACGGCGGTGAAGGCCGGCCAGCCGATCGCGTTCTCCGGGAACTCGGGCAACTCCACCGGCCCGCACCTCCACTTCGAGGTCCGCCCGGGCGGCGGCTCGGCGATCGACCCGCTGGCGTGGTTCCGCAGCCACGGCCTCGACCCGACGTAGCCCGTCTCCGCCCCACCGCCCGGCGGCAGCGAAGGCTCACCGTCCGGCATCCGGATGCCGGACGGCCCTCACCCCGGGAACCGGGCGCCCCCGGCCCCCGGCTACAGCTTCTCGACCGGCGCGTACCGCAGCAGCAGCCGCTTCGGCTTGGTGTCCCCGAAGTCGATCGTCGCCTCGGCGTTGCCGCCCGTGCCCTTCACCGCGACGACGGTGCCGAGCCCGAACTGGTCGTGCGTGACCCGGTCCCCGGCCGCCAGCGACACCGTCGGCTTCTCGGCGGCCCGGCGCGTGGCGAAGCCGGACGCGCCCGACGCCGCCGAGCGGGAGCGGGACGACGACAGCGAGGCCGCCACCCCGGACACCGGCCCGGAGGACACCGGGGAACTCGCCCCCGTCCGCTTCCACTCCAGATGGGTGGCCGGGATCTCCTCCAGGAAACGCGAGGGCGGGTTGTACGAGGGCTGCCCCCAGGCGCTGCGCAGCGTCGACCGGGTGAGGTACAGCCGCTCACGCGCGCGCGTGATGCCGACGTACGCCAGGCGCCGCTCCTCCTCCAGCTCCTTGGTCTCCCCCAGGGCCCGCATGTGCGGGAAGACGCCGTCCTCCATGCCGGTCAGGAAGACGACGGGGAACTCCAGGCCCTTGGCGGTGTGCAGGGTCATCAGGGTGATGACGCCGGAGCCGTCCTCGTCCTCGTCGGGGATCTGGTCGGAGTCGGCGACCAGGGCGACCTGCTCCAGGAAGTCGGACAGCGCGACCGACTCGCCCTCACCCCGCTCCTGCTCGAACTCCAGGGCGACGGCGGCGAGTTCCTGGAGGTTCTCGATCCGGGTCTCGTCCTGCGGGTCGGTGGAGGCCTGCAACTCGGCGAGGTAGCCGGTGCGTTCGAGGACCGCCTCCAGGACGGTCGCCGGGCCCGCGCCGGACTCGACGATCGTACGGAGGTCCTCCATCAGCGTGTTGAACCGCTTGACCGCGTTGGTGGAGCGCGCGGCCATGCCGTACGCCTCGTCGACGCGCCTCAGTGCCTGCGGGAAGCTGATCTTCTCGCGCTGGGAGAGCGCGTCGATCATGGCCTCCGCGCGGTCACCGATGCCCCGCTTGGGGACGTTGAGGATGCGGCGCAGCGGCACCGAGTCCTCGGGGTTGGCGAGCACCCGCAGGTAGGCCAGGACGTCCCGGACCTCCTTGCGCTCGTAGAAGCGGACGCCTCCGACGACCTTGTAGGGCAGGCCGACCCGGATGAAGATCTCTTCGAAGACCCGGGACTGGGCGTTGGTGCGGTAGAAGACGGCGACGTCCCCGGCCTTGGCCTCGCCCGCGTCCGTGAGGCGGTCTATCTCGTCGGAGACGAACTGCGCCTCGTCGTGCTCGGTGTCGGCGACGTATCCGGTGATCTGCGCGCCGGTACCCGCGTTGGTCCACAGGTTCTTGGGTCGGCGGGACTCGTTGCGCTCGATGACGGCGTTGGCGGCGCTGAGGATCGTCTGCGTGGAGCGGTAGTTCTGCTCGAGCAGGATCGTCGTCGCGCTCGGGTAGTCCTCCTCGAACTGGAGGATGTTGCGGATCGTCGCGCCGCGGAAGGCGTAGATCGACTGGTCGGCGTCGCCCACCACGCACAGTTCGGCGGGCGGCAGCTCGTGCGCGCCCGGCTGGACGTCACCGGGGGACGCAGAGCTGCCGACCAGCTCGCGCACGAGTGCGTACTGGGCGTGGTTGGTGTCCTGGTACTCGTCCACCATGACGTGCCGGAAACGGCGGCGGTAGTGCTCGGCGACGTCCGGGAAGGCGCGCAGCAGATTGACCGTCGTCATGATCAGGTCGTCGAAGTCCAGCGCGTTCGCCTCGCGCAGCCGCGACTGGTAGAGCGCGTAGGCCTGGGCGAGCGTCTTCTCGAAGCCGTCGGCCGCCTGCGCGGCGAAGTCCTCCTCGTCGATCAGCTCGTTCTTCAGATTGCTGATCTTGGCGCTGAAGGACTTGGGCGGGAAGCGCTTCGGGTCGAGGTCCAGGTCACGGCAGACCAGGGCCATCAGGCGCTTGGAGTCGGCCGCGTCGTAGATGGAGAACGACGACGTGAAGCCGAGCTTCTTGCTCTCGCGGCGCAGGATGCGCACACAGGCACTGTGGAACGTCATGACCCACATCGCGTGCGCGCGCGGGCCGACGAGCTGCTCGACCCGCTCCTTCATCTCGCCGGCGGCCTTGTTGGTGAAGGTGATCGCGAGGATCTGGCCCGGGTGGACGCCCCGCGCGGCGAGCAGGTGCGCGATGCGGTGTGTGAGCACCCGGGTCTTGCCGGAGCCGGCGCCGGCCACGATGAGCAGCGGGGAACCGGAGTGCGTGACGGCGGCCCGCTGGTTCTCGTTCAGCCCTTCCAGGAGGGCGGCGGGGTCCAGCACCGGGCGCGGGGCGCCGTCGCGGTAGTGGGTGTCCCGGTCCGGCGGCACGTCGAACTTCCCGCCGAACAGATCGTCCGGAACCTCCTCCGGCGCATGATCGTCCTCGGGCGGCGGCGGGGGTTCGCCCCCGGGGCCCCGCTGGGCCTGGAGGTCCGCCAGGAAGCTGTCGTCAAAGAGGCTGCTCATCGCTCTCCGAGTCTAGGCCGCCCCACCGACAAGCCGTGGCCACCCCGGCAACATCGCCCCGCACCGCACCCCCCACCCTCCAGCATCACGGTCTCACCCTGCGTGACGTGACGAAGAAGGTCACGAAAACGTATCGGGCATATCACCCATCAACCTTCACACGAGCCACATGAGTTGGCTACGGTTCGGGCTGGCCGTGCGTCCCCCACCGGCGAACCCCGCCGGGCCGAGCGGCCTCCGCCGAGTCCGTCACCGCCGTCGCGGCAGCCGGTCCCTGGCCCTCCCCGGAGCGATGACGGCCTGGAAGTCCGCCTGCCGCCGCCCCGCAGGCGGAATGTTGGAAGGAGTCGCCTCCCTTGGCGTCGCACCGCAAGTCGCGCACCCCCGGTACGCGCGTGGCCGGCAAACGGACCCCGGCCATCGCCACGGCGGCCCTGACCTCCGTCGCCCTGCTGTCCCAGACCGCCGACGCCGCCCCCTCGGACGACGGCCGGCCGAGTCTGGAGGAGGTCGAGAAGAAGGTCGACGACCTGTACCGCCAGGCGGAGTCGGCGACCGAGAAGTACAACGCGGCCAAGGAGAGGACCACCAAGCAGCGCAAGCGCGTCGACGCCCTCCTCGACGACGTGGCCCAGCGCACCGAGACGCTCAACGAGGCGCGGGAGGAACTGGGCTCCCTCGCCGCCGCCCAGTACCGGACCGGCGCGGGCGTCCCGGACACGGCGACCTTCCTGCTCGCGGACTCCCCGCAGGACTTCTTCGACCAGAGCCGGCTGATGGACCGGATGACCGGCCGCCAGAAGGAAGCGGTCGACGACTACGTCACCCAGCAGTCCGAGACGATGGAGAAGCGGCAGGAGGCCGCCGAGAGCCTCGAGACGCTCACCGAGCCGCAGAACGATCTGAAGACCGCGAAGGCCACCGTCCAGAAGAAGCTCAGCACCGCGCGCGAGCTGCTGTCGAAGCTGGACGCCGAGGAGAGGGCGCGGCTCGCGGCGGCCGAGGAGAAGAAGCAGGAAGAGGCCGCCCGCAAGGCCGCCGAGCTCGCCCGGCAGCAGGCGGAACAGCAGCAGGCCGAGGAGAAGGCCCGGCAGGAGAGCGGCACGTCCGACGCCTCCGGCTCTTCCGGCTCTTCCGGCTCTTCCGGCTCGACGACCGCCCCGTCGACCCCGCCGTCGACATCGACGCCGCCCTCGACCTCGACGCCTCCCTCGACCTCGACGGACTCCTCCTACGCCGCCAAGGCCGAGAAGGCCCTCGCCTTCGCCCGCACGCAGATCGGCAAGCCCTACGTCTGGGGTGCCACCGGCCCCGGCTCCTACGACTGCTCCGGCCTCACCCAAGCCGCCTGGAAGGCCGCCGGCGTCACCCTTCCCCGCACCACCTACGACCAGGTGGACGCCGGAACCACGGTCCCGCTGTCCCAGGCCCAGCCCGGCGACCTCGTCTTCTTCTACGACGACCTCACGCATGTGGGCGTCTACGTCGGCAACGGCATGATGATCCACGCGCCGAAGCCCGGCACCTACGTCCGCGAGGAGTCGGTCTTCTACGACGGCGAGTCGTCGATCCACAGCGTGGTCCGCCCGGCCTGACCCAGGACCGCCCCGTGCTCCGACCCGCGGCCTGGCGCGCCCTCGTACGCGACGGGTTCTTCTAACATCGCCCCATGCCCGCCTCCACCCCCTCACCCTCCTCCTTCCACGCCTGGTGGGCGCAGCGTTCCCCGGCGGCCGGTTCCGCCGTGATGGCGACGGGCGTCGTGTCCGTGGCCCTGCAGCTGGCGGGGTGGGAGGTCCTCTCCCTGGTCTTCCTCGTGGTCGCCTGCGCCGCCTGGCTGGGACTGGCGGCGGAGTTCGTCCTGCGGTTGCTGCGGGAACGGGAGCGGTGGGTCTCGGAGGCGGAGAGCCCGAGTTCGCTCACCGCGGTCGCCGCGACGGCCGTACTCGGCACGCGGATGTCCGCGCTCGGCCACGACGCCCTGGCCGGGGCGCTGCTCGCGCTGGCCACCGTGCTCTGGCCGGTGCTGCTCGTCCTCGTCGTACGACGCTGGCGTCCGCGCATGCCCGGCTCCGTGTTCCTGGCCTGTGTGGCCACGCAGGGGCTCGCCGTCCTGAGCTCCACGCTCGCCGGCGCCGAGTCGACGGCCTGGCTCGCGCGGGTGGCGCTGGTGCTGTTCTGGTCCGGGCTGGTGCTCTACGGGCTCGCCCTGTTCCGCTTCGACCCGCGGCAGGTGCTCGAGGGGGCCGGGGACCACTGGGTCGCGGGCGGCGCCATCTCCATCTCGTCGCTCGCCGGGGCCGGGCTGCTCACCGCCGACAGCTCCCGGCTGTATCTGTGGAACGACGACGACCTCGGTGTCCTGCGCCTGACGACCCTCGTCCTGCTGGTGCTCGACCTGGCCTGGTACGCGGTACTGCTGACCGCCGAGGCCGTCCGGCCGCGGCCGGCCTACGACACACGGCGCTGGGCGACCGTGTTCCCCGTCGGCATGACGGCGGCGGCGACGCTCTCCGCGTCCGCCGCCCTCGGTGTCCCATGGCTCGACGGCCTGGGGCGTGTGCTGCTGTGGGTCTCGGTGGCCGTGTGGCTGGCGGTCGCCGTCGGCGCGGTGGCCTCCGCGCGGGCCGCGATCACGTCCGGTCCACGATCGGCCTTTGTCAGGTCCAGAGCACGGCGATGAAGATGTTCGCCGTGGTCAGGAGACCGACCAGCCCGAACAGGCCCTTGTCCACCTTCTCGTCGTCCCGCTTCACATAGACCAGGCCGAGGATCACGATCAGCAGGGCCAGCTTGACGCCGATCTTGATGTGGTCGACGGAATAGCTCTGCGCCTCGTTGAGCCCGACCAGAGCGATACCGGTGACCAGCATCGTCAGCGCGCCGTGCAGCATCGCGGGCACGAAGCGGGCGGTCCCCTGCCCCATGGCCTTCATCTGGGTGAGGAACCCACCGAGCAGCGACGCGATACCGATGATGTGCAGTCCGACAAATATGTGGATGAGTACGTCCATGAGCCGGAGCCTAACCACCCCCCACCCCACACCCGACACCGGCCCGATACGACGGCTACGGCCGTGGGGCTACGCCCTGACGTAAAGCCCCCGCCCCTCGAAGCTCAGGCTTCCGGTACGCGCATACGCGACGAAGGCGGCCCAGGCACCTCCGGCAACGGCGAACCGTGGGCTCCGGGGGCCGAGCTTCGAGTCCCGGACGTGGATGGTGTGGGGGGAGGGGGCAACTTCGAGGCAGGCACCGCCCTGACTGAGGCATTTCCAACCTGGCTGAACAGCGCGGCCGGCATTGCCCATCCCCGTACGCTTCCCCTCCGACGCGTTGTCGGGTACGAGTTCAACCGGACGGCGTGACCGGGGACCGCACGCCGAACCACTGCTCGGCGCCGAACTCCTCGAACCGCTCCACCTCGGTGAACCCCAGCTTCGCCGCGAGGCGCATCGAACGGTCGTTGGCGGTCTGGGTGCAGAGCACCACCGGCTCGCCGGGAAGCGCGTCGGCGAACCAGTCGAGTGCCGCCGCGCACGCCTCGGCGGCGTACCCACGTCCCCATGCCTCCGGCAGGAACAGGTAGCCGAGTTCGGCCTCCCCGGCATCCGGACGGAGGTGTCCCGGACGCTCCGCGTCGCGCCGGTCGAGCGTGACCGTGCCGATCACCGCCCCGTCGAGCTCGATCACGAAGAGACCGGGGCGCCGCCCCGGTCTCTCAGGCACCGCGCGCTCGAGCTCCTCACGCGGTCGAGGACCGCCGAGGTAGGTGCGCACCTCCGGCGAAGCGAACAGTTCGATGAACGCCGCACGGTCCCGGGCCTCGGACTCGCGGAGCACGAGCCGCTCGGTCCTGATCGGGGCAGGCGGCCAGGCGACGGGTCCGAGCTCGGCCATGGCGGGCAACCTATCCCACGCCCACCGGGCAGGAGCCTCAAAGTAGCCAGCCGGTTTGCACCCCCTCTACATATGCCACTGGATGACGTAAGGATCTTCGCGGTCCCGACGCTGCGGGGCCGAAGACGGACACCCTGCTGAAAAGCGTGAGCAGTCGGCAGGAAAGTGTCAGGTGAACGCTCAAACGAGCGGCATGAGGACAGTTGCAGCCGAAGTGCTCACACTTTTGTCAGACGGTGTGCCACGCCCGGGGCACGATTGCCCGTTCCGACACCGCACACGCCGAGGCCATGTCCCCCACGGGCTGTCGCAAACGACCGGCCCCGTGCGGAACGGGCCAGTGCGCCTCAGGAGTCGCACCGCGGGCGAAGTCGGCGACGGCTGTCGACACGGCAGCCGAAGTGCCGACCCTCACCCATGTGCGGACCGTATCCCGACCGCCCACCCTTCGGCGCCGCGCACTCCAGGACCGGCGTCACCGGACCTGGAGTGGTCGCGTGGGTGCCTACCGGGCGGTCAGACCAGGCGCCGGGCCGTCGCCCAGCGGGTGAGTTCGTGGCGGTTGGAGAGCTGGAGTTTGCGCAGGACCGCCGAGACGTGGGACTCGACCGTCTTCACGGAGATGAAGAGCTGCTTGGCGATCTCCTTGTACGCATAGCCGCGGGCGATCAGCCGCAGCACTTCGCGTTCGCGCTGGGTGAGGCGGTCGAGGTCCTCGTCGACCGGCGGGGCGTCGGTCGAGGCGAAGGCGTCGAGGACGAAGCCGGCCAGGCGGGGGGAGAAGACGGCGTCGCCCTCCTGGACCCGGAAGATCGAGTCGATCAGGTCGGTCCCGGTGATCGTCTTGGTCACGTATCCGCGGGCACCGCCCCGGATCACGCCGATCACGTCGTCCGCCGCGTCCGAGACCGAGAGCGCGAGGAAGCGGACCGGCTGCTCGGTGTCACCCATCAGCGGCGCGCAGCGACGGAGCACTTCCACGCCTCCCCCACCGGGCAGGTGCACGTCAAGGAGGACGACCTCGGGCCGGGTCGCGGTGATGACCGTGACCGCCTGGTCGACGTCGGCGGCCTCGCCGATCACCTCCACGCCGGTCTGGTCGGTCTGTCCGATCTCGGCCTGGACGCCCGTGCGGAACATGCGGTGGTCGTCGACGAGGACGACACGCACATGGCGTCCGGCGCCGTCGGCCGGTCCCGCCGTTCCGTTCGTCCCGGTCGGCTCGGTGGGCTCGCTCATGTCGTGTTCTCCGCCCTCTCCATCTCCAGCTCGACCTCCGTGCCGCCGTCCGGCACCGCGCGCAGCCGCGCCGTGCCGCCGTTGCGCTCCATGCGGCCGATGATCGATTCTCTGACACCCATACGGTCGGCGGGTATCGAGTCGAGGTCGAAGCCTGGGCCGCGGTCCCGGACGGACACGAAGACCGTCCTTCCCTCGACTTCGGCGTAGACCTGTACGGCACCCCCCTCGCCACCGTACTTGGCCGCGTTCACCATGGCTTCGCGTGCGGCCTGCATCTGCGGGCCGGTCTTCTCGTCCAGCGGGCAGTCGCCGACGACGACGACCTCGATGGGGACGCCGTGCTTGTCCTCCACCTCGGCGGCGTTGCGCCGCACGGCGTCGGCGAGGGTGGTGGGCTCCTCCTCCTCGTCCTTGCCGGTGCCCTCGGGCTTGTAGAGCCAGGTGCGCAGGTCGCGCTCCTGGGCGCGGGCCAGGCGGCGCACCTCCCCCGGGCTCTCGGCGTTGCGCTGGATCAGGGTGAGGGTGTGCAGCACCGAGTCGTGGACGTGGGCGGCGACCTCGGCGCGCTCCTGGGCGCGGATGCGCATCAGCCGTTCCTCGGAGAGGTCCTGGGTCATGCGCACGAGGTAGGGGCCGGCGAGGAGGGTGATCCCGACGAGGACCGCGAGGGCCGCCTGGAGCACCGACGCGAGGTGCGTACCGGAGCCCCGCAGGACGAAGATGCCCGACACGCCCGCCGTGACCAGCAGGACGCCGGCGCCGCCCCGCAGCAGGGTGACCGTACGGCGGCGGCTGCCGACCTCGACCCAGCGGGCCCGGCGTGCGTTGTCGGCCTGCCGCCAGACCAGGGCGACGCCCGCGCCGACCAGCACGGTCGGCCAAAGGTAGGCCTTGGCGCCGTTGGACGTGTCCACACTGCCGACGAAGCCCATGGCCACGACGACC
The DNA here is from genome assembly GCF_029760955.1 of Streptomyces cathayae. Lineage (GTDB taxonomy): Bacteria > Actinomycetota > Actinomycetes > Streptomycetales > Streptomycetaceae > Streptomyces > Streptomyces cathayae. Next base: position 3,203,901 of record NZ_CP121682.1, read on the forward strand.
ATGAGGAGCAGGGCGACGATCTGGCCCTTGTCCGGTCTGCGGGTGACGAGTCTGCGCCGGCCGTCCGGCGAGGTCTCGGTCCCGACCAGCGGGGGCGGCTTCTGCGCGTCCACCCCGCCGACGCCGAGCGGTACGAAGAACCAGAACGCGGCGTACAGCAGCGCGCCGAGTCCGTCGGCCATGAACAGGCCGACGAACACGAGCCGTACCCAGATCACGGGCAGCCCGAGGTGTCCGGCGAGCCCCCGCGCCACACCACCGAGCCAGCGTCCATCACCGCTGCGGTAGAGCTTGCGCGGCGGCCGCGGCTCGACGAGTGGCGCTGCTGCGGCTTCCGACATGTCAATGATGGTCACACGGTCCCCGGTTCCGGGGCATCAGGGTCGGTCCCGGAGACTCCCCTGATCTCCGGTTCCGGGTCCTCGCGCGGCCCCCGGGCACCCCTCAGGGCCGATATCAGGGTCCGGCCAGGGTCGTCCCGACTGCCGTCGCGGCGGCTCGCCCGTCACCATGGAGCCATGACAGATCACCAGCACGCCGCGCCGGGCCCGGGGTCCGGCTCCGGCGCGGTCGGAGAGGCCGCTTCCGGCGGAGCCCCGCAGCCGCCCGGTGAGGCGGGCGTGCCCGAGCCTCCGCACCATTTCCGGCGCGACCGCCGACACCAGATGATCGGTGGCGTGTGCTCCGGGCTCGGCCGGCAGTGCGACATGGATCCGGTGATCTTCCGCATCACACTGGCGGTGCTCTCCGCCACCGGCGGCGTCGGCCTCATCTTCTACGGCTTCGCCTGGCTCATCGTGCCGTACGAGGGCGAGGAGGAGAACGAGATCCGCAGGCTGCTGACCGGCCGGGTCGGCGGCCACACCCTGGCGGCGATACTTTTCGCGCTGGTCGGCTGCGGCGCCTTCCTCACCATGCTGAACAACGGCGGGGTGCTGAGCTTCGCCGTGATGCTCTCCCTGCTGCTCGCCGGTGCCGGGTACTGGTCCCGGCAGCGCGGTACCCCCAGCCCCGACCCCCTCGCCGCCCAGGCCGCCGCCGACGCTCCGCCGGAGCCCCAGGCGCCGCCGGTTCCCGCCGCCTACTCCTCCTGGTGGCGCGATCCCATCGTCAAGGACGGCACGCACATCGGCGGTACGGGCTATCTGTGGGGCCCGGGGAACTCCCGCGACCTGGACATCGCCGCAGTGGTCGACGTCCGCCTCGACCCCCACGGCTCCGGCCACGGCGCCGCGCGTCCCCCGCACCCCCGGCCGGCCAAGCCGCGAGGGCCCCGTGGGATCGGCGGCTGGGTCTTCCTGCTCGCCCTGCTCGCGGCCGGTCTGGGCACGGGCCTGACATGGCAGGAGCATCCGCTCGGCACCAGCCTGCAGACCGGTCTCGCGTGTGCGCTCGCCGTCTTCGGCCTCGGTGTGGCGGTCAGCGCGTTCCTGGGCCGTACCGGGGCGGGGTCGATCCTCCTGGCGGTCATCACCGCGGGACTGCTGGCCGCCTCCACGGCCGTGCCCAAGGACATCGGCACCGAGTGGATGCGCACCAACTGGGAGCCCGCCTCGGTCGCACAGATACGCCCGGTGTACAACCTGGGCACGGGGAGCGGCACCCTCGATCTGTCCAAGGTGCGGGTGGCCGAGGGGCAGACCGTGTCGACACGGGCCGACGTCGGCCTGGGCCGCATCCACGTGATCGTGCCCGAGAACGTGACCGTGCGGCTGAACGTCCAGGTCGGACTGGGCGACATCCAGTTGCCGGGCGACCTGCGGAAGGACGTGGACGTGGCACCCGACAAGCGCGAGGAGACCACCCTGGCTCCGCCCGCGGGCGTCAAGAAGGCGGGCACACTCGAGCTGGACCTCCAGGTCGGCGCCGGACAGGCGGAGGTGAGCCGTGCTACGTCATGAGTTCCAGCCCGGCAGGCTGGTCGCCGGCGCCTTCCTCACTCTCGCCGGCGTGCTCTACGCCGGAGACGCGGGCGGCGCCTGGGACACCCCGTGGTTCGCCGTGTTCCCCGTCGTCGCGGGCGGCCTGTGCCTGGCCGCAGCGGTGGGCAGCGTGACGGGCCTGATACGCCGGAACAGACGGTCCGGCGACCGGGAGAGCCACGCGAAGTCACCGACCTGACGAAGGCGGCCGGCGGCCGGGCCGGCCCGCGGGTGGGGGGGAGCCCTATCGGTAGTCGCTCACCCGCCGTCGGCGGCGCCCCCGGAGGGCGGCGTCCACGGAGAGCAGGGGTGCACCTGCCAGCACCAGCGGAATCCAGCCCATGAGGTAGGGGAGGTCGTTTCCGTAGTAGTACGGTTCGGCGGCCCAGCTCACCGTCAGCCACAGGCTGAGGGAGATCAGCGCACCGCCAAGGGCGGCCGGCCGGGCGAGCAGACCGATGAGGGTTCCGATACCGACGGCCAACTCGCCGAAGGCGATGGCGTAACCGAAGGCGACGGGATTCTGCAGGGACATGTCGACCAGCGCGGGAATGGCCGAGGAGTCGCGGGCGGCACGCATCATGTCGCCGATCGACCCGGCCCCGGCGTCCTTCATGAACGCGCTGTCGGTGAGTTTGTCCAGTCCGGCATAGATGAAGGTGACGCCCAGGAAGATCCGCAGAGGGAGGAGTGCGTACCGCGTGGCGGTGTCCCGCCAGTTCCTGCCGCCATCGAAGTGAGGGCTGTACGCATCCGTGCGCATACCGTGAATCATCGCCGTCTGTCGCCTCTCGCCGCCGCCGTACCGAGACCTCCTCGACAGACCATATGTACGACAACCAAGGCCGGATCAATCCATTACCGCCCCGATTTTTCGGAACGTCACCTCGCCCACTCGGCCGCGCCCACCGGTCCGGCTAGTCCGTCACGTCGATCGCGTACCGGTTCGTCTCCACCCCGGCTGCCGTGACGACCTGTACCTCCACCCGCCCCGGTTCCACCTCCACCGGGACCGGAACGGTCAGCAGGGCGTCCGTCGGGTTATCGAAACCGCCCTTCACCGGCACCAGCGGCACATGGACGTGCACCGCTCCCACCCGGACCACCATCCGGGCCAGCCGGTCGGCTCCCTGCGCGCCCATCGGAACGAAGCCGGTGCCCCGGATCTCGATGTCGTCGCCGGTCCGGATCGGCGCGTCCAGGTCCCCGGCCTCCCGCGCCCGCACCACCGACAGGATGACCGGCCGGCCGCCCTCCGCGTACTTGCCCGCGAGATAGGTCGCCGCCGACACCAGCACGACCACCGCGAGCCCCCACGGCAGATCGGGCAGCTGGTCCGGCCGCCGCGCCAGTCGTACCGCCGCGAACGCCAGCGCGACGGCGCTGATCACGACGTACTGGATGTCGGCGAAGCAGCCCCGTCCCGCGTCGTCGGTCAGCAGATCGGCCGCCCGGGGCCGGTCCGCGCGCACCTTCTGCAGCCGCTGCCCCTGCACCCGCAGTCCGACCACCCGCCGCACCACCACGGCGATCCCGCACACCACGGCGAGTACGGTCACCACGCCCGCACCGCGAGCCAGTTCCAGCCCCGCGATCAGCGCGTCGCGTTCCCGGTGCTCGGAGGCGACCGCCAGTTGCCCCGCCAGGACCAGCACCGCGTACGCCAGGAGCAGCACCCAGGAGGCCGCCACCGCGCGGGACGTGGAAAGACGGTTGTCCTCCCCGATCACCGGCGCCAGCACCCCGCCCCGCGCCCGGTGGAACCACGAAGCGGCGGTCAGCGCGCCGGCCACCACCAGCGCGGCCAGCAACCCGGCCGTGCGCGCGGCGCTCCAGCCCGAGCCGATCGCCGTGAACGCCTGGCCCAGAAGCAGCAGTACGACCGCCGCCCACACCACGACCGCCGTCCGACGCCACAGGCGCGTCAGCCAGGCCGCACCCTCGGCCCGGCCGCGCGCGGCCACGAGCTCCGCGGCCTGTGCCAGTTCCTCCGAGACCCACTGGCGGGAGGCGGACGCCGAGTGGGCGACCGCCGCGGGCAGCCCCTGCCCCGCCGCGAACTCCTCCCGCTTCAGCAGGAACGCGGCGACCGCGCGCCGGTGCCCCTCACGCACCCCGTGCGGACAGTCCCCGCAGGCACAGCCGCCCTCGTGGGCGCCCACGTCCGCGCCATACCTCGTCCCGGTAGGGTCCGCCTCCTGCACCGCCACGCCCGAAGCCCGCCTTTCCCATGTCCGCGCACACGTTGAAGATCACCATCGGTGCACGCAACTCCCCGGCAACGAATGCGAATTGTGCCCTACGTCCGACCCTCCCCACCCGGCAGGTCCGGTCAGTGGATGAAGTTCGAGGCGTCATGTTGACCCGGCCGTGAAATCCCCCGTGGCCGGCCGTGACCGACCGCCGTGCGCCGCCTGCTGCTCCATCCGGAGGACACCGCGGATACCCGACACACGGTGTCCGCTATCCGCGCCACACTCGGCCCATGGACACGAACCCCGTGAACACGAACTGGGACGCCTTCACCTCCGCCGAACCCGAGCTCGCGAAGACCGTGGAGGAGCGCTTCGGCGCGCACACCCACCACGTCCTCGCGACCCTGCGCAAGGACGGGTCGCCGCGCACCACCGGCCTGGAGGTGCGCTTCCTGAACGGTGAGCTGTGGCTCGGCATGATGCCGGACTCGCTCAAGGCACTCGACCTGCGCCGCGACCCGCGCTTCGCGCTCCAGGCGAACCCGGGGGCGGGCACGGGCATGGGCGGCGGGGACGTCCGGATCAGCGGGCGCGCGTTCGAGGTCGACGACGCGGACACCAGGAGCGAGTACGCCGAAGAGGTGGAACCGCCGGAGCCGTTCCACCTCTTCCGCACCGAGTTGACGGAGGTCGTACGGACCTACGTGGAGGACGAGACGTATCTCGTCCTCCAGGTCTGGAAGCCCGGTGAGCCGGTGCGCACGCTCAAACGGACGTGAGCCCCCTCCGAACGGGGACCACCCCGACAGGGACCACCCGAACAGGGGCCACCCGAACGGGGACTACTCCCACTCGATGGTCCCCGGCGGCTTGGAGGTCACGTCGAGGACGACGCGGTTGACGTCCCGCACCTCGTTGGTGATGCGGGTCGAGATCTTGCCGAGGACGTCGTACGGCAGCCGCGACCAGTCGGCGGTCATCGCGTCCTCGGAGGACACCGGGCGCAGGACGACGGGGTGGCCGTAGGTGCGGCCGTCGCCCTGGACACCGACGCTGCGGACGTCCGCGAGCAGCACCACGGGGCACTGCCAGATGTCCCGGTCGAGTCCGGCCGCGGTGAGCTCCTCGCGGGCGATGGCGTCGGCCTCGCGCAGCAGGTCGAGCCGCTCCCTGGTCACCTCGCCGACGATGCGGATGCCGAGTCCCGGGCCGGGGAACGGCTGCCGCTGGACGATCTCCTCGGGCAGGCCGAGTTCCTGGCCGACCATCCGGACCTCGTCCTTGAACAGCTGGCGCAGCGGCTCGATCAGCTTGAACTCGAGGTCCTCGGGCAGGCCGCCCACGTTGTGGTGGGACTTGATGTTGGCGGTGCCGGTGCCCCCGCCGGACTCCACGACGTCCGGGTAGAGGGTGCCCTGGACCAGGAACTCCACGGCCGGGCCCGCGTCGGCGACGATCTCGGCCTGGGCCTGCTCGAAGACCCGGATGAACTCGCGGCCGATGATCTTCCGCTTCTCCTCGGGGTCCGAGACACCCTTGAGCGCGGCCAGGAACCGCTCCGACGCGTCCACGACCTTCAGCTGCACGCCGGTCGCGGCGACGAAGTCCTTCTCGACCTGCTCGGTCTCACCCTTGCGCATCAGGCCGTGGTCGACGTACACGCAGGTCAGCTGCGCACCGATGGCCTTCTGGACGAGGGCCGCGGCGACGGCGGAGTCCACCCCGCCGGACAGACCGCAGATGGCGCGCCGGTCACCGACCTGCTCGCGGATGACGGCGACCTGATCCTCGATGACGCTGCCGGTGGTCCAGCTCGGGCTCAGGCCCGCGCCCCGGTACAGGAAGTGCTCCAGCACCTGCTGCCCGTGCGTGGAGTGCATCACCTCGGGGTGGTACTGGACGCCGTAGAGCTTCTTCTCGTCGTTCTCGAAGGCGGCGACCGGGACGACGTCCGTGGAGGCCGTGACCGCGAAGCCCTCGGGGGCGGCGGAGCAGGCGTCGCCGTGCGACATCCACACGGCCTGCTCGTCCGGGGTGCCCTCGAAGAGAGTGGAGGACGACTTGGAGACGTGCAGGTCCGTACGGCCGTACTCACGCGCACCGGTGTTGTCCACCTGGCCGCCCAGGGTCCGCGCCATGAGCTGGAAGCCGTAGCACATGCCGAAGACCGGGACGCCGGCCTCGAAGAGCGCGCGATCGACGGTGGGGGCGCCCTCCTCGTACACCGACGAGGGGCCGCCGGAAAGAATGATCGCCGCCGGGTTCTTGGCGAGGATCTCCGCGACCGGCATGGTGCTCGGCACGATCTCGCTGTAGACCCGCGCCTCGCGGACGCGACGGGCGATGAGCTGGGCGTACTGCGCGCCGAAGTCGACGACCAGGACGGTGTCGGGCGCGTTGGCAGCGGAAGTCGCTGATGACACGAGGTGCCTTCCGGCGGTGGGCGGGTCTGGTGTCTTCCGATTCTAGCCGGTGGGCATGCGGCCCTCCCCGGGCTCCCGCAGCCGCGCACGGCAGGGGCCCGTCTCACCATGCGACCACCCGTGTTGGACGGCCGGGGCGAGCGCGGCATACTGGAACCATGCTCACGCACACGGCCTTCTCGGCTTTCTCCTTTACCTATGGCAACCGGCCCACCGGCTGCCATGGTCGTGCTGCTTGAGCAACTGACAAGCGACTTCCCAGGCGCCCCGGGCCGACAAGGTCCGGGGCGCCTGGCGTTTTCGGACCCGGTCGATCCGGGGGCACCCCACACATCCAGCGAGGAGCCCCGCCATGACCACCCCCACCGACATCACCACCGCCGACATCACGGCCGCAGACGGCACGACCGCCGAGAAAACCGGCGCCCGCACCGCCGAGGCCGCCGATGTGATCACCGGTGCCCGCGAGCGGATCGACGCCCTGGACGACCGGATCATCGGTCTGGTCCAGGAACGGATGGCCGTGTCGGCCGTCATCCAGCGGGAACGGATCACCTCCGGCGGACGGCGTGTGAGTCTCTCCCGCGAGATGGAGATCCTCAGCCACTACAGGGAGGCCCTGGGCAAGCCGGGCACCACGCTCGCGATGACCCTGCTGGAGCTGAGCCGCGGCAAGATCTGAAGCGACCGGACACCGGGACCGGGCATCGGGGTCGGCCCCTAGGCCGGCCACCGGCGACCGGATCCGCGTTCCGGGCACACACGTACGCATCCCTCCTCACCCGTACGGCGCGTGACCGGAGCCGTGGTCGCGCCGTTGGTACGGGTGTCCGTGTCAGCCAGGGGCGGACTCGAAAGAACCACGCGTGGCTCGCCGGAGCGATGAGACGTACGGATCGTGCCGTGCGTCGTGGGACCTCGTTCCGGACAAGGTGACCGGACGGCAGGGGACAGCAGCCCGGTCACCCGGGAGAACGGCCGGCTCCGGGGACGCCCGGGGCCGACCGGCGGGACCCTTCCCTCGCGACCGGCTCCCGTGCGGGGCACGGTGTCAGGTGCGGGTCACGACGCCGCATTCCTCGGTGGCCCCGTCCAGGCCCCGGCTCCGGTCGTACGGATCCCGCTCCTCCCCCGTCGGCATGGGACTGTTCTCCAGGTCGGCGAGGAACTGCGGACGGATCACCCCGTCGCCCTCGCGGCAGTCGTCGTTGCCGATCTCGCTGTTGATGTCGGCGAGCCAGACGTGTCCGTCGGTCGCCTGGAATTTGGCGGGGTCCACCGCCTCCACCTCGATCACCCGGCGCACGATCACCCGGGTCACCTCGCTCCCACCCTGGCGGGCAAGCGCGTACACGAAGGTGTAGTCACCCTTGGCCACGGCCCTTCCGGCGGTTCCACGCACGGGCTCGACCGTCAGACGGCCGCGAACCCTCACCTCGTCCACCAGCTCGACCTCGTCGGGGTCGAACCGGGTGAAGATCCACACCGGGTCGTTCTTCACCGTGGGCTTGCGCAGCCCGGCGCGCAGCTCGGCGAGGTGGTCCCCCATCAACGGGTCGAGGAGGGCCAGCGCCTTCTTCGGCTCGGCCCCCATGATCACCTCACGGTCGAGGTTCGAGGCGATCAGGAAGTCCCTCGTCCCTTCCAGAGCCGCCTCGACGGAGGCTGCGGAGACTCCGTTGACGGCCTTCGCCTTCCCTTCCGGCAACCTGATCGCCTCCGCTCCCGACTCCCACCGCGCGGCCGGAGAGCCGGCGAACGGCCGCTCCCGGGTGGGCATATCGGCGGGGGCCGCGGAGGGGGCGCCCGTGGGGCGGGCGGTCTCGGGGGTCAGCGGCGCAGCGGATGCGCCGTTCACCCCGTTCACCCCGTCCGCCCCGTTCGACGCGCCCGGACCGTCACCGAGGCCGCCGGGCAGCCAGGAGAGAGCGCCGGACGGGTGGACGGCGACCACGGCCACCGCCACGGCCACCAGCACGCCGACGACGCTCCAGCCCGTACGCCGCCGTGTGGTGCGGCCGTTCATCTCCTGCCAGGCGGGCCCGGTGCGCCACCCCTCGGGCCGAGCGGGCGGGGCGGCGGGCTTGCTCCGGCCCCAACGACGCTTCCCACCGGCGCCGTTCGACCTGGCCTGTGCCTCGTCCATGGCGCGCAGCCGCTCGGTCACCATCCGTGCCCGCGCGGACGGTTCCTTCGGGGCGGTGGCGCGGATGTCGCGCTCACCGTCCTCGAAGAATTTTTCCCACACATCGCCAGGCGGGTTGGAGGACCCCGGTCTTGTGGGTTCTTCGGACGACTTCTCGGGCACGGGGTGACGCGCTTTCTGTCAAGGGGGGCGGATTCCGTCAACGCGGATCGAGGGGTGAGCGTACGCCCCCGCCGATCACTCCACAGGAGTGATCCACCTCACATAAAATTTCTGTCAGAGCCAGGACAACCATTTACAGGGTTCGGTGATCAAACCATCAGAACCACGGGCCACACCCCGCGCCCCACCGCGGAGGCCTCCCCCTGACGCGTACCGCAACCGGCGGTACACCTGACTTCCCGAGGTCTTCATGAAGCTCCGCCGCGCCATGGCTGTTGCGGCCGCAACAGCAGTGATCGCCCCGGCTGCGCTCCTCGCGGCTCCGGCCGCGTACGCCACCGACGAGACGACCCCGTCGCCGATCGCCTCCGAGTCGACTCCCGGAGAGACCGAGCCGACGAAGACGGACGACCCGGCTCCCGAGACGACCGCCCCCGAGGCGACCGACGACACGGACAACCCCGGCGAGCCCAAGCCCGAGGAGACCGACGAGCCCAAGCCCGAGGAGACCGACGAGCCCGAGCCCGGCGAGACCGACGAGCCCGAGCCCGGCGAGACCGAGACCGACGAGCCCGAGCCCAGCGAGACGGAGCCGGAGGAGTCCGAGACTCCGGACCCCGAGCCGTCCATATGCGAGGACACCAAGGTCGACGTCGGCTTCTCCGGCCTGCCCGGCAAGATCGCGGTGGGCAGCGGCTGGCACAAGTTCTCGCTGGACGTGGTGAACAACTCCGACTCCACCCTCGAGGACCTCGACTACTTCGCCGGGGCCTCCCCCGACAAGTACGGGGAGGACATGTTCCGGAGCAAGCACGTCCAGCTCCAGGTCTGGGACCCGGAGGACGAGATCTGGGCCGACCTCAACGACGGCGGCTACGCGGTCGGTTACATCGGCTACAGCACCGAGCTCGAAGCCGGCTACCAGGTCAACATCCCGATGCGGATCAATGTGAAGGCCTCCGCCCCGGTCGGCGCCGGCTTCTCGCTCGGCGCGACGATCTACGGCGACAGCGACGGCGAGTGCACCGGCTACGGCGAGGTGTCGTACAAGTTCCAGATCGTGTCCGCCGGTACGGACACGGACGGCACCAAGCCGCAGGTGGGCGGCAAGGCCCCCGTCACGGACAAGAAGCCGGCCGCCGACACCCCGAAGGTCACCGGCAGCCTGGCCGAGACCGGTGCCGGCTCCGCGCTTCCGATGATCGGCCTCCTCGGCGGTGCCGCCGTCGCGGCCGGTGCGGGTGCGGTGTTCGTGGTGCGTCGCCGCAAGGCCGGCGCGGTCGCGTAAGCACACCGTGAGCAAGGTGGCGTGAACACGCCGCAGACATAGGGAAGAGGACCTGCGCTCGGAGGGGGGCGCAGGTCCTCTTTCCTTTCTCGGCTCACCCGGCTGTCGGCGGCTGCTTCTTCGGCGGCACCGTCGGCATCCCCAGGAACGGCAGCCTCAGCGCGCCGAACGCGTCCGCCGGGACCGCCGGCGCCTTCGGCTCGACCGGCCGGAGCCGTTCGTAGGCCGCCCCCTGCCGCGGACGGGGGTCGGGTTCTCCCTTGTTGGGCCAGTACGACATGGCCCGCTCGGCCTGTGCCGTGATCGTCAGGGACGGGTTCACGCCCAGGTTCGCCGAGACCGCCGCCCCGTCCACGACCGAGATGCCGGGGTGGCCGTAGAGGCGGTGGTACGGGTCGACCACGCCGGTGTCCCGGGTGGCGCCGATGGGGCAGCCGCCCAGGAAGTGGGCGGTGAGCGGCATGCCCGACAGCTCGCCGATGTTGGAACCGGCGAACCCGTTGATCTCGGCCGCCAGGGCGGACGCCCCCTCCGTGGCCGCCTTGATCTGCTTGGGGTTGGCGGCGCCGTGGCCCTGCCGCGCGGTGAGCAGCCCGCGGCCCGCCCCGGACGGTTTCAGGTACGTCGTCAGGGAGTTGTCCAACGACTGCATCACCAGGCCGATGATGGTCCGCTCCGACCAGCGCCGGTTGGAGAGCGAACGCATCATCAGCCAGGGGTGCCTCGCCGCGTTGCCCAGCCAGCCCAGCACCCTGGCCGCGCCCGGACCCCCGCCCGCGTACGGGACCTGGAGGATCGACAGGCCGCCCATCGAGTTGGAGCCGCGACCGTAACGGACCGGTTCGATATGGGTGTTCTCGTCGGGGTGGATCGACGAGGTGATGGCCACACCGCGGGTGAAGTCGACCTTGGGTGCCCCCGTCGCCTTGCGATAGTGGCGGTCGTCGGTCTGCGCCCCGACCAGCGCCTCGGAGTTGGTGCGGGTCAGCTCGCCCAGCCGGTCCGAGAGGTGCGGGAGCTGACCGTTGGCCTTCATCCGGTGCAGCAGTGTCTGGGTGCCGTAGGTGCCGGCGGCCAGCACGACGCGGCGGGCCCGGAAGGTCCGCCCGCCGCCCTTGCGGCGGTTGTCGGTGGGGAGCGTGGCGACGGCGAATCCGCCCTGTGAGTCCTCCGTCACCGCCACGGCCGTCGTCATGGGGTGGACGACCGCGCCCGCCTTCTCGGCGAGGTGGAGGTAGTTCTCGTTGAGGGTGTTCTTCGCGCCGTGCCGGCAACCGGTCATGCACTCGCCGCATTCGGTGCAGGCCCGGCGCGAGGGCCCCGCCCCGCCGAAGTACGGGTCGGCCGCCTCCCGCCCCGGCTTCGCCTTCACCGTGCCGTCGGCGTCCTCGCCGTCACCGAAGAAGACGCCGACCGGGGCCATGTGGAAGGTGTCGCCCACTCCCATCCGCTCGGCCGCCGCCTTCAGGTGCACGTCGGACGGGGTCGTCGTCGGGTTGAGCCGTACGCCCAGCATGCGCCGCGCCTGGTCGTAGTACGGCCTCAGCTCGTCCTGCCAGTCGGTGATGTCGCGCCACTGCGGGTCGTCGAAGAAGGGCCCGGGCGGTACGTAGAGGGTGTTGGCGTAGTTGAGGGAGCCGCCGCCGACGCCCGCGCCGGCCAGGACCATGACGTTGCCCAGCAGATGGATGCGCTGGATGCCGTACATGCCGAGCCTGGGGGCCCACAGGTAGTTCCGCAGGTCCCAGGAGTTCTTCGGCAGGGAGTCGCGGGTGAAGCGGCGGCCCGCTTCCAGTACGCCGACGCGGTAGCCCTTCTCGGTCAGGCGCAGGGCCGTGACGGAACCGCCGAAACCCGATCCGACGACGAGGACGTCGTAGTCGTACACGGCGTCGGACACGGCGTCGTGCAGCGTTTCGTCCTCGCGTTCGTCGTTCCGGTCCTGGGCGGAGTTCTCCTGTGACACGTGCTCTCCTCGTCGAAAGCCACGGTGCCGGCTCGGCCCGGGCGGGGCGGGGCGGGGCGGGCTAGCGGAAACGGAATGCCTTCATCAGGCGCAGGCTCCGGCTCATCAACTCCGCGTACCGCTCGTCGTCCAGGCCGAGGGAGGGGGCCATCGGCAGCAGCCGCTGGTGCGCGACGGTCTGGGCCTCCGTGTACTTGAGGATGCCCTCGGAGCCGTGCCGGCGGCCGAGGCCGGAGTCCTTCATGCCGCCCATCGGCGACTGGGCGCTGCCGTAGGCGGGCGCGTACCCCTCGTTGATGTTGACCGTGCCGGTGCGCAGCCGGGAGGCCACCGCGCGGCCGCGCCGGGCGTCCTTCGTCCAGACCGAGGCGTTCAGGCCGTACGGGGTGGAGTTGGCGCGTTCGACGGCCTCGTCGTCGGAGCCGAAGCGGTAGAGCGAGACGACCGGGCCGAAGGTCTCCTCCGCGCAGACGGTCATGGACTCCTCGACGCCGTCGAGGATGGTCGGCTCGTAGAAGTACGGACCGACGTCCGGACGGGCCGTACCGCCCGCGATCACCTTCGCGCCCTTGGCGACGGCGTCCGCCACGTGCCGGGTGACGGCCTCCAGCTGGCGTTCGCCGACCAGGGAGCCCATGTCGGCGCCGTAGCTCAGGGAGGTGCCGAGGCGGATCGCGCGGGTCCGGGCGGCGAAGCGCTCCAGGAAGGCGTCGGCGACCGACTCGTGGACGTACAGCCGCTCGATGGAGATGCAGAGCTGGCCCGCGGAGGAGAAGCAGGCGCGGACGGCACCGGCGGCGGCCTTGTCCAGGTCGGCGTCCTCCAGGACCAGCATGGCGTTCTTGCCGCCGAGTTCGAGGGAGACGCCGACCAGGCGGGCGGCGGCGCTCCGGGCGACCTCGCGGCCGGTGCGGGTGGAGCCGGTGAAGGAGACGTAGTCGGCGTGCCGGACGACCTCCGGACCGACGACCGGCCCCTCGCCGAGCACGACCTGGAAGACGTCGGCGGGCAGCCCGGCCTCGATCAGCAGGTCACGGGCCCAGAGCGCGGTGAGGCAGGTCTCCGTGTCGGGCTTCATCACGACCGCGTTGCCCGCGACGAACGCCGGGAGCGCGTCGCCGACGGACAGCTCCAGCGGGTAGTTCCAGGGCGCGATCTGGCCGACGACACCGCGCGGGTGGCGCAGTTCGGTGACCTTCGTGAGGGCCGGCATGGCGCCCGCGTGACGCTTGGGCCGCAGATACGCGGCGGCCCGGCGGCCGTAGTGGCGGGCGGCGATGGCGACGGCCTGGACCTCCTCGTGGGCGTGCAGGCGGGCCTTGCCGGTCTCCAGCTGGATCAGGTCGAGCACCTCGGCCTGGCGCTCCAGCACCAGGTCGTGGAACCGGAGCAGGACGGCGGCGCGCCGCCGTACCGGGATCTGCGCCCACACGGCCTGGGCGGTGCGGGCCGCCGCGAAGGCCCGCTCCACGTCCTCGGGGGTCGACTCGGGGAGGTCCGCCAGCTTCTCGCCGGTGAAGGGCGTGTGGTTGGCGGTCCGCCCGGAACCGGCGACTCCCTTGGTGAGCTGGGCGACCAGTTCGGGAGTGACCACGTCGGCCGCGGTGCGGGCGCCCGCCGGGGCGGGGGCGAGGGGGTTGGTACCGGTGGTGTCCCGGCTGGTCTGCACGTCCGTCATGAGCGGCAGGGTATGCCCACGCGGACACTTTGTGTACCCGCCGGTAACAGATTCACGGACCGCTCACACACCCTGCCAGTGAACGCTGGCAACAAACCCGCTGATCAGGGCGTTGATCGGTTCAGGGTGCGTCGACCGGCTCCTCGGCGGACTCCTTGGCGGATCCCTCGGCGGACTCCTCGATGTCCAGGTTGTCGATCACGGTCCGGGCCACCTCACGCCCGCGCTCCGTGAAGTCGCCCTTGCCCGGGTAGCTGATGGTGAGCTTGTACATGTCCTCGGCGGAGGTCCTGTAGTAGAAGATCCGCATCTCGCGCGGACGGGGGTTCTGGCTGTCGTCCGTGGTGTAGACGACGGTGTTCTCCGCGGCCTTCCTCCCCTTGTGGGTGAGGTTGGGCTTCGGGTGGGTCTTCGGGTTCGCCGGCATGTCGAGGGAGTAGTTGCCGGTCTCCTTGAAGCGCTTGTCGTCGTCGTACATCTCGGCGTCGGCGGAGCCCTCGATGGTGTTGCCGGTGTCCTCGGCCTTCCGATCGAGTGTCAGGCCGACCCAGATGCTGCCGCTGTGGTCCGTGTACCTGACCCAGTGGTCCTTGTCCTTCTCCCGGTCGGGCACGGTTCGCTGATAGCCCTTCGGCACCGGCACGGACGCCGCGACGTCCTTCTCCTCGTGGATCTCCCAGCCGTCCGGCAGCGGCCCCGCGAAGGGGTCCGCGATCACCAGGTACGCGGCCACCGCTCCGGCGACGACCGCCGCCCCCAGACCGGCCAGCGTCCGGTAACCGATGCGGACACCACCCTTGCCGCCGGGCCCGGAACCGACCCCGGACCCGTCGCCGAGTCCCGGGGAGTGGACGACCTGCGTGGGCGGCGGCGCGGGCGGGTTGGCGACGGTTTCCAGCAGCGCCCGGACCTGCGCGGCGTTCGGGCGGTGCACCGGGTCCTTCTGCAGCAGTCCGGTGATGACCTCGGCCAGCGGCCCCTGCGCTACGGCCGGCGGCGCGGGCGCGGCATGCAGGATGGACTGGAGGGTCGCGGGCGTGTTGCTGCGCCGGAACGGCGAGACCCCCTCCGTGGCCGCGTACAGCACGACACCGAGGGACCACAGGTCGGAGGCGGGGCCGGGGCGCTGGCCCAGCACCCGCTCCGGCGCGATGTACTCGGGCGAACCGACGAAGCCGCCGGTGTCGGTCAGGTTGGTCTCGCCCTCGATCTGGGCGATGCCGAAGTCGGTGAGGACGACCCGGTCGTGCCGGCCGAGCAGCACGTTGTCCGGTTTCACGTCCCGGTGCAGGATGCCGGCCGCGTGCGCGGCCTCCAGCGCGCCGAGCACCTCCAGGCCGACCCTGGCCGCCTCGCGCGCGGAGAGGGTGCCCTCCTCCTGCAGTACGGCGCCCAGCGAGCGGCCCTGGACCAGTTCCATCACGATCCACGGCTGTCCGTCCACGACCGCGACGTCATGGACGTTGACCACCGCCGGGTGGTCGAGCCGGGCCGCGGCCCGGGCCTCGCGGCGCATTCGTTCGAAGGCGTTGGCGCGTTCGCGTTCGGGAAGGTGGTCCGGGACGCGGGGCTCCTTGACGGCGACCTCGCGGTCCACCGTCTCGTCCGCGGCCCGCCACACCGTGCCCATGCCGCCGTGCCCGAGCTTGGAGAGCAGCCGGTAACGACCGGCGATGAGCCGACCGACGCCGGGCTCCCGCGACGGCTGCGAGGAGGGCGGCGGTGAGTGGGGCGGCTGCGGCGGTTCCCGTCGGGTGTGCGCCTGCGGCGGCACCATCTGTGTGGGGGACGCGTACGGGTTGCCGGGATGCGGCATGGGCGCGGCCGGGTTCGGAACCCGGTCCGGGTGCGGGGTCGGCGGTTGCAGATCAAAACTCGTCGGCTCGTCTACCCCACCCTGGCGGGCTCCCCCGTGGCTGCTCATGCTCCATCCATATCGCGCCAACCCCTCACGGAGCCACTTCGAACAGCGTCCGGTCACAGACCCGTGACCCTGCCGGCGGCTTATCTCCGGTTTACGCCGCTATGCGGCCGGTGACGTCGCGCCGGACGTCACACCGGAGGGCGTGTCGGGCGGTATGTCGGACGGCGTGCCGGACGTGACGGACGCGCCGGGAGCCGTGGGGGCGGTCGTGGGAGGCACCGCTGTGGGAGACGGCGTGGCCGACGGGCGACCCGTGCGGGACGGGCGTGGTGTATCGGACGGCCGGGGCTCCGGAGACTGGCTCGCGGGTGTCCGCGGTCCCGTGCTGGACGGCGTACCGCCGCCTCCGCTTCCGCCCCCGTCACCGTCATGGTCCAGGAGCAGCGCCGCCGCGGACACCCCGGCGCCCGCCATCGCGGCGACGGCCAGCGCGGCCACGAGCACGCTCCGCGTGGGCTGCCGGGCCGGGTGTTCCCCGGCGAGGCCGTCGGCCGGGCGCCACCGCCCGACTCCTCCTCCGACAGCCCCTCTCCCGGCCCCGCTTCCTCCGGCCGTCCCCGCCCTGCCGGCCGCCCGTCCCTCGGTCTCCGTCGCCACGGCGTATCCGAGGGGCGGGTACTCCGGTGTGCGGCCCGTCTCACGGAAGGCCCGCAGCATCCGCTCGGCCCGGTCCACGTCCAGCCGCCGGTCGGGGTCGCGCTCCAGCAGGCCCCGTACGACGGGCAGGATCGGCCCGGCCTGCGCGGGCGGCCGTATCTCGTCGGTCACGACCGCGTGCACGACCCCGCCGATCGAGTCCCGGCGGAACGGCGACTCACCGCTGAGCACCGTGCACAGCAGGGCGCCGAGCGACCACAGGTCGGACTCGGGGCCGGTCCTGGCCCCGGACATCCGCTCGGGGGCGGTGTACTCGGGCGAGCCGACGAAGGAACCGGACTCGGTGAGCGTGGTGGCCCCCGCCACCTGCGCGATCCCGAAGTCGGTGAGGACGACCCGGTCGGTGCCGCGCTCCAGCAGCACGTTCGCGGGTTTGAGGTCGCGGTGCAGGACACCCGCCGCGTGGGCGCCGCGCAGCGCGCCGAGCAGATCGATGCCGATGCGCGCGGCCTCCGCGGCATCGACCGGGCCCCGCGTGGCGATACGGTCGGCCAGCGATCCGCCGTCGATCAACTCCAGGACGATGTACGGGCGTTCGTCGTCCTCGACGACGTCGTGGACGATGATGATGTGCGGGTGGCTCAACTGGGCGAGCGCGCGTGCCTCACGGAGCGTACGGTCCCGCTGCCGCCGGGCCTCCGCCGCGGAGAGCGTCTCGTCGAGGGGGAGTTCCTTGACGGCGACGTCACGCCCGAGTAACTGGTCGGTCGCCCGCCACACCACGCTCATGCCGCCGCGGCCGAGCCTCTCCGCCAGCCGGTAACGGCCCGCTATGACACGGGCGTTGTTCCGTGCCGCCCCGTCTCCGGGCTCCCCCTCGGTCCCCATGGGCCCATCATGCCCCACCGGATGTGTCCCCTCCGGTGGGTCTATTCGGCCAAGCCTGCCCGCTACTGAGGTTCGCGCCATCCCTGCAGGATCGTTTCGAACTGCTTGCTCGTGGTGGCCCAGTCCTCGGCCGGGGCCGCCATGTAGAGCGCGTACTCGACCCCGCCGCGCGAGAGGTACATCTGGTCGACGGCCCGGTACGGCCCCGGGAACTTCGTGTCCTTGGGCAGCGCGGTCCAGATGTACTCGAGTCGCGCGCTCTTGCGGTCGCGGTAGACGCGGCGCTCCAGACCCACCTGCCGGTAGTCGACCAGCCGCTGCCCTATCTGCTGGTCCAGGTCTCTCAGGTGCTCGTACGGGTCGTCGAAGTCGGGGGAGTCGTCGGCGGCGATGCGGATGAAGTGCTTGCCGCCGTCGGGCGTGTAGTCGACCTGGCGGGTCTCCTCGTCGAAGACGACCCGCTCCCAGTCCTCACCGGGCAGGACGACGCTGAAGCCGAAGGGATCGGTGCGGCGCACCCAGCCCTCCGGCAGGTCGTCCGTCTGCTCGTCCCTCTGCCGTCCCGTCTGCTCGGTGTCGTCACCCGTGCCACCGGTCGTGTCGGGGGCGGGCTTGGGTCTGGTCGTGTCGAAAGGTGCCGCCGAGGTACCGCCACCGCCCCGTGCGTCGCCCTCGCCCTCACCCTCGCCCTCGTGGAGCAGCGCCGCGGCGCTCCCGCCGACGAGTGCGGCCAGGACCACGACCAGGGCGATCAGGCGCGAGCGTCCGCGCCGCCCGGTCCCGGCGGCCACGTCCGCGGAAGGCGGTTGAACGGCCGTGGCACCCACACCGACCCCGGGCCCGTACGGCGAGGGCGACGGCGTCGGCACAGGGGCGGGAGCGGGAGCGGATACGGGCGCGGGTACGTCGACGACCTGCGTCGGCACGTACATCTGCGCCGAGTTCGGCCGACGCCCCTCCGCGGCCTCGGCGAGCATCTGCTCGGTCTCCGCCGCGTCGGGCCGCATGGCCGGATCCTTGCGCAGGAGCGCGCTGATGACGGGCGCGAGCGGGCCGGCGTACCGAGGTTCACCGGCCTCCTCCTCGACGACCGCCTGCATGGTGGTCAGCGGGGATGTCCGGCGGAACGGCGATCTGCCCTCCACCGCCGTGTACAGCGTGGCACCGAGCGCCCAGAGGTCGGAGGAGGGGCCGGGATCCTGGCCGCGGATGCGCTCGGGTGCGAGATAGTCGACCGAGCCGACGACCTCTCCGGTCCGGGTGATCGCCGTGTCACCCTCTATCTGCGCGATGCCGAAGTCGGTGAGCAGCACGCGCCCGTCGCCGCCGAGGAGCACGTTGCCGGGCTTGACGTCACGGTGCACCACACCGGCGGCGTGCGCGGCCCGCAGGGCGCGCAGCACCCACAGACCGATCCGTGCCGCCTCGCGGGGCTCGACACGCTCCCGTTCGTTGACGGCGTCGGCGAGCGAGTGGCCTTCGACCAGCTCCATGACGATCCAGGGGCGGCCGTCGTGCTCCAGTACGTCGTGCACCGTGACGACCGCGGAGTGGTTGATCCGTGCCGCCGCGCGCGCCTCGGCGCGGGTGCGCGCCAGCAGCCTGGCCTGCTCGCTCTCGGGGACGTAGAGAGCGGCGGTCAGCTCCTTGACCGCGACGGATCGGTGCAGCACCTCGTCATGCGCGTGCCACACCCGGCCCATGCCACCGCTGCCGATGGCTTCACCCAGCCGGTAGCGGCCCGCGACGAGCTGCCCCTGTATCTCATTCACCTTGCCCCGCAATGGTCTTGACAACCTCAGGGTAGGTACCCGGGTCGGCCCTGGGAACCGAAGAGGGGCCATGGAGACCGCACTGTGATGGTTGTCGCTGTACGGGACGGAAAGCAACCAAAGTGCCTGCGGAGGCGTACGCCCCTCGGGCTCCTCCCTTCCGCTTCCCCGCCGCTTCCCTTCCGCTTCCCTTCCGCTTCCCCGCCGCTTCTCCGGTCAGCCGGTGAACCGGTATGTCGTCGACGCCTGCTCGAACAGCCGGCTCACCTCGTCCCGTTCGCCCTCCGGGCCCCGCACCTGCACGACGTGGTACCGGCCGTCGATCAACGCCGCGAGGTTACGGACGTACAGCTCGCCCCCGTCGCCGCCGGTCCAGGTGAACTGTCCCTCGGCCATGCTCCGTCCGCCCACCTCGATGGTCTTCAGCCCGGTGGACGTGGCCCAGCTGGAGTCGCGGTACGGCTGGAGCTCACGCTCGTCGTCCCGCTGGTAGGCCATCGGGTCGTCGCCGTACTGCGAGGCACTGTCCCGGCCCGGTACGACGATCAGCTCGAAGTCGCCGCTGGAGTAGACGACCTGGCCGCTGCCGTTCTTCCCGGTGCGCTGCCAGCCCTCGGCGACGGCGACCCGGAAGCCCTCCGGATCCTTGCGCAGGGTGAAGCCCTTGGCGGCGTCGGGGCCGGTGGTCTGCGTCTCGTTCGACCCGGCCGACTCCTCGGCGCCGCCCTCCGGGCTCTTCGGGCTCTTCGGGTCGTCCGGTTTCGCCGAGGAGTCGTCGGCGCCCGGCGCTCCCCCGGCCTCCCGCGACGGAGACGCCCCGCCGACCTCTCCGGCGGCACCGGTACGGTCGGCCGCGCCCCCGGTCCCCTCTCCGGCCTTCGGCATGAACAGGACGGCGTACGCGATCGCCGCGGCCATGGCGAACAGCACCAGCAGGAGCAGGGTGCGGCCCAGCCGGCGCGGGGACCCCGACTCCTGTTTGGCCCGCTTGTGCCGTCCGTGGTGCGCGGGCAGCGCGGCGCGGCGTCTGCGCACCAGCTCGCCCCGGCGGCGCACGACGGGCAGCCGGCTGGTGTCGACCGGCGGTGCCGCTATGACGTGTACGCCGGCCTCCGGCTCGGGCGCCGACCGCACCAGTGAGCGCAGCCAGCCGCGCAACTCCTCGAAGTCCAGCCGCTCGGTGGGGTCCTGACGCAGCAGCGACTCCACGACCGGCCTGAGCGGTCCGCACTCCTCGGCGAACGCGGGGGGTTCGGCGCACACCATCTGCACCAGTTCGGCCGTCGACTCCTCCGGGTAGGGCGCGTGGCCCTGCACGGCCCGGAACAGGAGCGCGCCCAGCGCCCACAGATCGGTCGCGGGGCCGATGGGCGCGGCCAGCTGCCAGTTCTCGTGCACGGGCCCGGCCTGCTCCGGCGCCCACCGCTCCGTCACGGGGCCGACGACGGCCATCCGCGCCTGCCGTGCCCGCTCGGCGGCCAGCGCGGTGGTGGGGGCCCGGCGCGCGGGCGCGTGGGCCGCCGGATCGTCCCAGCGGGCGGGCGGGGCGGCCCCGCCGGACGGGGCGAAGCCTCCCGAATCCGCCGCATCGGTCGCGGGGGCGGTCGCCGGGCCGGTCGCCGGGCTGAGCGCGGGTGCTGACGTGGAACCGCCGGGCGGCAACGCGGCTGGGGGTCCCCCCTGCTCGAAGAGCTTGGGGGAGGGCCTGCCGGTGGTTCCCACGCCGTAGGGGTCGGCTATCTGCCCCGGCGGGACCGCACCGGTCTGCTGTGCCTCCTGCACCCGGGCGGCGGCGCGGGTGCCCGCCCGGTACGCGGCGATCGCCCCCGCGCGTGCGGCCCTGACCTCCCCGGCGCTGTCGACGGGCCGTGGGGCCGCCGCGGCGGAGGTGCCGTTGGCCGGGTTCGCCGTCCCGTCACCGGGCAATCGGCCGGCCCGCGCCTCGATGGCGGCCCGCCGTGCGGCGTCGGGGTTCGGGTCCGGCTCGGCCGTGAAGCCGGGGGGCCACGACGGGGTGCGCTGCGGAGCCGAAGCGCCCCTGCCCGTGCCTGTACCCGTGGGCGCCACCGGTCCCAGCTCCCCGGGCTCCCCCGCCCCCGGCACCCCGGCGTTCGGAACGACGGCATCCGGAACCTCCGTGCCCGAAACGGGAGCACCCGAAGCGGGAGGGGACGCGACGAGGGGATCCTCGGCAGGCACCGGGTCGTACCCGCACAGCGCCTCCTCCGCCGCGCCGACGGCGAGACCGGTGAGCATCACCCGGCCGTCGTCGCAGACCAGCACCGTGCGCGGGGTGATGTTCCGGTGCACCCAGCCGTGGGCGTGCAGGACCCGCACCGCCATCAGGACGTCCGAGGCGACCTCGGCCGCCCGGTACGGAGTCAGCGGCTGCTCGGCCAGCAGCGCCGCCAACGGTCGGGCGGACACCAGTTCGCTGACGATCCACAGGGAACCGCCCTCCGCGAACACGTCGAAGACCTGGTCCAGCCGCGGATGGTCGGGGATGGCCGCCGCGGCCTGCGCGGCCTCGACCGCGCGCCGCGCCACGGGGTCGGTGGGCCGCCGCACACCCGCGCGGTCGCCGGTACGTCCGGCGGCCCGCCGGACGCTTCCGTCACGCGCCGTGAAACCGTCGGGCAGCCCCTCCGCGTCGAGCACCTCGGCCTCGACGACCTCCGGCAACGGCACCTGCCTGACCAGGACTTCCTGCCCGCTGTAGGTGTCGAAGGCGCGGGTCTCGGTCAGTTCGTACTCGTCGGAGGGAGGCAGCGGCAGGCGGTAGCGATCGGCGAGAACTCGTCCCGCGTATTCGTCCACTGTGCCTCCCCCGGCGATATGGTCGGTCGGTTCCGCTCGCCCGGCGGCCCGTTCCGGCTGCGTACGGTCTGCGAACACTCACGATACGTGCCGGAGGCAACCCGCAGTGAGGGGATGCCAGATCTCACTCCCCAATCAAGCGGCCGTCCATGCTCAGGACTTGGGCTCGAAGGACTGCGTCAGCACCTGCCACGTCCCCTTGCGCTGCTCACCGTCCCACTCGGCGGCCTTCGCCGAGTACATCAGCGCGTACCCGTACCGGCCGTCGACGACGAAGCCCCGGTCTATGGTCCGGTACTTCGTCCCCCCGTCCATGGAGGTGAACTCCCAGTCGGCGGTGTTCCACCCCCGGTAGTCCACCGCCTCTATGCGGATCCTCTCGTACTGCGGACGCACCATGCCGCGTTCCTGCCTCTTCCAGTCGGCCACCGGGTCGCCCTGCGGCGTGGACGTCCAGGCGACGAGCAGCCGCTGTCCGTCGGGCCCGGTGAAGCGGTCGCCGGCCCCGTCCGTCGACCGGTACTGCCAGCCCTCGGGCAGTCCGATCGAGTAGCCCTGGCTCCCGTTGTGCGTCGCCTTCACCGCCGAGGCGCCGTCCCCGTCCCCGGCCGCGTCGTCGGCCTCGCTCTCCTCCGAACCGGCGTCGCCGGACTCCGGTTCCCCTCCCGCGCCGGTTTTCGGGTCCACCGACTCGTTCGCCGCACCGTCGGTACCGGTTTCGTCCTCGGCGTTCTTGGTGCCGGTCTCGGCCCCGGTGTCCTCGGCGTTCTTGGTGTCGGCGCCGGGTGCCTGGCTGGAGGCGACCTTGTCCGCGCCGCCGCCCTTCGCCCCCGCGCCGTTCTCGTCGCCATCACCGCTGAGCACGATGGCCAGCACGGTGCCGAGCACGGCGAGCACCACGACCGCCGCGATGACGACCAGCGTCCGCCGCGGCACCACGTCGGTGAGCGACGCCTTCGGCGCGGACCTCGCCGGCAGATCCGGCGGCGTCATCACGGGCCAGCCCGAACTCCGCCCGCCGGGAGCCTGGTTCGACGCCTTGCCGGGTGCCGGGTGCGGCGTCGGACCCGAGCCCGCACCGGAGCCACGGGGTGAACCCGGTGTCGAGGCCGAGGCCGGCCCGGACCCCGAGGGGGACCCCACAGCCGGCCTCCCCTCGGCCCGGGTTCCGGCCGCCGCACCGGATGTCGTGCCGGCCGCCGAACTTCCGACGCCACCGCCGGTCTTGGCGCGTGTCGTCGCCGCGGCGCCGGCCGAGCCGGCGGCCACCGCCGCTTTCCGCATGGAACGCATCGCACCGCGCAGTCGCTCCCCGGCCTCCTCGCCCCGCCTGCTTCCGCCACCGGCACGCCCATCGGGCTGTTCGGGCAGCGGCACGACCTTCGTCGCGTCCGCAGGTTCCGGGTCGCTCCGCTTGCCCCCGGGTGCGTGGATCACCGCGCTCAGCATGGCCCGCGCGCGGGTGTCGTCGAGCCGCTGGGCGGGGTCCTTGTTGAGCAGCCCGTAGATGACGTCCCTGAGCGGTCCCGCGTTCCTGGGCTCCTCGAGCGGCTCGGTCATCACCGCCGTGAGCGTCGCGATCGCGGAACCCTTGTCGTACGGCGGCGTACCCTCCACCGCCGCGTACAGCAGCCCGCCGAGCGACCAGAGGTCGGCCGCCGGCCCCGGCTTGTGCCCGCGGGCCCGCTCCGGGGAGATGTAGGAGGGGGCGCCGACGAGCATGCCGGTCGAGGTGATGGACGGGTCACCCTCGACCTGGGCGATACCGAAGTCGGTGAGCACGACCCGGCCGTCCTCGGCGATCAGCACGTTCGACGGCTTCACGTCCCGGTGCAGAATGCCCTCCCGGTGCGCGGAGCGCAGCACGTCGAGCACCGCGAGCCCGACCTCGGCGGCACGCCGGGGCTCCAGCAGGCCGTCCTCCCGGATGGCTTCGGCGAGCGACTTGCCCTCCACGAGCTCCATCACGATCCAGGGCCGGTCGTCCTCCTGGACCACGTCGAAGACCGTCACGGCATTGTTGTTGCGGATCCGAGCGATCGCCTTGGCCTCGCGCAGCGTCCGTGTGATCAGCCGCCGCTTCTCCTCCTCGTCGATGCTCGACGGGAACCGGAGTTCCTTGACGGCGACCGTCCGGCCCAGGGTCTCGTCCACGGCTCGCCACACCGTCCCCATGCCGCCGCGGCCGAGCACATCTCCCAGCCGGTACCGCCCGGCGAGGAGACGTGCGCTCTCGTCCTGACGGGGTGTCCCCGCCCGCTCCGGCTCCGACATGCGTCCCCTCATGCAACCCGCCCTGACAGAGACTTCATTGTCCCTCACCCGACAAGTGCTCCACGCCCAGGGTGCCCCTGACGACACCTCATACCCGGCGCACCCGGAACCCGGGGGAAGGACGTGTTCCGCCACCTTGCATGATGTCCCTCCGACGAGAGGGGAACCGGGATGCCGCCGCCTCGGACACTGCTGGCCATCGCTGTGTCCGTGGCTTCGCTCGCCCTGACCCCGACCGCTTCCTCGACTCTGCCGGCCCCGCCGGCGGACGCGCTCCTCCCGTTGCTGGTCACACAGGGTGGAGCCCCGGCGGCAGCCCTCCTTGCCCTGGAGGAGACCGGCTCGCGTTATGCCTCCGCCGGCGAGGGCATCACCCGGGCCGACCACTTCCGCGCCGGCAGCGTCACGAAGACGTTCATCGCGACGGTCGTCCTGCAACTGGCGGACGAGCACCGCCTGTCGCTCTCCGACACCGTGGAGAAACATCTTCCGGGACTGGTGCGAGGAGCGGGCAACGACGGTCGCGCGCTGACCCTGCGTTCCCTGCTCAACCACACCAGCGGCCTGTACGACTTCGCCGAGGACACCGGTGGCACCGTCCCCGTCACTCCGCGTCAGGCACTGCGCATCGCACTCACCCACTCCCCGGCCGACCCCGGCCGCTTCGCCTACTCGAACACCAACTACGCCCTGCTCGGCCTGGTCGTCGAACGCGTCACCGGCCACTCGTACGCCACCGAGGCCGAGCGGCGCATCATCTCCCCTCTGCGTCTGACGGGCACCTCCTTTCCCGGCTCCCGCACCTCGCTGCCCGCTCCACACGGCCGCGCCTACTCCACCGACGGAACCGACGTCACCGAACTCGACCCGCGGGTGGCCGGCGCCGCAGGCGAGCTGGTGACCACGCTCGCCGATCTGGACCGCTTCTACGCGAGTCTGCTCGGCGGTGGACTGCTCCCCCCGCGTCAACTGCGCGAGATGCTCGACACCCGTGCCGCACACGGCTCGTACGGCATGGGCCTGTTCCCCGTGAAGCTTCCGTGCGGCACCACCGTGTGGGGGCACAACGGATACATCTCCGGCAGCTACGTGCGCACCGCAACCACCGCCGACGGTGGGCATGCCCTCACCCTCCGGGTGAACACGGACGCGATAGCGGATCCCGGTCTCATATCCGCGGTGCTCGCGGCCGAGTTCTGCCCTCGCACCTGGTAGAACGCCCGGGTTCCGGACGGAGATCCCAGTTCACGACACTCGTTCGAGTGAAATTTGAGTGAAAGCAGCCTTCGGACCCGGGCGGCCTACATCGGAACGATGTCCGGCGCTCCCAGCCGTGCCGCGTCCGCCGTCAGGTCGTCCGGCTGGCGCTGCGACTCCCGTTCGGCCTCCACCCGCTTCTCGTAGTGCTGTACCTCGCGCTCGATCCGGTCCTTGTCCCAGCCCAGCACCGGCGCCATCAGCTCGGCGGCCTCCCGTGCGCTGCGCGTACCCCGGTCGAACGTCTCGATCGATATGCGGGTGCGCCGGGTCAGCACGTCGTCCAGGTGGCGCGCCCCCTCGTGCGAGGCGGCGTAGGTGATCTCGGCGCGCAGATAGTCGTCGGCCGCCTGCAGCGGTTCGCCCAGCGAGGGGTCCTGGGCAATCAGTTCCAGGACCTCCTCCGCCAGCGTCCCGTACCGGTTCAGCAGATGCTCGACCCTCACCACGTGCAGTCCGGTGCGCGCGGCGATCCGCGCCCGCGCGTTCCACAACGCCCGGTACCCCTCGGCGCCCACCAGCGGTGTGTCCTCGGTGACGCAGGCGGCGACGCGTACGTCGAGACCGTGCACGGCCTCGTCCACCGCGTCCTTGGCCATCACCCGGTACGTCGTGTACTTGCCGCCCGCGACCACGACGAGTCCGGGGACGGGATGCGCCACGGTGTGCTCCCGCGACAGCTTGCTGGTGGCGTCGGACTCCCCTGCGAGCAGGGGCCGGAGGCCGGCGTACACGCCCTGGACGTCGTCCCTGCCGAGCGGGACCGCGAGCACCGAGTTCACATGCTCGAGCAGATAGTCGATGTCCGCGCTGGACGCGGCCGGGTGCGCCTTGTCCAGGTCCCAGCCGGTGTCCGTGGTCCCGACGATCCAGTGCCGGCCCCACGGGATGACGAACAGTACGGACTTCTCCGTGCGCAGGATGAGCCCGGTCGTGGAGTGGATGCGGTCCTTGGGGACGACCAGGTGGATGCCCTTGGAGGCCCGTACGTGGAACTGGCCCCGCTCGCCCACCATCGCCTGGGTGTCGTCGGTCCACACCCCGGTGGCGTTGACGACCTGCTTGGCACGGACCTCGTACTCCCCGCCGCCCTCGACATCCCGCACCCGGGCGCCGACGACCCGTTCACCCTCGCGCAGGAACCCGGTCACCCGGGCACGGTTGGCGACTCGCGCGCCGTACGCCGCCGCGGTGCGCACCAGGGTCGCCACGAACCGGGCGTCGTCCATCTGGGCGTCGTAGTACTGCAACGCCCCGACCAGGGTGTCCTTCTTCAGACACGGGGCCACACGCAGTGCGTGACGACGGCTCAGATGCCGGTGCACGGGCAGCCCGCGGCCATGCCCCGGGGCCATCGACATGGTGTCGTAGAGCGCGACGCCCGCCCCGGCGTACAGCCGCTCCCAGCCCCTGTGCTGCAACGGGTAGAGGAACGGCACCGGCTTCACCAGATGCGGGGCGAGTTTCTCCAGCAGCAGGCCCCGCTCCTTCAACGCCTCCCGCACGAGGGCGAAGTCGAGCATCTCCAGATAGCGCAGACCGCCGTGGATGAGTTTGCTGGACCGACTGGAGGTACCCGACGCCCAGTCACGCGCCTCGACCAGTCCCGTGGACAGACCGCGGGTCACGGCGTCGAGCGCGGTGCCGGCGCCCACCACACCGCCGCCCACCACCAGGACGTCCAGCTCACGCTCGGCCATGGATGCGAGTGACTCGGCGCGCTCCGCCGGTCCCAGTGTCGCTGTCCTCACCGCTGCCTCCCGCTCGTCGGTCGCATCGGCCGCACCCGTGGGGCGAAGCCCGGTCCCCCTCTCCCTCATGCCCAAATTCTGGCCGGGTTGCCCGACTCCAGCCACCGCTCACTCCCAAGCCTGTGGACAACCCTCGCGGCGACTCGCCGAAACTCGACCGACCAATACAGCAAATCGGTCATATTTACTCCTAGTCTGACATTGCGCTCGCTCGTTCTGTCCACAGGGCTTGCGCGCCTGTCCCGCTTCGGTTACTGGGAAGGACGGCCCACGCCATGCCCGCAGATCTCGCCGTCATCGGACTCGGCCCGTACGGCCTGCCCCTGGCCCAGGCAGCCGTCACCGCCGGTATCCCCACCATCGGCTACCGGACCGGCCCGGAGGCCGCCTCCCTCAGCCCCGCCGAACTGCGCCGCATGGTCGCGCAGGGATTCCGGGTGATGACCAGCCCGGTCGAACTCGGCCGAGTACGGACGGCGGTCATCTGCGCACCGGCCCCACCCGGCGTGGAAGGCGGGCTGGACCTCAGCCAGGTGGAGACGGCCGCCCGCACCCTGGCCGCGCGGCTGCGTCCGCACACCACGGTGATCCTCGAGTCGCCGGCCCCACCCGGGACGACCGAGGGGCTCCTGCGCCCCCTGCTCGAATCCGGATCCGGGCTCCGCGCGGGCCGCGACTTCCACCTCGCCTACTCCCCCAGCCGCGTCGATCCCGGCAACCGCGACTTCACCCCCGCCAACACCCCGCAGGTCATCGGCGGGCTCACCCCGGCCTGCACCGAGTCGGCCGCCGCGTTCTACGGGAGACTCACCGACAAGGTCGTACGCGCACGCGGCCCACGGGAAGCGGAGACCGTGCAGTTGCTGGAGACCAACTTCCGGCACGTCAACACCGCCCTCGTCAACGAGATGGCCGTGCTCTGCCACGACCTGGGCGTCGACCTGTGGGACGTCATCCGCTGCGCGGAGACCAAACCCTTCGGTTTCCACGCCTTCCGCCCCGGCCCCGGCGTCGGCGGCCACGCCGTCGCCCAGGACCTGACCGCCCACACCGGCCGCACCCTGCGGATGGCGGAACTCGCCCAGCAGGTCAACGGACGGATGCCGCACTACGTCGTACAGCGCGCCGCCGCGCTCCTCAACGAACACGGCAAGTCGGCCCGCGGCGCACGCGTGCTGCTCCTCGGCGTCACCTACAAGGCCGACCTCGCCGACCAGCAGGGCAGCCCCGCGCAGGAGATCGCGACGCGGCTGATGGAGCTGGGCGCCTCCGTCAGCTACCACGACCCGCACGTCCCGTCCTGGAGCGTGCTCGACCGCCCCCTCCCGCGCGCCGACTCCCTGTACGAGGCCGCCGCCGACGCCGACCTGACGATCCTGCTCCAGCAGCACCGCACCTACGACCTGCAGGGCCTGTCGGTGAAGGCCCAGCTGCTGCTGGACACACGCGGGGCCACCCCGACGGGGGCGGCGCACCGGTTGTGAGAGGGGGCGCCCAGGGCCCGCCGTGCTCCAGGAGCCGGTGGTAGGCGGCATTCTGCGTGAGTACCTTGGGATTCGGGTGGAGGCCACCGCAGCGGCTGACTGCGGCAGGCCCCAGATGGATCACGGAGTGTCCACCCCTATGCCTCTTAGGGGTGGCCGCTCACCATCCAAAGATCCGCAAGACCCACCTCCCCGGTACCGGACCAGCCGCCGGCGAATCCGGTACCGTACAAAAAAAGTGGGGCCCACCGCAGCGGCTAACTGCGGCAGGCCCCAGATGGATCACGGAGTGTCCACCCCTATGCCTCTTAGGGGTGGCCGCTCACCATCCAAAGATCCGCAAGACCCACCTCCTCCGGCACTTCACCGTCCACAGACGGATACGGTCCCAGCGGGTGGGCTTGCGGTGGCGACCCATGGGCACGCCCCCTTCCACGAGGCCGCCCGTCAGCCCGGTTGGGCGGTCCGTTCAGAATCGGTCCGGGCCCCGAAGGGCGAGGTCCGGAACGTGTCCTTGGAAGGGGGCGACCCCGAGAGCTGAGCCGCCGAACACGGACACTATCGACTCGAAACGGCCTTTCCTGCGGCATTCACCCCGAAAGCAACCGCACGCCCCCCTACCGCCCCACGCGCCCCCACCACCACTCCCCCACCCGTACACACGACGGGGCTCGGCCACCCCACATGCCGGTGGGGTGGCCGAGCCCCGTCATCACTCTCAAGGGCGTCCGCCGCGCTCAAGGCGAGCGCGGCAGCACGTCACCGCCGGTGCTGCGAGTCCGCCACCGTCACCTCGACGCGCTGGAACTCCTTCAGCTCGCTGTACCCGGTGGTGGCCATGGCGCGGCGCAGGGCGCCGAAGAGGTTCATCGAGCCGTCGGGCGTGTGCGACGGGCCGGTGAGGATCTCCTCGATGGTGCCGACGGTGCCGAGGTCGACCTTCATGCCACGCGGCAGCTCCTCGTTCACCGCTTCCATGCCCCAGTGGTTGCCCTTGCCCGGGCCGTCGGTGGCGCGCGCGAGCGGGGAGCCCATCATCACCGCGTCGGCGCCGCAGGCGATCGCCTTGGGCAGGTCGCCCGACCAGCCGACGCCGCCGTCCGCGATCACGTGCACGTACCGGCCGCCGGACTCGTCCATGTAGTCGCGGCGGGCGGCGGCCACGTCGGCGACCGCGGTGGCCATGGGGACCTGGATGCCCAGCACGTTGCGGGTGGTGTGTGCGGCGCCGCCGCCGAAGCCCACCAGGACGCCGGCCGCGCCGGTGCGCATCAGGTGCAGGGCCGCGGTGTAGGTGGCGCAGCCGCCGACGATCACCGGGACGTCCAGTTCGTAGATGAACTGCTTCAGGTTGAGCGGCTCGTGCGAGCTGGAGACGTGCTCCGCGGAGACCGTCGTCCCGCGGATCACGAAGATGTCCACGCCCGCGTCGACGACGGCCTTGGAGAACTGGGCGGTGCGCTGCGGGGAGAGCGCGGCCGCGGTGACGACGCCGGAGTCGCGCACCTCCTTGATGCGCTGCCCGATCAGCTCCTCCTTGATGGGGGCGGTGTAGATCTCCTGGAAACGGCGCGTGGCCGACTCGGCGTCCAGTTCGGCGATCTCGTCGAGCAGCGGCTGCGGGTCCTCGTACCGCGTCCACAGCCCTTCGAGGTTCAGCACACCGAGACCGCCGAGCTCGCCGATGCGGATCGCCGTGGCCGGCGAGACGACCGAGTCCATGGGGGCTGCCAGGAAGGGCAGCTCGAAGCGGTAGGCGTCGATCTGCCAGGCGATCGAGACCTCCTTCGGGTCCCGCGTACGGCGGCTGGGGACGACGGCGATGTCGTCGAAGGCGTACGCCCGGCGGCCCCGCTTGCCTCGCCCGATCTCGATCTCAGTCACGTCTGTGGCCTTTCCCTGATGCGTTGCAGCGCCTTCCAGTATCCCCGACGGCCGTGGCAGTCAGCGCGCCGGACATACGGCGAGGGCGGCCCCGGAGCCATCCGGGGCCGCCCTCGGGGGCCGCTGCCTACGTGCGGCTGTAGTTCGGTGCCTCGACCGTCATCTGGATGTCGTGCGGGTGGCTCTCCTTCAGGCCCGCGGAGGTGATCCGTACGAAGCGGCCCTTGCTCTCCATCTCCTCGATGGTGGCGGCGCCCACGTAGCCCATGGTCTGGCGCAGGCCGCCGACGAGCTGGTGCAGCACGTTGGCCAGCGGACCGCGGTAGGGCACCTGGCCCTCGATGCCCTCGGGGACGAGCTTGTCGTCGGAGGCGACGTCGGACTGGAAGTAGCGGTCCTTCGAGTACGACCTGGCCTGGCCGCGCGACTGCATGGCGCCGAGCGAGCCCATGCCGCGGTACGACTTGTACTGCTTGCCGTTGATGAACTGCAGCTCGCCGGGTGACTCCTCGCAACCGGCGAGGAGGCTGCCGAGCATCACCGTGTCGGCACCGGCGGCCAGCGCCTTGCCGATGTCTCCGGAGTACTGCAGACCGCCGTCGCCGATCAACGGCACGCCGGCCGGACGGGCCGCGAGGGACGCCTCGTAGATGGCGGTGACCTGCGGGACGCCGATGCCGGCGACCACACGGGTGGTGCAGATCGAGCCGGGGCCCACACCCACCTTGATTCCGTCGACACCGGCGTCGATCAGCGCCTGGGCGCCGTCACGCGTGGCGACGTTGCCGCCGATCACGTCGATGCCGACGCTCGACTTGATCTTCGACATCCAGCTGAGGGCGTTGCTGTTGTGGCCGTGGGAGGTGTCGACGACCAGGAAGTCCACCCCGGCCTCGGCGAGCGCCTGGGCACGCTCGAGTGCCTCGGGGCTGGCGCCCACGGCGGCACCGACGATCAGGCGGCCCTCCGAGTCCTTCGCCGCGTGGGGGTACTGCTCCGCCTTGACGAAGTCCTTGACCGTGATGAGGCCCTTGAGGACCCCCTCGTCGTCGACCAGGGGAAGCTTCTCAATCTTGTGGCGGCGCAGCAGCTCCATGGCGTCCACGCGGGAGATGCCGACCTGGCCCGTGACCAGCGGCATCGGCGTCATGATGTCGCGCACCCGCTGGGAGCGGTCGGTCTCGAAGGCCATGTCACGGTTGGTGACGATGCCGAGCAGCTTCTTGCTGCCGTCGGTGACCGGGACGCCGCTGATGCGGAACTTGGCGCACAGCGCGTCGGCCTCGGCGAGCGTGGCGTCGGGGTGGATGGTGATCGGGTCGGTGACCATGCCGGACTCGGAGCGCTTCACCAGGTCGACCTGGTTGGCCTGGTCCGCGATGGACAGGTTGCGGTGCAGGACGCCGACACCGCCCTGGCGGGCCATCGCGATCGCCATGCGGGACTCGGTCACCTTGTCCATGGCCGCCGAGAGCAGCGGGGTGTTCACACGGACGTTGCGCGAGATACGGGACGAGGTGTCGACCGCGTTGGGGAGCACCTCGGATGCACCCGGCAGCAGCAGCACGTCGTCGTAGGTCAGCCCGAGTGTCGCGAATTTTTCGGGCACTCCGTCGACGTTCGCAGTCATGACACCTTCCCCAAATGGCCTT
Source organism: Streptomyces cathayae (assembly GCF_029760955.1). GTDB lineage: Bacteria > Actinomycetota > Actinomycetes > Streptomycetales > Streptomycetaceae > Streptomyces > Streptomyces cathayae. The sequence continues at coordinate 3,235,981 of NZ_CP121682.1, forward strand.
GATCGGTGCGGATGTCCATGCTAACGGGAACCGGGGGTGTCTCATTCCATGGTTCCACCCGCCCCCGGTCTTCGTATGTTCGTACGGAATTGGCCGGGTGGCCGTTCACCACCCAAGGGCGCGCAGGGCGGCGGATGGTTTCCGCGGGGGTGGTCACTGCTCCGCCAGGGCTCGCAGCCGGCTCAGCGCGCGGTGCTGGGCGACCCGGACGGCGCCGGGTGACATTCCCAACATCTGGCCGGTCTCCTCCGCGGTGAGGCCCACGGCGATGCGCAGCAGAAGCAGCTCGCGCTGGTTCTCGGGCAGGTTGGCCAGCAGTTTCTTGGCCCACGCGGCGTCGCTGCTGAGGAGGGCGCGCTCCTCCGGGCCGAGGGAGTCGTCGGGGCGCTCGGGCATCTCGTCGGAAGGTACGGCTGTCAGACCGGGATGGCGCATCGCCGCGCGCTGCAGGTCGGCCACCTTGTGCGCGGCGATGGCGAAGACGAACGCCTCGAAGGGGCGGCCGGTGTCCCTGTAGCGGGGCAGCGCGAGGAGCACCGCCACGCAGACCTCCTGGGCGAGGTCCTCGACGAAGTGCCGGGCGTCGCCCGGGAGCCGGGACAGGCGGGTGCGGCAGTACCGCAGCGCCAGGGGGTGGACATGGGCGAGCAGATCGTGTGTCGCCTGCTCGTCCCCGTCGACAGCGCGGTGGACGAGCGCACCGATCGCCCCTTGGGCAGTGCCCGCCTCGTCGTCGCGCATCGGTCCATGGTGCCCTGCGGTCCTCTGCTCCGCGGCACCACGTCCCTTGTTGTGCACCGAAGCGTTATGAGCAGGTGCGCCGGAACTCATCCCCTGCGCCCTCCCCTCCCGCTCGACCGACTCGTCCCCGAGGAACTCCACACCTCAAGGATGCGTCATCCGCCGCGAAACAGGCACAGGGCACCCGGCGGCCGGCTTCGGCGCCCTGGTGGGCCGGGCTTTCCGCGCCTCTGCCGACGAGGCACGAGCGGACGGCCGTAGGACCTGTCGCCCGGATCGGTCCGGGGCGGCCGAGCAGCGCGCCCGCTGCGCCGGACCGCGGGTCGCACCCGGCGGTGCGGCGGCGGTCCGCACCGGTGGCGCCGCCCGTCATCGGTGCGGCTCCACGCGGGTGCGGTCCGGCTGGGGACGGTCCGCGCGGGGCATCCGCATGCCCGTACGTGCGGGCCGCCGCTCGATGTCGTACACCGGAGCCGGACCGATCCGGAGAACAGGCCTCAGGGCCTGTCCGGCGGGTCGTGCCGCGGACGCGGGGGCCGACACGCCCTCCCCCAAGCTCTTCGAGCAGGGGGGACCCCCAGCCGCGTTGCCGTCGGTCGCCATGGTTCCTTCCCCAAGCTCTCGACTCCGCTCGAGCAGGGGAGACCCGGACCGACTCCTCCCCCAGCCTCCGGCCGGGGGGACCCCCACCTCCGCCTTGCAGCCGGAGGCAGCAGCCCCCACTCACCTGCACGGACAGGGCGCCGTCGATTTCCTGCGGCCTGTTCCGCCGGACAGGCCCTAGCGCACCAGACCCCACCGGAATCCGAGCGCCACCGCGTGGGCCCGGTCCGACGCGCCGAGCTTCTTGAAGAGCCGCCGGGCGTGCGTCTTGACCGTGTCCTCGGAGAGGAACAGCTCGCGGCCGATCTCGGCGTTGGAGCGACCGTGGCTCATGCCTTCGAGGACCTGGATCTCACGCGCGGTGAGCGTGGGCGCGGCGCCCATCTCCGCCGAGCGCAGCCGCCGCGGGGCGAGCCGCCAGGTCGGGTCGGCGAGTGCCTGGGTGACCGTCGCACGCAACTCCGCGCGGGAGGCGTCCTTGTGCAGATAGCCGCGGGCGCCGGCGGCCACGGCGAGTGCCACCCCGTCGAGGTCCTCGGCGACGGTGAGCATGATGATGCGCGCACCGGGGTCGGCGGACAGCAGCCGCCGGACGGTCTCGACACCCCCCAGACCGGGCATGCGTACGTCCATCAGAATCAGGTCCGAGCGGTCGGCACCCCAGCGGCGGAGGACTTCCTCGCCGTTGGCGGCCGTCGTCACGCGCTCGACGCCGGGCACGGTCGCGACCGCGCGGCGCAGCGCCTCTCGGGCAAGCGGGGAGTCGTCGCAGACGAGGACGGAAGTCATGGCCGCCCTCCGCAGCTGATGCGCGTCACCTTGTGCCTCCAGGCTGGTACGAAATCGTCACCTGTGCGGTCGACCGCTTCGGACACCCGCCCGAGCGCTTGTTCCTTCAACCGCCTCGCACTCTCAACGACGGTCACTCGAAAGAGTTACGGGGCCGTCCGCTGTCTTCGGCACTCTACGTGAGGGGACGGACACGATGGAGACACGCGCAGGGGACCCTCGAACTTTCATCACAACCGATGCCCCGTTCGGACCCTTTTCTTCCCATTTGCTGGTGTCTGAGGCTAGATTCGCAATGAGTCATATTTTCATCTCCTTGGATCGTAGTTGTACGGTCGTGGACACGGATCCGCCCAGAATGGCTACAAGGGGTCACGAAATGGCAGATTTCTCTCGCCTTCCAGGACCGAACGCGGACCTGTGGGACTGGCAGCTCCTGGCCGCATGCCGCGGGGTGGACAGTTCGCTCTTCTTCCACCCCGAGGGCGAGCGCGGGGCGGCACGAAGTGCTCGCGAGAACTCGGCCAAAGAGGTCTGCATGAGGTGCCCGGTACGCGCCGAGTGCGCCGCCCACGCACTGGCCGTACGCGAGCCGTACGGCGTGTGGGGCGGACTGACCGAGGACGAACGCGAAGAGCTGATGGGCAGGGCACGCCACCGGCTGGTGTCGCCCTCGGCGTCACCGCCGGGCTCACCACCAGCGGCATCGGCCGTATCGGCGCCGGTCCCGGCATCGGTCTCGGCCACCGGCGGGCACGCCTCTTCGAACAACTGAAGGAACGTTTCTGCATCATCGGGCGCACCTGTGTCATCGTTTTTGCGCAGGAGGCGCTCCACCGCCCCACCGACGGACAGCCGCCCGGCCCGGACGACCGGTGGACGGACGGCCGATGGATGGACAACCGCCGGCCGGACGACCGCTGACCGGACGACCGCCGGACAGACGGCCCCGCCGGGCCCGGCCTACCGCCCGGCTGCCCGTGCCAGTTGGTCGAGCGTCGCGCCGACCGCGGGCACCTGGGCGAGGTCGGGAAGCGTCAGTGCCACGATCTCCCGCCGCACCGCGGGCTCCAGGGCCACCGTGCGCACCCCCCTGAGCCGTACGGACTCGAGGGCCAGCTGGGGCAGGACGGCCACCCCGAGCCCCGCACCGACCAGGCCGGCCACCGCGGGGTAGTCGTCGGTCGCGAAGTCGATACGCGGGGTGAAGCCTGCCGTCTCGCACACCTCGATCAGCTGACCACGGCAACGCGGGCAGCCCGCGATCCACGGTTCCTCGGCGAGTTCGCCTATGGCGAGGGACTTCGCATGCGCCAGCCGGTGCCGCTCGGGCACCAGTCCCACGAGCCGGTCCGTGAGCAACGGGCGCACGACCAGGTCGTGCCACTCCTCGGCACCCGCAGCCCCCTCGTACCGGAAAGCGAGGGCGATGTCGCAGTCGCCCTCGCGCAGCATCTCGACGGACCGGGGCGGCTCGGCCTCCTCCAGGGAGACACGGGTGCCGGGGTGGGCGTCGCGCAGAGCGGCGAGGGCTGCCGGAACGAGCGTCGAACTGCCGCTGGGGAAGGACACGAGCCGCACCCGCCCCGCCCGCAACCCTGCGATGGCGGCGACCTCCTCCTCGGCCGCGGTCAGCCCGGCGAGAACGCCGGCCGCATGGCGCACCAGCACTTCTCCGGCCTGCGTCATGCGCATCTCACGCCCGGTGCGGACGAGCAGCGGCGTGCCCACGGACCCTTCCAGCGCCTTCATCTGCTGGCTGACGGCGGGCTGGGTGCAGCCCAGTTCCCGGGCCGCCGCGGAGAACGAACCGGTGGTGGCCACGGCGCGCAGCACACGGAGATGACGGGCTTCGATCACACCCTCAAGGATAAGCCGCCCTTTGACACAGTGCCGAATACCGCTTCGATGCTTTGGCCCGTATCGCTTACCGTGCGCCCATGAAACTTCTGTCTGTGAACCTGGGGCGCCCCAAGGCCGTGCCGTACACGGACCAGCCCGAGGGTGTGACCGGCATCGACAAGCAGCCGGTGGACGGGCCGGTACGGGTGGCGGCGCCGGGGCCGAAGGGGGTCGGCGCGAGCGGGCTGGCCGGGGACGCGGTGTGCGAGACGCGGCACCACGGGGGCGACGACCAGGCCGTGTACGCGATGGCCCGCGAGGACCTCGACGAGTGGGAGGGCGTGCTGGGCCGCACGCTGCCGAACGGCTCGTTCGGCGAGAACCTCACCACGGCAGGGATCGACCTGTCCGGCGCCCTGATCGGTGAGCGCTGGGGCATCGGGGCCGAGGTGGTGCTGGAGGTCACCTCCGGCCGCATTCCCTGCCGCACCTTCCAGGGCCATCTGGGTGAGAAGGGCTGGGTGAGGCGGTTCACGCAGCGGGGCGCGCCGGGTGCCTATCTGCGGGTCGTCCGGCCCGGTGAGGTCCGGGCGGGCGACGCGATCCGGAGGGTGCACCGGCCGGACCACGAGGTGACGGTCGCGCTGCAGTTCCGGGCGGTGACCACGGAGCGGACGCTGCTGCCGCGCCTGCTGGCGGCGGCGGACGCGCTGCACCCGGAGGCACTGGCCAAGGCTCGGCAGTACGAGACGAAGTACGGGGCGGACCTGGGAGCCTGACGAAGGGCCACGGGGTGCCGCATCGCTTCCCACTTCTCCCCCCTCACTCGCCCGCGCGGTTCTCCCGCACTTGCTCAGCCGGTTCCAGGGGAAATCCCCGATGCCGAGCGAGGGTTGACTCAGGGCCGGGTCCGGGGAGGCCCCCGATGTCCTGCGGACCATGAACCGCGACGCTCGAAGCATGTCTCGCCATACGCCCAAGAGCGAGGTGCCGGCCGGGGAGAGCCCGCCCGGCACCACCCGCCGCGCATTCCGCTGGAAGCGCCTTGTCATCGTGCTCGGTTCCCTGGTCACCGCGCTCGCCGTGACCGTCGGCGCCCTGTTCGCCTGGCTGTGGACCGGCGCCGCGGTCAGCACGGTGGGCAAGGCACCGTTCGACAACGCGCTGGCGATACCTCCGCAGGCCGAGTCGACCGTGGAGAGGGACGGCACACGGGTCTTCGACCTGCGCATGCAGGCGGGCGAGACGGAGTTCCAGGAGGGGAGGAGGACCACGACCTGGGGGTTCAACGGCTCCTACCTCGGCCCGACGCTTCGCGCGAAGCGCGGCGAGAAGGTGCGCGTACGGGTCGGCAACGACCTGGACGAGGCGTCCTCCGTGCACTGGCACGGGATGCATCTGCCGGCCCGCATGGACGGCGGCCCGCACCAGATGATCGCCCCGGGTGCCGCCTGGACCCCGCACTGGACGGTGGACCAGCCGGCGGCGACGCTCTGGTACCACCCTCATCCACACGGCAAGACCGAGGAGCACGTCAGGCGTGGTCTCGCCGGCCTGTTCCTCCTCGACGACGAGGAGTCCGCTCGCCTGTCCCTGCCGAAGCGGTACGGCGTCGACGATCTGCCGGTCGTCGTGCAGGACGTCCGCTTCGACGGTTCACGGCTGTCCGGCGACCGCGGGCTGATGCAGAACGTGGGCTTCCTGGGTGACCGGACCGTGGTCAACGGCACCCTGCGCCCCTACCGGGAGGTCCACGACGAACTGATACGGCTGCGGCTGGTCAACGCCTCCACCGCCCGCACCTACGCCTTCGGTTTCCCGGGCGACCGTGACTTCTCGCTGATCGGGACGGACGGCGGACTGCTGGCGCGGCCCGCGGTGATGGACCGGATACAGCTGTCACCGGGTGAGCGCGCCGAGATCGTCGTACGGGTCGAGGCGGGTGAGCGGGTGATGCTCCGGAGCTTCCCACAGGACAACTACGGCGGCTTCTGGCAGCGGCGGTTCGGCGGGGGCGACGACTCCTTCGACGTACTGGAGCTGCGGGCGGCCCGGCAGTTGCGGCCGTCGCCGCGGTTGCCGGCCACGCTCACCGAGCCGGAGCTTCCCGACGGTGCCGAGGCGGTGCGCGGGCGGCACTTCGATCTGAAGCTGTCCGGGATCAACGGCCGGTCGATGGACATGGGCCGCATCGACGAGACCGTCACCCGCGGGACGACGGAGCTGTGGACGATACGCAACACCAACGGCATGCCGCACAACTTCCATGTGCACGATGTGCAGTTCCGCGTGGTGGAGGTGAACGGGTCGGCACCACCGCCGGCGCTGCGCGGGCCGAAGGACACGGTGTTCGTCCCGCACGGCACGACGATGAAACTGGCACTGCGCTTCACCGGGCCGGCCGATCCCGACGTCCCTTACATGTACCACTGCCATCTGCTGTACCACGAGGACGAGGGGATGATGGGCCAGTTCGTGGTGGTCGAGAAGGGCCAGTCCGCGGGGACCCCGCCGGATCACGCGGAGCACGGGGCCGGACAGGCCCGAAGGGGCGGGCACTCGGGTGACTGATCCGGTCGGGCTTCAGTGCACCGGTCGGGCGGCGATGCCGAGCGGACGCCCGGACTCCGGGTAACTAGTCTTGGGCCATGACAACCGCTCTGATTACGGGATCGACGGCCGGGATCGGTGCCGCGTTCGCGCGGAAGCTGGCAGCCGACGGGCACGATTTGGTGCTGGTGGCCCGCGACATCGCCCGGCTCCGCGAGCAGGCGACCGAGCTCCACGACCGCCACGGCATCGAGGCGGAGGTGCTGCGGGCCGACCTCGCGGAGGACAAGGGCATCGAGGTGGTGGCCGAGCGGCTGGGCGAGCGCAGGAATCCCGTCGACCTGCTGATCAACAACGCGGGTTTCGGCAACAAGGGCCGCTACCTCGAGGTCTCGATGGCGGACGAGCTGAGGATGCTCAAGGTCCACTGCGAGGCGGTGCTGCGGCTGACGTCGGCGGCGGCGGAGGCGATGCGGGAGCGCGGACGCGGGGGCGTCGTGAACGTCTCCTCGACCGCCGCGTTCGTGCCGCGCGGAACCTACGGGGCGTCCAAGGCGTGGGTGGTGCAGTTCACCCAGGGCGCGGCCCAGGACCTGGCGGGCAGCGGCGTACGCCTGATGGCGCTGTGCCCCGGCTTCGTCCGCACCGAGTTCCACAAGCGGGCGGGGATGGGGACGGACAGCATCCCGAACTGGATGTGGCTCGACGCGGACAAGGTGGCGGAGGCGGCCCTCGCGGACCTGGCCCGCGGCAAGTCGGTGTCGATCCCGGACCCGCGGTACAAGGTCCTGATGGGAGCGGCGAAGCTGGTCCCGCGCGACCTCCTGGGCGGTTTCTCCTCCCGTACGGGCCGCAAGTACGGGCCGCGCTGACGGCACGGACCGGGCCTGTCGCGAAAACGACCCCGGGGATTCAGCGGTCAGGTCGTGGGCTGCTGAACGGCTTCCCGGTGAGAGCCTGCTCCCGCTGTGACCAGGAGTGCGGCCGTCTCGGGGTGGGGGCCGTTGTTCGCCCAGTCCAAGGGAGACCAGCCTGTTCCGCGGTCTTCCCGGAGGTCCGGGTCGGCGCCGTGCGCCAACAGTTCGCGCACGGTCCCGGTGTGCCCCCAGCACGCGGCCGCGCACAGCGGTGTGCCCTCCGAGCCGACTCCCCGGCTCTCGGTGTCGGGGCAGGCCCCGGCTTCCAGGAGCAGGCGTGCGACCTCGGCCTCCCCCTGCACGGACGCCAGGTAGAGAGGGGTGGTGCCGTCGCTGTCTCCTCGCTCCGGGTCCGCTCCGGCCCGCAGGAGCGCCCGCACGCGGGCGGTGTCAGCCGTCACAGTCGCTTCGAAGAGCTGACGGGAGAGCTTCTTCTGCCGACGCCGTTTCATGGTGGGCGAGGCTAGCGATAGCGGACGCGGTGGTGCCAGCCGTATCCACCGGCCGGCACCGACGGCAGCACCCCGGTTCCGGGACCGTCATCGACGGCTTCCCTCTGCGGCACCCGCGCGGGTGTGAGCACGGGGACAGCACGCAGGCCCGGCGCCGCTGGGCAGCGGTGCCGGGCCTGCGTGTCTGCTACGGGCGTCTGTCACCGACGTCCGCTACGAGCGCGTGGCTCAGTGGGCGTGGCCGTGGCCGTGACCACCGGCGGCCGGCTCCTCTTCTTCCTTCTTCTCGACGACCACGGTCTCGGTCGTGAGCAGCAGGGAGGCGATGGAGGCGGCGTTCTCCAGGGCGGAGCGGGTGACCTTGACCGGGTCGATGACGCCGGCCTTGATCAGGTCGCCGTACTCGCCGGTGGCGGCGTTGTAGCCGCTGCCCTTCTCGAGCTCGGCGACCTTGGAGACGATGACGTAGCCCTCGAGGCCGGCGTTCTCGGCGATCCAGCGCAGCGGCTCGACGGCGGCGCGGCGGACGACCGCGACACCGGTGGCCTCGTCGCCGGTCTTGTCGAGGTTGCCCTCGAGGACCTTGACGGCGTGGACGAGCGCGGAGCCACCACCGGAGACGATGCCCTCCTCGACCGCGGCGCGGGTCGCGGAGATGGCGTCCTCCAGGCGGTGCTTCTTCTCCTTCAGCTCCACCTCGGTGGCGGCGCCGACCTTGATGACGCACACGCCGCCGGCCAGCTTCGCGAGGCGCTCCTGGAGCTTCTCGCGGTCCCAGTCGGAGTCGGTGGTCTCGATCTCGGCCTTGATCTGGCCGATGCGACCGGTCACGTCCTCCTTCTTGCCGGCACCCTCGACGATCGTGGTGTCGTCCTTGGTGACGGTGACGCGGCGGGCGGAGCCCAGCACGTCCAGGCCGACCTGGTCGAGCTTGAGGCCGACCTCCTCGGAGACGACCGTGGCGCCGGTGAGGACGGCCATGTCCTGCAGCATCGCCTTGCGGCGGTCGCCGAAGCCGGGGGCCTTGACCGCGACGGCGTTGAACGTGCCGCGGATCTTGTTGACGACCAGGGTCGACAGGGCCTCGCCCTCGACGTCCTCGGCGATGATCAGCAGCGGCTTGGAGGCGTTGGCCTGGATGACCTTCTCCAGCAGCGGCAGCAGCTCGGCGATGGAGCCGACCTTGCCCTGCGTGATGAGGATGTACGGGTCGTCCAGGACGGCTTCCATGCGCTCCTGGTCCGTCACGAAGTACGGCGACAGGTAGCCCTTGTCGAAGGCCATGCCCTCGGTGAAGTCCAGCTCCAGGCCGAAGGTGTTGGACTCCTCGACGGTGATGACACCGTCCTTGCCGACCTTGTCCATCGCCTCGGCGATGAGCTCGCCGACCTGCTGGTCCTGGGCGGACAGCCCGGCGACGGCGGCGATGTCGGACTTCTCGTCGATCGGGCGCGCCGAGGCGAGGAGGTCCTCACAGACCGCGGCGACGGCGGCGTCGATGCCCTTCTTCAGGGCGGCCGGGGAGGCGCCGGCCGCGACGTTGCGCAGGCCCTCGCGGACGAGCGCCTGGGCCAGCACGGTCGCGGTGGTCGTACCGTCACCCGCGATGTCGTTGGTCTTGGTCGCCACCTCCTTGACCAGCTGGGCACCGAGGTTCTCGAACGGGTCCTCGACCTCGACCTCGCGGGCGATCGTGACACCGTCGTTGGTGATGGTGGGGGCGCCGAACTTCTTGTCGATGACGACGTTGCGGCCCCTGGGGCCGATCGTCACCTTCACCGTGTCGGCAAGCTTGTTGACGCCGCGCTCAAGGGCGCGACGGGCGTCCTCGTCGAACTTCAGGATCTTCGCCATGGCAGCGGGAGCCCTCTCGGAAATCAGGGGTGAAAAATCACTGCGCCCCGGGCCCCCGGCTCAGTAAGCGTGTCGGGACCAGGGGCGCAGTTTCGGAGCAGATGTGCTACGAGGTGACTTACTTCTCGATGATCGCGAGAACGTCGCGAGCCGAGAGAACGAGGTACTCCTCGTTGTTGTACTTCACCTCGGTGCCGCCGTACTTGCTGTAGAGCACGACGTCGCCGACCTTCACGTCGAGTTCGACGCGCTTGCCGTCCTCGACGCGGCCCGGACCGATGGCCAGGACGACGCCCTCCTGGGGCTTCTCCTTGGCGGTGTCCGGAATGACCAGGCCCGAAGCCGTGGTCTGCTCGGCGTCGAGCGGCTGGACCACGATGCGGTCCTCGAGCGGCTTGATGGCAACCTTGGAGCTGGCGGTCGTCACGATCCGACCTCCCCCTTCGGAGATCTCACGGGGTTAACTGTCTGAGGTGGCGACCAGGTCGATCCGTCGTCGCGGGTGCCGGACCTGCCCGTCGCGCATGTTGGCACTCTCCAGGGGGGAGTGCCAGACCCGAGACTATGGCCGCGATTAGCACTCGGTCAAGCGGAGTGCCAATTCACTGCGTTCGCGTCGCCGGATTTCCCGTGTACGCCGGTCCGGGAAACCGGCCCTCGTTCGGGTGATCGCCCCGGGGACCGGCGCCCCGGACCCCCCTCCGGCCTGAACCGCCTCGGCCCCGAGCGCCGGACAGGCTCATGGCCGGACGTGGTCCTCCAGCCTCCCGACCCTCAGCCCCTGCTCCTCCAGCTCGCTCAGCAAACGTGTCGTCCGTTCCGCCAGGGTCAGGGGCGGAGCCTCGCCGGCGGGGACGGAGATGATGTCGCCGGGGGCCAGGCGGCGGGCGCCCCGGGCGTACGTGAGGGTGCCGTCGCCCTCCAGCGTCACCCGCCAGAGCACGACCGCCGCGATGCCGCAGTCGGCGGCGGCGCGGAGGGTCGTGGCGTCGTACGTGCCGTAGGGCGGGCGGAAGAGGTGGGGGCGGACGCCGAAGCGGGACCGGAGCTTGCGCTGCTGTCCGCAGATCTCGGCGCGCTGGCCGGCGTAGGGCAGGCCGCGCAGGGCGGGGTGGTCGAGGGTGTGGTTCTGCAGGCTTGCACCGACCGAACGCAGGCGGGCGAAGTGACCGTAGCCCGGCCCCACCACGCTGTCGGTGAGGAACATGCTGACGGGAAGCCGGCGGTGCCGTACGAGGTCGATGAAACGGGGGTCGCGTTCGGCGCCGTCGTCGTAGGTCAGGAAGACGACCGCGTCCCGGGTCGGGACCCGGTCCACGACGGGCGGGACGCGGCCGGGCGACTGACCCGCTCCGTCCCCCGTGCCCCCGGTGCCTTCACCCCCTCGGTCGGCGGGGCCCACGACCGGCCGCCCGGCCGACGGGCCGCACCCCGCCAGCACCGTCAGCACCGCCAGCACCGCCAGGAGGACCGCCACGGCCGCCCCCCGCCGGATCACAGGTAGTCCTCCAGGCGTCCCACCGCGTACCCCTCGGCCGTGACCTTGTCCAGGAAGCGGCGGATCATGTCGGGCATCGTGCCCTTCCACTCGTTCCGGCCCCGGAAGTGGGTGAGGACGATGTCGCCGGGGTGCAGCTCCCCGTCCCCCTCGCGGTAGTCCCAGCGGTCGACGAAGACCTCCTCGTTCCACAGCGGGACGTACTCGACGCCGCAGGACTTGGCCGCGCGCAGGGTGTTCTTGTCGTAGGTGCCGAACGGCGGGCGGAACAGGACGGGGCGGTGGCCGTACCGCTCCTCGACGACGTCCTGCATGCCGCAGATCTCGCGCTTCTGGCGGGCGTAGGACAGGCCGCGCAGGGGCGGGTGGTTCAGGGTGTGGTTGTTCAGGCCGACGCCCCGGTCCCGCATCTCCTCGAAGTAGCCGTAGTCGTCCTTGATGACGTAGTCGCTGAGGAACGCGGTGTACGGGATCTTCAACTCGCTCATCATGCGCAGGAACGCCGGGTCCTTCTCGGCACCGTCGTCGATGGTGAGGAAGACGACCTTCTCGTCCGTGGGGACGGTGGTGAAGACCGGGGGAAGGCCCAGTCGCCGGTGGCCGTCTACCTCGAAGCCCTCACGGGTGGTGATCCTCGGTTTCTTCCCGGGCGCCGGCGGAGCGGCCCGGGGCACCTGTTCGAGTCCCCAGCGCTTCGCGGCGGCCGCCCGCGCGGCGTGTGCGGCACGCGGTTCGGTGGCGTGGGAGTCGCGATCGCGGGCCGGGGGCGCGGCGAGGGGCTGTCGGCCGCCCGCGGCCGGGTCCGGGGCGGTGGAGTCCTTTCCGCAGCCCGCGGCGAGCGGGGTGAGGGCCCCGAGGGTGAGCACGGCGACCCCGGCCCGCACACCCCACCATGACTGTCTTTTATCGTTTTGTCCTACTACTCGCATGGAGTCGGATCCTCGCAGTCCCCCCGCCCCGGAGCCGGTCCGACACCGCGGCCGGCGGCGCACCGTCCACCGACTGGCCCACAGCCGGCCCGCACCTGACCCACAATGGGCCGGTGAACGACCGCACCCCTCTCTCCGCCTCACCCCTCGCCCCGCTCCTCACCCCCGAGGGCCGCGCCCTGCTCGAGGAGGTGCGCGACACCGATCCGGCGCGAGAACTCGCCGTCGCGACCCGGCTGCGCCGCGAGCATCCGGCGGAACTGGTCTCGGCGGCGCTCGGTCAGGCGCGCCTGCGGCAGCGGGCGGTGGCGAAGTTCGGGGCCCAGGACGCCGCGCGCATGTTCTTCACGCCGAACGGGGTCGAGCAGTCGACCCGGGCGAGCGTGGCGGCGTACCGGGCGCGGCGGCTGAAGGAGTCGGGCGTGACCTCGGTGGCCGACCTGTGCTGCGGGATCGGCGGGGACGCGATCGCGCTGGCGCGCGCCGGGATCCGGGTGCTGGCGGTGGACCGGGACCCGCTCACCGCGGCGGCGGCCCGCGCGAACGCGGACGAGCTGGGTCTGGCCGGGCTGATCGAGGTGCGGGAGGCCGACGTCACGGAGGTGGACCCGGCCGGTTACGACGCTGTCTTCGTCGATCCGGCCCGGCGGGGCGGCCGCGGTCGCGTCTTCGACCCCGAGGCCTACTCACCGCCGCTGTCCTGGGCGATCGAGGCGGCCCGCGCGGCACCCCGCGCCGCCGCGCTGAAGGTCGCACCGGGCATCCCGCACGAGGCCGTCCCCGCCGACGCGGAGGCCGAGTGGATCTCGGACGGCGGGGACGTGAAGGAGGCGGTGCTGTGGTTCGGCAGCGGGCGGACGGCCACCGCCGGGACGGAGGACGCCACCCCGACGACCCCGACGCCCCCGGCGATCCGGGCGACCCTGCTGCCCGGCCCGCGCACGCTCCTCTCCCGCGGGCTGCCGGATCCCGACGTGCGCCCGCCCGGCCGGTACCTGTACGAGCCCGACGGCGCCGTCATCCGCGCCCATCTCGTCGCCGAGGTCGCCGAACAGCTCGACGGCGGGCTCATCGACCCGACCATCGCCTACGTCACCGCCGACGAGTACCGCCCCACCCCGTACGCCACCGCCTACGAGATCACCGACCGGCTCCCCTTCAACGTCAAGAAGCTGAAGGCGCTGCTGCGCGAGCGCCGGATCGGCACACTGACCGTCAAGAAGCGCGGCTCGGCGGTGGAACCGGAGGAACTCCGCCGCAAGGCCCTGCCCAAACCCCACGGCCCCGAGTCCGTCACGGTCTTCCTGACCCGCGTCGCGGGCGCCCCGACGATGCTGCTGGGGCACCCGGTGCGGTGAGGCCCGCGGCCGGCCCGCTGAGGCCCCGCGGGGCCGGCTCAGGACCCGACCGATCGCCTTGCCGAGGGAGAAGCCTTGGCCGGCCCCTCCGGGATCACCGCGTCGGCACCGTAGGGGACGCGGTGCTCGTCGGCGTACTCGGCCTTCCTGGGATCGGGGGACGTCAGGACGAGCACGGCTCCACCGCAGGCGATCCGGGAAGACCGAGGACGTCAGGCCCCGGCCGGCGGCGCTCCCGTGCTGCTGCGCACCACCAGGCTCGTGGCCAGTTCCACCCGGGTCGCGGCCGCCGCGCCCTCGCCCTTGCCCAGGTCGAGGACCAGCCTGGCCGCCGCCTCGGCCATCTCGGTCAGCGGCTGCCGTACGGTCGTCAGCGGCGGCCCCACCCAACGGGCCACCGGCAGATCGTCGAACCCGACCACGCTCAGATCCTCGGGAATCCGCAGGCCCAGCTCACGCGCGGCCTCGTAGAGACCGAGCGCCTGGAGGTCGTTGCCGGCGAAGACCGCCGTGGGCCGGTCCTCGCGGCGCAGCAGGGCGAGGCCCCGGCGGTAACCGGTCTCGTGGTGGAAGTCGCCGGTCATGATCAGCCCGGGGTCCACCGGAAGCCCGCCGGTCTCCAGCGCCGCCCGGTAACCGTCGATGCGGGCGCGGCTGCACATCATCCGCGAGGGACCGCTGATCGCCCCGATCCTGGTGTGCCCCAGCTCGACCAGATGCCGGGTGGCGGCGAGGCCGCCCTGCCAGTTGGTCGCGCCGATGGAGGGCACGTCGGTGCCCGGGTCGCCGGCCGGATCCATCACCACGAACGGGATGGAACGGCTGGTCAGCAGCGCCCGCCCGGACTCGTCGAGGCCGGACAGGACGAGGATCACCCCGTGCGGGCGGCGCGCGGCGACCTGGTCGGCCCAGGTGCGCCCCGGAGTGAGCCGCCCCGCGCTCTCGGAGAGCACGACGCTCAGTCCGGCGTCCCTGGCCACGTTCTCCACGCCCCGGATGACCTCCATCGCCCAGGCGCTCTCCAGCTCGTGGAAGACCAGGTCGATCAGCGGCGAGCGGGTGGCCTCGGCGCGTCGGCGCCGGTATCCGTGGGCGCGCAGCAGTTCCTCGACCCGGCTGCGGGTTCCGGGGGCGACATCGGCACGCCCGTTCAGCACCTTCGAAACAGTCGGCGCGGAGACACCGGCCTCGCGGGCGATCTCGGCGAGGGTCGCAGTCTGCGCACTGCGCCCTCGCGTCCGGGTTTCAGCGGGCTGCGAGGAAGTCATGGCGGCGATCGTATCCCCGCGGACCCTCTTACCGAACCCCTTCTCACACCACGGAATTCCCGAACATTCGCCACCATGGTCGAAACATTCGGCACTCATCGGCCGGGCGGGCCACCCCCTGTTCGAACCGGGCGCCCCGGGACCACGGCCGGCCGCGCGGGGCGCCGGTCAGTCCGCCGCCACCGACTCGAAGCGCCAGCGGTGCACCGCGCGTGTGATCAGCTCCCCGTCCGGTTCCGGGAGTTCGGGGAGGTCGGCGTCGTACGGGGCGTCCCACCAGGTGATGACCAGAACGCGGTCCTGCGGGGCGCGGAAGGTCTCGCGGCGCAGCGGAGAGGCGGGCAGTTCCTGGGCCCGCGCCCAGGTCAGCAGCTCCTCGCCCCGATCGGGCACCGCCCGCGCCTCCCACATCAGCGCGACGGTCATGAGTACAGGTTCTCCTTGCTGACCTCATGAACGTGATCGTGGTCGTGGCTGCGGGTGTGGGCCTCGCCCGGGACGTGGGGTTCCGTCACCGGGAGGGACGAGTCGGCGGACAGGTCCCAGTCGGAGACGGCCCGGCCCCGGGCGACCATCTCCGCGCCCAGGGCGGCCACCATCGCACCGTTGTCCGTGCACAGCTTGGGGCGCGGCACGCGCAGCCGGATGCCGGCCGCCTCGCAGCGCTCCTGGGCCAGCGCCCGCAGCCGGGAGTTGGCGGCCACTCCGCCGCCGATCATCAGATGGTCGACACCCTCGTCCCTGCAGGCGCGTACGGCCTTGCGGGTGAGCACGTCCACGACCGCCTCCTGGAAGGAGGCCGACACGTCACGCACCGGCACCTCCTCCCCCGCCGCCCGCTTGGCCTCGATCCAGCGGGCCACGGCCGTCTTGAGGCCGGAGAAGGAGAAGTCGTACGCCGGGTCGCGCGGACCGGTGAGCCCGCGCGGGAACGCGATCGCCTTCGGGTCCCCCTCGCGCGCGTACCGGTCGATGACCGGGCCGCCGGGGAAGCCGAGGTTCAGCACGCGCGCGACCTTGTCGAAGGCCTCACCCGCCGCGTCGTCGATGGTGGCGCCCAGGGGGCGGACGTCGGAGGTGATGTCCGAGGACAGCAGCAGCGAGGAGTGCCCGCCGGACACCAGCAGCGCCATCGTCGGCTCGGGCAGCGGCCCGTGCTCCAGCTGGTCGACGCAGATGTGCGAGGCGAGGTGGTTGACGCCGTAGAGGGGCTTGCCCAGGGCGTAGGCGTACGCCTTGGCCGCCGAGACGCCGACGAGCAGCGCGCCGGCGAGACCCGGACCGGCGGTGACGGCGATGCCGTCCAGGTCCCGGGCGCTCACCCCCGCCTCCTTCAGCGCGCGGTCGATCGTCGGCACCATCGCCTCGAGGTGTGCCCGGGAGGCGACCTCCGGGACGACGCCGCCGAAGCGGGCGTGCTCGTCGACGCTGGAGGCGACGGCGTCGGCCAGCAGGGTGGTGCCCCGGACGACTCCGACACCGGTCTCGTCGCAGGAGGTCTCGATCCCCAGCACCAGGGGTTCGTCAGCCATGGGTCTCGGTTCCTTCTACGCCGTTCACGGGGTTCGTCGGGTCCTGCGGGTCCTGCGGGTTCATCGAGTTCGGCGGGTTCTCAGAGGTCGCCGGGTCGGTCAGCCGCATCACCAGGGCGTCCACGTTCCCCGGCTGGTAGTAGCCCTTCCTGACCCCGATGGTCTCGAAGCCGAAGCGCTCGTACAGCCTCTGGGCACGGACGTTGTCGATCCGGCACTCCAGGAACACCTCGGCGCACTCGAACGCGGTCGCCGCCCGCAGCAGTTCCGTCAGCAGCCGCGAACCGAGGCCGGTGCCCCAGTGGTCCCGGGTGACGGCGATGGTCTGGACGTCGGCCACCCCGGCGGTGTCCCCGCCGGAGGCTCCGTCCCCGCCGGACGCCCCGTCGCCGTCGGGCTGCGCACCCGCGGCGGTGAGCCCCGCGTATCCGACGAGGCGGTCGTCCTCCTCGGCGACCACATACCTGCGGGTCGCGGCGGGCCCGCGCGCATGGGCCAGCTCGGACCAGAACATCCCCCGTGACCAGGCGTCCTCGGGGAACAGCTCGCGCTCCACCTGGAGCACGGGTTCGATGTCCCACCAGCGCATCTCACGCAGTACGGCGTTCTCGGGTCCTGTCACTTGGGGGTGACCACCTTGTAGTTCTTGGGGACCTGGGCATCGGGCCGCCGCAGATACAGCGGCCGGGGCGCGGGCAGTTCCTCCCCCGCCGCCAGCCGCTCGGCGGCCAGCCGGGCGAGGGCGGCGGCCGACACGTGCTCCGGCTCGTGCGCCCTGGGGAAGGTGTCGGGGTACAGCAGCGCGCCCGCGCCGACCGCGGGCAGCCCCGCGACCTGCCCGGCGATGTCGGCGGGGCGGTCGACGGCGGGGTCGGTGAGGCGGGTGCGGGAGTCGGCGTAGCGCGCCCAGTAGACCTCCTTGCGGCGGGCATCGGTCGCCACGACGAAGGGGCCCTCCAGGTCGGCGGCGTAGGCGAGGCCGTCCAGCGTGCACACACCGTGCACGGGGACGCCGAGCGCGAGCCCGAAGGTGTCCGCGGTCATCAGGCCGACCCGCAGCCCGGTGTACGGACCGGGACCGATGCCGACGACGATCCCGGTGACGGCGCCCATCGTCAGGCCGGCTTCGCCGAGCACCCGGTCGATCGCCGGGAGCAGCAGCTCGCCGTGCCGGCGGGCGTCCACCTGGCTCGAGGAGGCGATGACGTCGTCGCCGTCGTGCAGCGCGACGGTGACGGCGGGGGTGGCGGTATCCAGAGCGAGCAAGAGCACACAAACAGCCTACGGCTCCCCACGGCCCGTGTCGGACGACCCGGTCGGACGGCTACGTACTGCTACCGTCGCATCGGCGTACGCACAATTCCGGTTCATTCCTGACATTCGATGACAGACGACAGACGACAGACGGCAGCCGGCAGCCGGCAGCCGGCAGCCGTGGGACTGGGGTGAGGGCGGTGGCGGGCAACAGCTCGGCGATCGTGGCGGGACTGACCGCGGCCGCCCTCGCGATGGTCGCCTTCCTCGGTCACCAGGCGGCGTCGAGCGCCTCGGCCCGCCCGCACGCCGCCCGCGCGGGCACCTCGCCGGGCGCCGTGCGGGCGGACCGGGGCGCCGATGCCCCGGGCGGCGCAGACGGCTCCGGCACCCTCACCGCGCCACCCGGGGACTCCGGCCGGGGCACCCGGGTCGTGTACGCGCTGAACACCGACCGGGTGTGGCTCGTCGACAAGAACGACAAGGTCAAGCGCACCTTCACGGTCAAGCCCGGCACGGTGGACCCGGAGCCGGGCACCTACCGGGTCACCTCGCGCTCCGGGAAGATCACCGGATCGGACGGTGTCCCGGTCGAACACGTCGTCCGCTTCGCCGACAGCGACGGCACGGTGATCGGCTTCAGCGCGGCCGTCGACGGCTCGGACCCGGAACTCGACCCGAAGGTCCGCACGGGCGGTGTCCGCGAGACCCGGGCGGACGGCAGGGCGCTGTGGAAGTTCGCGACGATCGGCCGCACGGTCGTCGTCGTCCGATAGCCGCCGACAGCCCGCCCTTACAGGTCAGGCGGCGTCGCGGTGGGTGCCGACCGGCTCCGTGGACCGCGACTGCGGCAGCGGTTCGGGGGCGCGGGGCGGGGTGGAGACCGCGGCGGCGGCCGCACCGGCGGCCAGCAGATCCCGCATCGAAACCCCGGTGAACGGCTGCGGCCGTGTCTCGGTCGTCCGGCGAGAGCTCTCGATGGACGGCATGGACGCCTCCTGGGACCGGGGGCGGACGTGGTTAGGTAGACCTAACCACGAGCTGGATACCATGTGACCACGCCCGGGACACCGAACGCAACATCATGCCAACACCTCGTCGGAACGTACGGAGAACATACGGGGAAGCCGCCTCCGCCCGGCCTCCTTTCGACCTCCCCTCGACCTCCCGCGCCGGTGCCTCCCGGCTCAGGCCGACAGCACGCTCAGGTCGATGCCCGCCCAGCGCTCGCCCAGACCGGTCAGCGTCACGTGCCGCACCTCGTCCGTCGTGTCGCCGACCGCGCGGTGGATGACGAGCTGGAGCCGGTCCTCGGTCAGTTCCTCGATCCTTCCCTCGCCCCACTCCACGACGATCACCGACTCGGGCAGCGAGACGTCGAGATCGAGGTCCTCCATCTCGTCCAGTCCGCCGGAGAGCCGGTACGCGTCGACGTGGAGCAGCGGCGGACCGTCCCCCAGGGACGGGTGGACGCGGGCGATCACGAACGTCGGTGAGGTGACGGCACCGCGCACCCCGAGCCCCTCGCCGAGCCCGCGGGTCAGCGTGGTCTTGCCCGCGCCCAGCTCACCGGTGAGCATCACGAGGTCGCCGGCGCGCAGCAGCTTGGCGAGCTTGCGGCCCAGTTCCCGCATCCGCTCAGGGGAGTCGACGACCAACCGGGCGGACGGGGGCGACGCCGCGACTTCTCTCATCATCACTCACTCGCAGTAGTACGGTAAAGACACCGCGCAAGGGGTCGGTTCGGGCCGGACCGCAGCCGAAGGCCGGAAGCCGCCCTCGTCAGGGGGAGGCGGAGTCACAGGCACCCACGGTAGTGGTGGTCACCGCCCCGGCGCGGGCAAGCAGATCGACGAGGCGGTCGGTGACGACTGCCGGGTGCTCCAGCATGACGAGGTGTCCGGTGTCCGGCACCAGCACCAGCTCTGCGTCCGGCAGAACGTCCGCGATCGCCTCGCTGTGCTCGCTGGGCGTCACCAGGTCCCGCACCCCGGCCAGCACCAGCACCGGGAGATCGGCGAAGCGGGCGAGGGCGTCGGCCTTGTCGTGGTCGCTGAACGCCGGGTAGTACTCGGCGACCACGTCGATCGGGGTGGCCTCGATCATCCGCTCGGCGAAGCGGGCGACGGCCGGGTCGATGTCCCGGGTCGCGAACGAGTACCGCTTGATGACTCCGGCGAACAGGTCCGCCGTGGCCCGGCGCCCCTTCTCCACCAGTTCGGCCCGCTGCCCCAGCGCCTTCAGCACCCCGGGCAGCACCCGCCGCACCGCGTTGACCCCGGCCACGGGCAGTCCGAAGTTGACCTCGCCGAGCCGCCCCGACGACGTGCCGACGAGGGCGACACCGACGACCCGCTCGCGGATCAGCTCGGGGTACTTGTCGGCGAGGGCCATCACCGTCATCCCGCCCATGGAGTGCCCGACCAGCACGAGGGGGCCCTCGGGGGCGGCGGCGTCGATGACCGCCTTGAGGTCCTGTCCGAGCTGGTCGATGGTGACCGGCTCGCCCCGTTCCGTCTGGGCCGCGCCCCGCCCGGAGCGGCCGTGGCTGCGCTGGTCCCAGTGCACGGTCCGTACGACGCCCCTGAGCGCGGCCCGCTGGAAGTGCCAGGAGTCCTGGCTGAGGCAGTAACCGTGGCTGAAGACGACGGTGGCGGGGGCGGGCGCCCCGCGGCCGAACAGCCGGCGGCGCCGTGCGGGAGCGGGGGCGAGGCCGGGATCCAGGTCGTCGACCTCGTAGTACAGCTCCGTGCCGTCCTCGGCGTACGCCGTGCCGGGGGTGCCGCGCAGCGAGCCGTAGGGTCCCGTGGAGTCGAGGGCGAGCCGGGCCTTCTTGCGCATGCCCCGGCCGACCGTCATCCGTTCTACGGCGACGCCCGCGGCGGCGCCCGTCGCGAGCACGCCCAGCGCGACACCGGCGATACCGGTCGCCCGGCGCCAGCCGCCGGACGCCGCGGCAGCGGAGTCGGCGGCCGCCGTGACGGCGGTCGTGACGATCTCCGCGCTGCTCTCGCTCACGTACGCGCTCCTCCGTTGTCTCCGTGCCTGCCGTGTCCGCGCCCATGGCAGCGCGTCCACGTCCGTCGCGTCTACGGCGCCGTATTCACATGGACGCGCGGAACGCGGGTTCCGATCCGGGTGACGATCTCGTACCCGATGGTGCCCGCGGCCTGCGCCCAGTCCTCGACGGTGGGTTCGCCGCGGTCGCCGGGGCCGAAGAGGATCGCCTCGGCGCCCGCCCGGAGTTCGTCCCCGCCCAGGTCGACGGTGAACTGATCCATCGCGATCCGCCCCGCGACCGTGCGCCACTTGCCCTCGACCAGCACCGGACCGGCGGAGGAGGCGTGCCGCGGGATGCCGTCCGCGTAGCCGAGCGGGACGAGACCGAGGGTGGTCGCACCCGGGGTGACGTAGTGGTGGCCGTACCCGATGCCCTCTCCGCCCGGGACGTGCTTCACCAGGGCGAGGGAGGCGGTCAGGGTCATCACCTGGCGCAGCCCGAAGTCGGCGGGGGTGCCGATCTCGGGGCTGGGCGAGACGCCGTAGAGCGCGATGCCGGACCGGACGAGGTCGAAGTGGCTCTCGGGGAGGGTGAGCGTGGCGGCCGAGTTGGCGATGTGCCGGACCTCGGGGTCGATGCCCTGCTGCTCGGCCTGCGCCACCATCTCCCGGAAACGGGTGAGCTGGGCGTCGACGGAGGGGTGCCCCGGCTCGTCGGCGCAGGCGAGGTGCGACCACAGGCCGACGACGCGCAGCAGTCCGTCGGCCTCGGCGCGCAGCGCCCCGGCGATCAGCTCGGCCCAGTCCCCGGGCACGCAGCCGCCCCGCCCGAGGCCGGTGTCGGCCTTGAGGTGGACACGCGCGGGCCGTCCGGCGAGACGTGCGGCCGCGGTGACCTCCTCCAGCGCCCACAGGCCGCTGACGGACACGTCGAGATCGGCCTCGATCGCCTCCCGCCAGGGCCCGCCGGGCGTCCACAGCCAGCACATGACGCGTACGTCGTCCGGCACCCCGGCGCCGGGCGCGCGCAGCGCCAGGGCCTCCTGCGGAGTGGCCGTACCGAGCCAGGTCGCCCCGGCCTCGACGGCCGCCCGCGCGCACGGGAGCGCGCCGTGCCCGTAGCCGTCCGCCTTGACCACGGCCATGAAGGCGGCGCCGGGCGCGTGGGCGCGCAGGCTCCGCACGTTGGCGCGCAGCGCGGCCAGGTCGATCTCGGCGCGGGCCCGCAGCGTCGCGCCCCGCACAGCATCTGTCTCGTTCATCGTGCCCCAGTGTCTCAGAGGGGTAGGCGGCCCCACCGGGAGCGGTAGGCGACTCCCGGGCGGTCCCTCCCCGGACTCCCCCCTCCCCTCCCCCCGGCCTCCCGGTCTCACCCGCGCACGACGTCCCGCCAGGCCGCCGGGAGGGCCTCCGCCACGTCGTGCGCCCCCACCGGCGCGCCGTCCGCCGCGAACCGTGCGGCGAGGCCGTGCAGGTAGGCCGCCGCACTGCCCGCGTCCAGCGGCGGCAGTCCGGCGGCCAGCAGCGAGCCCGCCAGCCCGGACAGGACGTCCCCGCTCCCGGCCGTGGCCAGCCAGGACGTGCCGGTCGGGTTCACCCGTACGGCCGTCACCGCCCGGGCGTCCGGATCGGCGCCCGGATCGGCGACCAGCGTCGTGGAGCCCTTGAGCAGCACGGTCGCCCCGTACCGTCCGGCCAGTTCACGCGCCGCGGCCAGCCGGCCGCCCTCGACCTCCTCCCGCTCCACGCCGAGCAGCGCGGCGGCCTCGCCGGCGTGCGGGGTCATCAGGGTGGGCGCCCGGCGGGCCCGTACGGCCGAGACGTCGGCCAGCCGCAGCCCGTCCGCGTCGATCAGCACCGGCACGTCCGCCGCCAGGACCTCCGCCACGGGCCCGGCGTCGTCACCGGCTCCGGGCCCGACGACCCACGCCTGCACTCGTCCGGCGTGCTTCGGCCCCCGGTCGGACACCAGCGTCTCGGGGAAGCGGGCGATCACGTCCCGCGCGGCGGGACCGACGTACCGCACGGCCCCGGCACCGCCCCGCAGCGCGCCGGACACCGCGAGCACGGCCGCGCCGGGGTAGCGGGCGGACCCGGCGGCGACCCCGACGACGCCACGCCGGTACTTGTCGCTCTCCGCGCCGGGCACCGGCAGCAGCCGTGCCACGTCGGCGTGCTGGAGCGCCTCCAGCACCGGCTCGGCCGGCAGCTCCAGCCCGATGTCGACGAGCCGTACCGACCCCGCGTACTCCCGTGCCGGATCGACGAGCAGCCCCGGCTTGTGCGTCCCGAAGGTCACCGTGAGGTCGGCCCGGAGCGCGGTGCCGCGGACCTCGCCGGTGTCCGCGTCGACACCGCTCGGCAGGTCGACGGCGACGACCGCGGCACGGGACCGCTCGGCGGCCTCGGCGAGCGGCACCGCGTCCGGCCGCAGCCCGCCCTTGCCACCGATCCCGACGATGCCGTCCACGACGAGATCGGCCCGCCGGATCAACGCCTCGCCACCGCCGGTCCCCACGGCCCGGCCCCCCGCCCCGCGCAACGCCGCGAGCCCGGCGGCATGGGCGCGCTCCGGCGCGAGCAGCACCGCCGTGACGCCCGCGCCGCGCCGCGCCAGCCGGGCACCGGCGTAGAGGGCGTCGCCGCCGTTGTCCCCGCTGCCGACCAGCAGGACGACCCTGCTGCCGTAGACCCTGCCGTGAGCCCGCCCCAGCAGCTCCGCGCAGGCCGCGGCGAGCCCGGCGGCGGCGCGCTGCATCAGCGCGCCCTCCGGCAGCCGTGCCATCAGTTCCCGCTCCGCCGCCCTGACCGTCTCCACGCTGTACGCAGTACGCATACGTCCGAGTGTCCCGTACCGAACGGTCCGACTCCCGTGTCCGGGAAGCGGTCCCGCGCCTCGCACGCCGGTCGAAAGTTGTCGGGGGCCGTACTCCCGCCGCATCCGTTGACGGCGTGCCGCGCCCTCGTCACACTCACACGCCCCACCGGATGAATCGATTCAGTCGAATCGGTTCGACTGAACCGGTCCGACGAGAGAAGCAGAGGAAGCAGGAGACCCATGGGACGCAGAGCCGCACTCCTCGCCGCAGCCGGCGCCACCGCACTCCTCACCACCACGGGCGTACTGACGGCCCCGGCCACCGCCGCCCCCACCCCCGCCGCAGCCCCCGCGCAGGCCGCGGCTACCTGCGGCGACGGCTCCTACCAGGCCGAGGCCGTGCAGAGCGGCAGCACCTGGACCGCCCGGCGCGGCAGCAGCGTCGTCCACACCGGCACCGACCTGCGTGCGGCCGTCCAGGCGGCGATCGGCAGCCTGTCCGCCGGCCGCACCTCCAAGGAGCGGGTGGTGGTCCGCGGCTCCGGCTCCCTGTCCGCGGGCTCCCGCATCTCCCTGCCGAGCTACACGGTCCTCGACGTCTGCGGCACCATCAACGTCACCGGCAGCGGCTCCGGCGACCAGGCCCCGGTGTACTCCCGCGGCACCCGCGACGTCGAGGTGCAGCACCTGAACGTCACCGGTGCCCCGCTCTACGGCATCTTCCTGCGCAACGTGCAGAACGTGGTCCTCGGCCAGATCGACATGCGCCTCTCGGGCGGCCTCGGCGTCCGGATCGACAACCGCGGCGACACCAGCCAGTGGACGCGGAACGTCCGGATCGACGACGTCTACGTGTCCGGCGCGTCCAGCCACGCCGTGGAGACGTACGGGGTCGACGGCCTCACCGTCGGCACCGTCACCGCCCGCAACGTCGGCGAGTCCGGACTCCTCCTCAACCAGACCGTCAACGCCACGGTCACCAAGGTGGACGCGGAGAACGCGGGCACCGGCACCGGCTACGCCGCCTTCCGCATGGCCAACCGCAACGGCCGCATCGGCAGCTCGTACGCGACCAACATCCGCGTCGGCGAGGTCGTCGCGCGGGGCGGCGGGCGCGGCGTGTTCTGCGTCTCGGAGAGCGGCGGCGCGACGATCGACCGGATCAGCCTCTCCCACACGGGCAACAACGCGATCCTGATCGAAAACTGCTACAACGTGAACCTCGCCGCGCAGAGCGGCACCGTCACGGGCGGCGGCGAGATCCGGCTGGCCGCGCGCACGGAGTTCGCGAACAACCGGGACATCACCGTCCAGAACCTGACGGTGACCAACTCCTCGATCCGTGAGAACCCCTGCGGCGAGAACATCACGTTCCGCAACAACAGGCTGGTCAACAGCAGCCAGTCCATCTGCTGACAGCACCAGAAGCGGCCGGCGACCGGCCGGACGGACGAGATCTGTCCGGCCGGCCGGTCACCGGCGCCGCTGACGCAGCAGCCGTACGATCCGCACCAGCGCGAACACCACGACCAGCACGGCCACGGCGCCGAGGAGCACCTGCCCCCACACCGACAGCTCGGCCCCGGCTCCCCCGACCCCGGGAAACCCCGGCGGGATCCGGTCCACGGCGGCCACCGTCACCCCTCCGCGACCACGACCGCCGAGGCCACGCCGGCGTCATGGCTGAGCGAGACGTGCCACGACCGCACGCCCAGTTCGGCGGCCCGCGCCGCCACCGTCCCCTTCACCCGAAGCCGGGGCTGCCCGCTGTCCTCGCAGTACACCTCGGCATCGGTCCAGTACAGCCCGCCGGGCGCCCCGAGCGCCTTGGCCAGCGCCTCCTTGGCGGCGAACCGCGCGGCCAGCGAGGCGACCCCGCGCCGCTCCCCGCTCGCCAGCAGCAGCTCGCTCTCCACGAACAGCCGCCGCGCGAGCCCGGGCGTCCGCTCCAACGACGCCGCGAACCGCTCGATCTCGGCCACGTCGATCCCGACCCCGATGATGCTCATGACGAGCACTTTACGGCGGTGCGGGGCGGTGTACTGCGGTGCCGGGGCCCGGCGGGTTCACTCGACCGTGACCGACTTCGCCAGGTTCCGGGGCTGGTCGACCTCGTTGCCGCGGGCGGTGGCGAGTTCGCAGGCGAAGACCTGCAACGGCACCGTGGCCACCAGGGGCTGGAGCAGGGTCGGGGTCGGCGGGACGCGGATGAGGTGGTCGGCGTAGGGGGTCACCTCCTCGTCACCGTCCTCGGCGATGACGATGGTGCGGGCACCCCGGGCGCGGATCTCCTGGATGTTGGAGACGATCTTGTCGTGGAGGACGGAGCGGCCGCGGGGTGAGGGGACGACCACGACGACCGGCAGCCCGTCCTCGACCAGGGCGATCGGGCCGTGCTTCAGCTCGCCCGCGGCGAAGCCCTCCGCGTGCATGTAGGCGAGCTCCTTGAGTTTGAGCGCGCCCTCCAGGGCGACCGGGTAGCCGACGTGCCGGCCCAGGAACAGCACCGTGTCCTTGTGTGCGAGGGTGCGGGCGAGTTCCCGTACCGGTCCCATCGCCCCCAGGACGCGCTCCACCGACCCGGCGATGGAGGACAGGTCCCGGACGACCGCGCGGATCTCGTCGCCGTACTTCGTGCCGCGGACCTGGGCCAGGTACAGGGCGACCAGGTAGCAAGCGACCAGCTGGGTCAGGAAGGCCTTGGTCGAGGCGACGGCGACCTCGGGGCCGGCGTGGGTGTAGAGCACGGCGTCCGACTCGCGCGGGATGGTCGAGCCGTTGGTGTTGCAGATGGCCAGGACCCGGGCACCCTGTTCGCGGGCGTGCCGCAGGGCCATCAGCGTGTCCATGGTCTCGCCGGACTGGGAGACGGCGATGACCAGGGTCTGCTGGTCCAGGATCGGATCCCGGTAGCGGAACTCGCTCGCCAGCTCGACCTCGCAGGGAATCCGCGTCCAGTGCTCGATGGCGTACTTGGCGATCAGCCCGGCGTGGAAGGCCGTGCCGCAGGCGACGATGACGACCTTGTCGGCCTCGCGCAGCGCCTCCGGGGGGATCCGCACCTCGTCCAGGGACAGGGTGCCGAAGCCGTCGATGCGGCCCAGCAGGGTGTCGGCGACCGCCTTCGGCTGCTCGGCGATCTCCTTGAGCATGAAGGAGGCGTACCCGGCCTTCTCGGCGGCGGAGGCGTCCCAGTCGACGTGGTACGTGCGGACGTCCGCCGGGGCGCCGTCGAAGCCGGTGACCGTGACTCCGTCCCGGCGCAGCTCGACCACCTGGTCCTGGCCCAGCTCGATCGCGGAGCGGGTGTGGTCGATGAACGCGGCGACGTCCGACGCGAGGAAGGACTCGCCCGCGCCGACGCCCACCACGAGCGGCGAGTTGCGGCGGGCGCCGACCACCCTGTCCGGCGCGTCCGCGTGGACGGCGACCAGGGTGAAGGCTCCGAGCAGACGGCGGCAGACCAGGCGCATCGCCTCGGCCAGGTCGGCGCAGGAGGAGAACTCCTCGGCGAGCAGGTGGGCGACGACCTCGGTGTCCGTCTCGGAGGCCAGGTCGTGGCCGCGCCCGGCGAGCTCGGTCCGCAGTTCGGCGAAGTTCTCGATGATGCCGTTGTGGACGACGGCGACCCGGCCCGCGTTGTCGAGGTGCGGGTGGGCGTTGGCATCGGTGGGGCCGCCGTGCGTGGCCCAGCGGGTGTGGCCGATGCCGGTCGCCCCGGTGGGGAGCGGCCGGGCGGCCAGTTCCTTCTCCAGGTTGACCAGTTTCCCGGCCCGTTTCGCCGTGGCGAGCCCGCCGTCCGCGAGGACGGCCACGCCCGCCGAGTCGTAGCCCCGGTACTCCAGCCGTTTCAGTCCGGCCGTCACGACGTCCAGCGCCGACTGCGGCCCCACGTATCCCACGATTCCGCACATGCCCGGCAGCTTATGATCCGTCAGACGCCGGACAGGGCCGCCGCGTGCCCGAAAGCGGAAATTCCCACCGGTGCGCGAGGCACCGGTGGGAACGGAGGGGTGCGTCAGCCGAGCTTGGCGAGCTGGACGTCGGAGATCCGCGTCGGGAAGGGGGCCTTCTCGCCGGCGACGATCGCACCGAAGTTGATCGCCGAGAAGCCGGTGACGGTGGCGCCGGTGCGCGCGACGACGATCTTGACGGGCGCCTCGACGCCCTCGTCGGCGGCCATCGTCACGGTGATCTCGACGGACTCGTCGGCGCCCTTCGGCCCCTCGGCCCTGGCAGCCTTCAGGAACTTGAGCTTTTCGCCGGCGGCGGTGGCGGTGAAGCCCCCGGCGCACTTCTCGACGGCGGCGTCGACGTCCTTCATGACCTGCTCGGCGCCGCCGTCCTCATAGGAGGCGAGCGTGACGAGGACCTTGTCCACGGCGAGGGCGGCGGCCATGGCCTCCTCCGGGTCCGTACCCTCGGCGGGCTTCTTCGCCTCACCGGTCCAGGACCGCTTGACGGTGGCGGCGGGCGAGCCGACCGGGACCGCGGCCTGCAGGTTGGCGAGGGTCTGGCACGCCTCGTCGTCCGCCTTGACCTTGTCGGCGCTCAGGTCGTCCGTCGCGGGCACCTTGGTGACCACCTTGCCGTCCTTCACGTCGGCCTGGACCAGCGCGGCCTTCTCCAGCTCGGCCGCGGTCAGCGCCTTGGCCTCGGGCGCGGCGGAAGCGGAGGCGTCGGCCTTGCCCTCGTCCCCCTTGCCGCTGTCGCTGTCGCCGTTGCCACCGCAGGCGGTGACGAGCAGGGCGAGCACGGCGGCGGAGACGGCGAGAGCGGGACGGCGGACGGCAGTGGTTCTCACGTGGGAAAACTCTTTCCTCGAAGATGCGGAGGGCTCCGCGGCACAGGGCACGAAATATAGTCACCGCCCCTTCACGAACGATCATCGAAAGATCACTCGTAGGGGAACCGTGACAGCCACGTGATCTTGCCTCGTGCCTTCGCCGTTACGGTCAGGTCCGCTCTTCCCGCCGCGCGGGGAGAGGCCGCGCATCCGGCAGCGGACGGCGGGGCCGATCCGGACCACGGTGCGCTCCACCCGGCGCCCCGGCCGTGACCGTGGACTCGACGGCGGCCCGGGCCGCTGCGAAACGCCACACGCGATGCGCGGAAAAGCCGGACACGGGGCACGCGGCTTCTCACAACTCCCCTCGGTTCGTCTCCGCTCCCCCTCGCCGCGTGACGCAGCCCACGCACCATCCCGTTCGAACTCCGTTAACAATGGACCGTGATCTCACCGGCCTCCTCGACTTCCCGGAGCGCCCACCGGCAGCGGTCGGAGGCGACTCCCTACCTCGACCTCACCCGTGCCGAGTGGAGCGCCCTGCGCCACAAGACGCCGCTGCCGCTCTCCGCCGACGAGGTGGAACGGCTGCGCGGTCTCGGTGACGTCATCGACCTCGACGAGGTGCGGGACATCTACCTCCCGCTGTCCCGGCTGCTCAATCTCTACGTCGGCGCCACCGACGGCCTCCGCGGCGCGCTGAACACCTTCCTCGGCGAACAGGGCTCCCAGTCCGGCACCCCCTTCGTCATAGGGGTCGCCGGTTCCGTCGCCGTCGGCAAGTCCACCGTCTCCCGTCTGCTCCAGGCCCTGCTGTCCCGCTGGCCCGAGCACCCGCGCGTCGAGCTGGTGACCACGGACGGGTTCCTGCTGCCCACCAAGGAGCTCCAGGAACGCGGCCTGATGTCGCGCAAAGGCTTTCCCGAGTCGTTCGACCGCCGCGCGCTGACCCGTTTCGTCGCCGACGTCAAGGCCGGCAAGGACGAGGTGACGGCCCCGGTCTACTCCCACCTCATCTACGACATCGTCCCCGGGGAGCTGCTCACCGTGCGCCGCCCGGACATCCTGATCGTCGAGGGGCTGAACGTCCTGCAGCCGGCGCTGCCCGGCAAGGACGGCCGTACCCGCGTCGGTCTCGCCGACTACTTCGACTTCAGCGTGTACGTGGACGCCCGCGCCGAGGACATCGAACGCTGGTACCTCAGCCGCTTCCGCAAGCTGCGCGCGACCGCCTTCCAGGACCCGTCCTCGTACTTCCGCAGGTACACGCAGGTCTCGGAGGCGGAGGCGCTCGACTACGCCGCCACCATGTGGCGCACCGTCAACAAGCCCAACCTGGTGGAGAACATCGCCCCCACCCGCGGCCGCGCCACCCTCGTCGTCCGCAAGGGCCCGGACCACAAGGTCCAGCGCCTCCGGCTGCGCAAGCTGTGACGGCCACGCCACCGCCGTGTCCCACCCGCGCCCGACCGCACCGGCCGAGGAGGACGCGGCCGTGGTCCTGAGCCACGGCGGGACGGCGCAGGCCCGGAGCCCCGCCGAACAGCTCCCGCTCGACCGCCGGGCGTCACCGCCGCCGGCGCTCTGCCCCGCCGGCCCAGAAAAGCTTCCGGGCCGGCCGAGGGTGCGCCGGTGCGGACCCCCGGCGTCCCGGCCCGGGGTCTAACCCAGCGCCGACTTCACCACGTCCGCCAGGCGTCCCGCGACCGTGCGGGCCTGGTCGATGTCGGCGGCCTCGACCATCACACGGACCAGCGGTTCGGTGCCCGAGGGGCGGAGCAGCACGCGGCCGGTCCCGCCCAGCTCGCGCTCGGCCTCCGTCACGGCCTCGGAGAGCTCCGCGGAGGTCTTCACCCGGGACTTGTCCACGTCCGGCACGTTGATGAGCACCTGCGGCAGCCGCTCCATCACCGAGGCCAGCTCGCTCAGCGGACGCCCGGTCTCGGCGACGCGCGCCGCCAGCAGCAGACCGGTGAGCGTGCCGTCGCCCGTGGTCGCGTG
Organism: Streptomyces cathayae; assembly: GCF_029760955.1. Taxonomy (GTDB): domain Bacteria; phylum Actinomycetota; class Actinomycetes; order Streptomycetales; family Streptomycetaceae; genus Streptomyces; species Streptomyces cathayae. The sequence continues at coordinate 3,266,173 of NZ_CP121682.1, forward strand.
GTCGAGGACGATGACGTGGCCGGACTGCTCGCCGCCGAGGGCGTAGCCCTTCTCCTTCATCTGCTCCAGGACGTACCGGTCGCCGACCGCGGTCTGGACGAAGTGGATGCCTTCGCGTTCCATGGCGAGCTTGAAGCCGAGGTTGGACATCACGGTCGCGACGACGGTGTCGGAGCGCAGTGCGGAGCGCTCCCGCATCGCCAGGGCGAGCACGGCGAGGATCTGGTCGCCGTCCACCTCGGCACCGGTGTGGTCGACGGCCAGGCACCGGTCGGCGTCGCCGTCGTGCGCGATGCCGAGATCGGCCCCGTGCTCGACGACCGCGGTCTTCAGCCGGTCCAGGTGGGTGGAACCGCAGTCCTCGTTGATGTTCAGCCCGTCCGGCTGGGCGCCGATGGTGATGACCTCGGCCCCGGCCCGCGCGAACGCCTCCGGCGAGACCCGGAAGGCGGCGCCGTGCGCCTCGTCGAGGACGATGCGCAGGCCGTCCAACCGGTTCGGCAGGACGCCGACGAGATGGGAGACGTAGGTGTCGAGCCCCTCCTCGTAGTCCCGCACACGGCCCACACCGGCTCCGGTCGGGCGGTCCCAGGGGGCTCCGGTGCGGTGCTCCTCGTACACGGACTCGATCCGGTTCTCCAGCTCGTCGGCGAGCTTGTGGCCGCCGCGCGCGAAGAACTTGATGCCGTTGTCCGGCATGGCGTTGTGGCTCGCGGACAGCATCACACCGAGATCCGCGCCGAGCGCTCCGGTGAGGTGCGCCACGGCGGGCGTCGGCAGCACGCCGACCCGCAGGACGTCCACGCCGGCGCTCGCCAGCCCGGCGACCATGGCGGCCTCCAGGAACTCACCGGACGCCCGCGGGTCGCGTCCGACCACGGCGGTCGGCCGGTGCCCTTCGAACGTGCCCGCCTCGGCCAGTACGTGCGCGGCGGCCACGGAGAGACCCAGTGCCATCTCGGCGGTCAGGTCCGCGTTGGCGACACCGCGCACCCCGTCCGTGCCGAAGAGTCGTCCCACTTGTCCTCCTGAGGAAGCGTCAGTATCGAGGCCGTGTCGAAACCGTGTCGACGGCCATGGCGAAAGAGGTACCGAAGGCGGAACCGGGGACGGTGCCGGAAACGGTGCCGTGGTGTCGGCCGGGGCGTTGTGAGCTGTACCGAGGGGTTCGACCGGTCGGCGCGTTCGACGGTTGCGCTGCCGGTGCGGTGTTCGGGTGTTCGGGGTGTTCGACGGTCGCGCTGCCCGGGCTGCTCCCGCACCTACGGTCCACGGCGGGCGCCACCCGACCATCCGATCACATTAGCCTTCGAGTGCCTTGTGCCGTTATACGCCTGCCGTAGTGAGAAAACGAACGCCCCGGCGGCACTGTGACGTGCCGCCGGGGCGTTCGGAGTACGTGCAGGGGCAGCTGCAATCAGCGCTTGCTGTACTGCGGGGCCTTGCGGGCCTTCTTCAGACCGGCCTTCTTCCGCTCGACCGCGCGGTCGTCGCGGCGCAGGAAGCCGGCCTTCTTGAGCGCGCCGCGGTTGTTGTCGACGTCCGCCTCGTTCAGCGCACGGGCGACACCGAGGCGGAGCGCACCGGCCTGGCCGGAGACGCCGCCACCCGAGATGAGGGCGACGACGTCGTAGCGACCCTCGAGCTCGAGCACCTTGAAGGGCTCGTTGACTTCCTGCTGGTGCACCTTGTTCGGGAAGTAGTCCTCGAGGGTGCGACCGTTGATCTTCCACTTGCCGGAGCCCGGGATGATCCGGACGCGGGCGATGGCGTTCTTGCGACGGCCCAGGCCGGCGGCCGGCTGCGGCTCGCCGAAGTGGGAGGCCATGGACTCCGAGGTGTACTCGCCCTCGACGGGCACCTCGGACTCGGTGGTGTAGCTGTCGATGTCGATCTCTTCGAGCGGCTGCTCGGCAGTGGTCTCGGCCACGATGCTCCTCAGATTCTGTTCGGTCTTAGGGGGTGGCCGGACTTACTGCGCGACCTGGGTGATCTCGAACGGCACCGGCTGCTGGGCAGCGTGCGGGTGCTGGTCGCCTGCGTAGACCTTCAGCTTCGAGAGCATCTGACGGCCCAGGGTGTTCTTGGGGAGCATGCCCTTGACGGCCTTCTCGATGGCCTTCTCGGGGTTCTTCTCCAGCAGCTCGTCGTAGCGCACGGAGCGCAGACCGCCCGGGTAGCCCGAGTGGCGGTACGCCAGCTTCTGGGTCCGCTTGTTGCCGGAGAGGTGCACCTTCTCGGCGTTGATGATGATGACGAAGTCACCGGTGTCGACGTGAGGGGCGTAGATCGGCTTGTGCTTGCCGCGCAGGATGGAGGCCGCAGTGGAGGCCAGACGACCCAGGACGATGTCCTGAGCGTCGATGACGTGCCACTGGCGCGTCACATCGCCGGGCTTGGGGCTGTACGTACGCACGGTTCGTAGCCTTCGCTTCTTCAGTGAGTGGTCCTGACATGGTCACCGAAGACGATCACGACAGCCCTGACCGCACTGCGGTGACGCAAACCGCGTGCTGGTCGCTGGTCATCGGCCCGGTGGACCGGTGTAAGGGCCCCTCACGTGAGAATGAGCAAGCCAATACACATAACAAACATGCAGAATACCCGCCCTCGGCCGGACGGGTCAAAACGAGTCCGCCGGGCGTGGGCCACACCGACTCTACAGCCGTCCGCCGCCATGCCGCCGGTGTCGCCCGCACCACGACGGCGGCGTCGCCCGCACCACGACGGCGGCATCGTCCGCACCACGGTCCACGGGGCGCACCAACCACCCGGAGATGTCGCTTTTGCTCACCGCCGGAGCGGCAACGCCAGGACCCGTGCGCGGGGTTGGGGCGGTCCGGTACACCCCGCGCCCCGTCTAAGATGCGCCCCATGAGTTATGGGCAGGGGGGACCTCCTTCGCAGTGGGATCCCTGGAAACCGCAGTCTCAGCAGCCCTGGAGCGGCGGGGACGACAACAGCCAGTCACCCGACTGGGCCGCACTGGCCGAGGCGTCCGAGACACGTCACAAACGGCGCCGGCTGCTGCTCATCGGCGGCGGCGCGATCGCCACCGTCGCGATAGGCACGGCCGTGGCGGTGGCCGTCGTCTCGGCGAACGGCAGCAACCAGGCCGCGGGCGGACCGTCCTCCCAGGCGCCGGCGACCGCCGACCTGCCGAGCCCGAGCGGCGCGACCCCCTCGTTCGCCCCGACGAGCGCCCCGCCGCCGCTGGACCCGAAGGACTTCGTCTCCAACGTGAAGAAGGACCGGGCGCCGCTGGCCCCGGACGTCCTCTTCCCGGGCACGCAGCTCACCATGGGCGAGACGGTGTACAAGAAGGGCCCGACGGCCGACACCCGCGACTGCGCCTCGGCCGCGAAGGCCACGCTGCCCAAGGTCCTCACCGACAACGGCTGCAGCCGCCTGCTCCGGGTCACCTACACCAAGGACGACGTCGCGGTGACGGTGGGCGTGGCCGTCTTCGACACCGAGGCCCAGGCCGCCAAGGCCAAGCAGCAGGCCGACACGAGGAGCATCATCAAGTCCCTCGCGGGCGGCGGCGTCAAGGAGTTCTGCGACGGCGCGGTCTGCCGCTCGACCACCAACTCCTACGGCCGCTACGCCTACTTCACCCTGTCCGGCTTCACCTCGGTCAAGGACGTGACGGAGCAGGACAAGGCCGTCTTCAGCACCGGCGACGATCTCGCCGAGTTCACCTTCCGCCAGATCCGCCGCCGCGGCGAGGCCCAGGCGTCGGCCGCCGCGAACGAGTGACGACGCCCTCGGCGACGACGCCCGCCCGCGGGGCCGACCGCCTCTCCGACCGGCCCCGCACCCCCCGCCGCACAGCCGCTTCGCGCTGAGCGGGGAATCGAGCCGGGGCTCGAGCGCGGCGCGGGTCGCGGCATCACGTCCCGATCAGCAGCACCGCGCCGTCGCCGGCAGCGAGCGCTTGTTGCGGGCCTCCTTGTTGCGGGCGGCCAGGAGATCGTCGGCCGGGTAGCCGACCTCCTCCAGGGTCAGTCCGTGCGGACGGACGACGTGCACCGCCGAGTCCCGTACGCCCGCCGCCAGCACCTTGCCCGGCCAGTCGGGCGCGCGGTGCCCGTCGCCGACGAACAGCAGCGCCCCGATCAGCGAGCGCACCATGTTGTGGCAGAAGGCGTCGGCCCGGACCGTCGCCGTGATCACCCCGTCCGCGTCGCGCAGCAGGCTCAGCTCCTGGAGCGTGCGGATGGTCGTGGCGCCCTCCCGCCGCCTGCAGTACGCGGCGAAGTCGTGCTCCCCCAGCAGCCGCCGGGCGGCCTCGTTCATCGCGTCGACGTCAAGGGGCCAGTCGTGCCACAGCACATGACCGCGCAGCAACGGGTCCACCCCGCCGGGGTGGTCGGTGACCCGGTACGCGTAGCGCCGCCAGACCGCGGAGAACCGGGCGTTGAAGCCCGCGGGGGCCTCGGTGAGGGACCAGATCCGGACATCGCGCGGGAGCCGTCCGGCGAGCCGCTTGTGCAGCTTCTCCCGGTGCTCCGCCCACAGTTCGACCGGCAGGTCGACATGGGCCACCTGACCGCGCGCGTGCACCCCGGCGTCGGTCCGGCCGGCCACGGTCAGCTCGTACGTCGTCTCCCCGGACCGCGTGACGGTCCGCAGGGCGTCCTCGATCTCCCCCTGTACGGTCCGCCTGCCCCCGGCCTGCTTGGCCCAGCCGGAGAACTCGGTCCCGTCGTAGGACAGATCGAGACGGATACGGACGTGTCCGGGCTCTACTTCGTCACTCACGTACAGATCCTCTCAGGCACGCGAAAGCGGGCCCGCCCCCACAAGGGCGGACCCGCTCAGCGTGAAGCAGCGCTGCCTCAGGCGTCCTTGGCGTCCTCGGCCGGGGCCTCGGCGGCCTCGTCCTTGGTCAGGTCGGCCTTGGCGTCCTCGGCCGGAGCCTCGACGGCCTCGTCCTTCTTGAGGGCGTCTTCCTTGACCGCGCGCTTGGTCGCGGCCTCGGCCTCACCGGTGGCCTCCTGGGCGACGGTCAGGGCCTCGACCAGCTCGATGACGGCCATGGGCGCGTTGTCGCCACGGCGGTTACCGATCTTGGTGATACGGGTGTAGCCACCGGGACGGTTCTCGTACCGCGGGCCGATCTCGGTGAAGAGCGTGTGGACGATGCTCTTGTCCGTGATCACCTGGAACACCTGACGGCGGTTGTGAAGGTCGCCCTTCTTCGCCTTGGTGACCAGACGCTCGGCGTACGGGCGCAGCCTGCGCGCCTTCGCCTCGGTGGTGGTGATGCGCCCGTGCTCGAAGAGCGACTTCGCGAGGTTCGCGAGCATCAGCTTCTCGTGCGAGGCGCTGCCGCCCATACGGGTACCCTTGGCGGGCTTCGGCATGGTGTATCTCCTTGGTGTCTGCCCCGGCCGTATCAGGTACCGGAGTCAGTATCCGAGCAGGCGGTCGCCTGTCGGAGATCCGGGCGGCCCCGTAGGGGCGCCCGGAAGGGGCGCGGGCGGTGTCGACATGCGACTCCGTCGCGTGGGCGCGAACAGCCACAGCGCACCCGCACCCACGTACGGACCCGTCCGGCCCGAGCTCTCAGTACTGCTCGGTCTCTACGAACCCGGCATCCGCGTCGTCGTCCGCGCCGAAGGCGTCCGCGGCAGCGGTGGGGTCGAATCCAGGCGGGCTGTCTTTGAGGGCAAGTCCCATCCCCGCCAGCTTCGCCTTGACCTCGTCGATCGACTTCGCGCCGAAGTTGCGGATGTCGAGGAGGTCCGCCTCGGAGCGCGCGACCAGTTCACCCACGGAGTGGATGCCCTCACGCTTGAGGCAGTTGTACGACCGGACGGTGAGCTCCAGCTCCTCGATCGGCAGCGCCAGATCGGCGGCGAGAGCGGCGTCCGTCGGGGACGGACCCATGTCGATGCCCTCGGCGTCGATGTTCAGCTCACGGGCCAGACCGAACAGCTCGACCAGGGTCTTGCCGGCCGACGCCATGGCGTCACGCGGACGCATGGCCTGCTTGGTCTCGACGTCGACGATCAGCTTGTCGAAGTCGGTGCGCTGCTCGACACGGGTCGCCTCGACCTTGTACGTGACCTTCAGCACGGGGCTGTAGATGGAGTCGACCGGGATACGGCCGATCTCCTGGCCCACCTGCTTGTTCTGCACGGCGGAGACGTAGCCGCGACCGCGCTCGACGGTCAGCTCCATCTCCAGCTTGCCCTTGCCGTTGAGCGTGGCGAGGACGAGGTCGGGGTTGTGCACCTCGACACCGGCCGGGGGCGCGATGTCGGCGGCGGTGACCTGGCCCGGACCCTGCTTGCGCAGGTACATCACCACGGGCTCGTCGTGCTCGGAGGAGACGACCAGCTGCTTGATGTTGAGGATCAGGTCGGTGACGTCCTCCTTGACACCCGGCACGGTGGTGAACTCGTGCAGGACGCCGTCGATGCGGATGCTGGTGACGGCGGCACCGGGGATCGACGACAGGAGGGTACGGCGGAGGGAGTTGCCGAGGGTGTAGCCGAAGCCCGGCTCCAGCGGCTCGATCACGAACCGGGAGCGGAACTCGTCGACGACCTCTTCGGTCAACGAAGGACGCTGAGCGATCAGCATGTGTGGATCAAATCCTTCTCTCGTGGACGCCCGCTATTTGACGCCCGACGGAAACCGCGCCCGGTGAAAGGCGCGGGTACTACAAGGGTACGGGCGGTACGGCCCGAATACGGAGCGTACCGCCCGAAAAAACCACTACGACCGAACCGGCGACCGACTCAGACGCGGCGGCGCTTCGGCGGACGGCAGCCGTGCTGCGACACTGCGGGGGACGACCCCCGCACCCCCAGCAGGAGGCCGACCGACCGAACCGGCGACCGACTCAGACGCGGCGGCGCTTCGGCGGACGGCAGCCGTTGTGCGGGGTCGGGGTGACGTCCTGGATGGAGCCGACCTCGAGACCGGTCGCCTGGAGCGAACGGATGGCGGTCTCACGACCGGAACCCGGGCCCTTGACGAACACGTCGACCTTGCGCATGCCGTGCTCCTGCGCGCGACGGGCAGCCGACTCGGCGGCCATCTGCGCGGCGAACGGCGTGGACTTCCGGGAGCCCTTGAAGCCGACGTGGCCGGCGGAGGCCCAGGAGATCACGTTGCCGGTCGGGTCCGTGATGGACACGATCGTGTTGTTGAACGTGCTCTTGATGTGCGCGTGGCCGTGAGCGACGTTCTTCTTTTCCTTGCGGCGCACCTTCTTGGCAGCGCCCTGACGACCCTTGGGGGGCATCTACAAACTCCTACGGGAGGTGGTCGGTCCTACAGCGAAGACCGTGGACAGATGTCCGCTGCGGACTACTTCTTGCCCGGCTTCTTCTTGCCGGCGATGGCGCGACGCGGGCCCTTGCGGGTACGCGCGTTGGTGCTGGTGCGCTGACCGCGGACGGGCAGACCGCGACGGTGACGCAGACCCTGGTAGGTGCCGATCTCGACCTTGCGGCGGATGTCGGCCTGGATCTCGCGACGGAGGTCACCCTCAGTCTTGATGTTGTTGTCGACGAACTCGCGGATCGCGACGAGCTGCTCCTCGGAGAGGTCGCGAACGCGGGTGTTCGGGTCGACGCCGACAGCGGCCAGCGTCTGCTGCGAAAGGGTTCGGCCGATGCCGAACACGTAGGTGAGGGCGATCTCCACGCGCTTTTCGCGCGGGATGTCAACACCGGAAACGCGTGCCATTCAATGGCTCCAGTTAGTTGTCGGAGGTCTTCCGCAGAACCGTCCCCCGGCCGCCGTCCTCGCCTGGTGCGGCGATTTGGTACGAACCGGGTCCCCAGCCTCCGAGCCCGGGGGTGTCGAGCCGTGCGGCTCGGGTTCTGCGTATGAACATGTTGCTCGCGTCGCGCGAAGTTCTGCGGGAAAGTCGCAGAGGGTGGATCGTGCGGGTCAGCCCTGGCGCTGCTTGTGGCGCGGGTTGTCGCAGATAACCATGACCCGGCCGTGACGGCGGATCACCCTGCACTTGTCGCAGATCTTCTTGACGCTCGGCTTGACCTTCATGGGATGTGAAGTTCTCCGGGCTCAGTGCCCCCGCACCACGAGGGGAGGGGCAAGATCTACTTGCTCACTTGTACCGGTAGACGATCCGGCCCCGGGTCAGGTCATACGGAGAGAGCTCCACCACGACCCGGTCGTCAGGGAGGATGCGGATGTAGTGCATACGCATCTTGCCGCTGATATGTGCCAGGACCTGGTGGCCGTTCTGGAGCTCGACCTTGAACATGGCGTTCGGAAGAGACTCGACGACAGTGCCCTCGATCTCGATGGCACCTTGCTTCTTGGCCACGCTTCGCCCTTCGAATCGACTACCTTGATCGACTCCACTGCGCACCGTGATCACATGCAGGCATGCGGATGCACAAGAGCCGACGAGTCAGTCTACGTCAGGGCACCCTGAAAGACGAATCGAGAAAGTCTGCCCAGCCCACGAGATCCTTAATCCGCAGGCTTCGCCGAGCCCCCGGGCTCACGCCGGCGGATCCACAGGCGCCCTCACCCCGTCCGGCGCCGGGCGCCTCACAGGCTCCGGGGGGCTGCGCCGGCCGGCGGTCGCGGCACGGGCCGCCGTCAGGCGAGCGGGTCCGGAGCCGCCGTGATCCCGTACTCGGCGAGCTTCGCCCTGCCCCCGTCCGGTGCCGTCAGCACCAGCGGCCCCGCCTCCGTCAGCGCGACGGAGTGCTCCCAGTGCGAGGACCAGGTGCCGTCCGTCGTGATGACGGTCCAGTCGTCCTCCAGCACCTGGGTCTTCGCGGTGCCCAGCGAGACCATCGGCTCGATGGCGAGGCAGAAGCCCGGGACCAGCTTGGGCCCCTTGCCCCGTCGGCGGTCGACGTAGTTCAGCAGATGCGGGTCCATGTGCATCTCGGTGCCGATGCCGTGGCCGCCGTAGTCCTCGATGATCCCGTAGCGCCCGCCGCCGGGCTTCGGCTGCCGGCGGATGTAGGTCTCGATGGCGCGGGAGACGTCGACCAGCCGGTTGCCCTGCTTCATGGCCGCGACGCCGGCCCACATCGACTCCTCGGTCACCCGGGACAGCTCGACCAGCTCCGGCGCGTGCCCCGACCCGACGAAGGCGGTGTAGGCAGCGTCGCCGTGCCAGCCGTCGATGACGGCGCCGCAGTCGATGGAGATGACGTCCCCGTCCTTGAGGACGACCTCGTCGGAGGGGATGCCGTGGACGACGACCTCGTTGACGGAGGTGCAGATCGTCGCGGGGAAGCCGCCGTAGCCGAGGAAGTTCGGCTTGGCGTTGTGCTCGGCGAGCACCTTGCGGGCGACCTGGTCCAGATCCCTCGTCGTGGCCCCGGGCACGGCCGCCTCACGCGTGGCCGCGTGGATGGCGGCGACCACCAGCCCCGCCTCACGCATCTTGGCGATCTGCTCGGGGGTCTTGATCTGCACCATGAGGGCTACGGCCTTTCTGGACCGGAGAGGTATACGGACATCGTCAACGATACGGGGGAGGCCGTCCGCCCCCTCCCTCGCGCACACGTCGGCCGCGGCCCCCGCAGGGAACCGCGGCCGGACGCGCACCGTCACTGATCCCGGTTGAGCGCCTCCAGCGCACGCCCGGTGACCTCGTCGACCGGACCCAGCGCCGAGATCGTCACTACCAGGCCCTGGGCCCGGTAGTAGTCGATGATCGGCTCGGTCTGCGTGTGGTAGACCTCCAGCCGGGTGCGCACCGTCTCCTCGGCGTCGTCGTCGCGCTGGTACAGCTCGCCGCCGCAGACGTCGCAGACGCCCTCCTGCTTGGGCTTGCTGTACGTCACGTGGAAGACGTGGCTGGAGTCCTTGCGACAGATCCGCCGCCCGGCGATCCGCTTGACCACCTCGGCCTCGGGGGCCTCCAGGTCGAGCACCGCGTCCAGCGTGATGCCCTCGGACTCCAGCAGCTCGTCGAGCGACTCCGCCTGGGAGACGTTCCTCGGGAACCCGTCCAGCAGGAAGCCGGCCTCGGCGTCCGGCTGCTCCATACGGTCCTTCGCCATGGCGATGGTGACCTCGTCCGGCACGAGGTTGCCCGCGTCCATGTACGACTTCGCGAGCTTGCCCAGCTCGGTCTGCCGACTGATATTGGCACGGAACAGGTCGCCCGTGGAGATGTGGGGGATGCTCAGCTTCTCGGCAAGGCGGGTGGCCTGGGTGCCTTTGCCAGCACCGGGCGGCCCGACGAGGACGATTCGCATCAGCGGAGGAACCCTTCGTAATTGCGCTGCTGGAGCTGGCTCTCGATCTGCCTCACCGTCTCGAGACCGACACCCACGATGATCAGGATGCTGGTCCCGCCGAACGGGAAGTTCTGGTTTGCCCCGAAACCGGCCAACGCCATCGTCGGCACGAGAGAGATCAGACCCAAGTACAGCGAACCCGGCCAGGTGATCCGGTTGAGTACGTAGCTGAGGTACTCAGCGGTCGGTCGGCCAGCCCGGATGCCCGGGATGAAGCCACCATACTTCTTCATGTTGTCGGCGACTTCTTCGGGGTTGAAGGTAATCGCCACATAGAAGAACGCGAAGAACACGATCAAGAAGAAGTAAAAAATGATGTGCGGCGTCGCCCCGGGGTCGGCGAGGTTCTTCGTGACCCAGGTCGCCCAGCCCGCCGTGGAGTTGGAGAACTGGACGATCAACGCCGGGATGTAGAGCAGCGACGAGGCGAAGATGACGGGGATGACGCCCGCCTGGTTCACCTTGAGGGGAATGTAGGTGGACGTACCGCCGTAGGACCGGCGGCCGATCATGCGCTTCGCGTACTGCACGGGAATCCGGCGCTGAGCCTGCTCGACGAAGACGACCAGGCCGACCATGACCAGACCGACGAGCATGACCGTGCCGAACTCGATCCAGCCGTCCGCCAGGTTGCCCTGCTCCTTGATGGCCCACAGGGCGGAGGGGAAGGTCGCGGAGATCGAGATGAACATCAGGATCGACATGCCGTTGCCGATGCCGCGGTCGGTGATGAGCTCACCGAGCCACATCACGACGGCCGTACCGGCGGTCATGGTGATGACCATGGTGATGGTCACGAACATGGACTGGTCGGGGACGATCTGGTTCGCCACCGGGCAGCCCTGGAAGAGGCTGCCGCTGCGGGCGGTGGCCACCAGGCCGGTGCCCTGCAGGACGGCGAGCGCCACCGTCAGATAACGCGTGTACTGCGTGATCTTGGCGGTGCCGGCCTGGCCTTCCTTCTTCAGGGCTTCCAGACGCGGGATCACCACGGTCAGCAGCTGCAGAATGATGCTCGCCGTGATGTACGGCATGATGCCCAGCGCGAAGATCGTGATCTGCAGCAGCGCGCCGCCACTGAACATGTTGACCAGACCGAAGATGCCCTGGTTCGCCTGGGCCGCGTCGATACAGGTCTGGACGTTCCGATAGTCGACACCAGGGATCGGGATGTTCGTACCGATCCGGTACACCACGATGATGCCGAGCGTGAACAGCAGTTTCTTGCGCAGGTCGGGCGTCTTGAACGCCCGGGCGAACGCGGTGAGCACGGTGCCTCCTGCGACCCCCGCGCAACCGCGTCAAGGGTGGTGGTCGTGAGATTCCGATGAGGACGAATACGTAACGGACAACTTCCCTCCGGAGTGCCCGCATGGGGCGCCCGGGGAAAGTGGGCAGTGCAGGCCACCTTACCGGCGAGACCACCGCCCTTGGAACGACCAACCGGGGATACCCCAAATCTTGGGGTACCCCCGGTAGGGATCGCTCAAGTCATCGGCACGCCTGAATGGTTCAGACGAGCTCGGTGACGGTACCGCCGGCGGCGGTGATCTTCTCCTTGGCGGAGCCGGAGACGGCGTCGACCGTCACCTGCAGCGCCACGGAGATCTCGCCCTGGCCGAGGACCTTGACGAGGCTGTTCTTGCGAACGGCCCCCTTGGCCACCAGACCCTCGACGGTGACCTCGCCACCCTCGGGGTAGAGCGCGGCCAGCTTGTCGAGGTTCACGACCTGGAACTCGGTCTTGAACGGGTTCTTGAAGCCCTTCAGCTTCGGGAGACGCATGTGAAGGGGCATCTGGCCACCCTCGAAGCGCTCCGGAACCTGGTAACGGGCCTTGGTGCCCTTCGTACCACGACCGGCCGTCTTACCCTTGGACGCCTCGCCACGACCCACACGGGTCTTGGCGGTCTTGGCGCCCGGGGCGGGACGGAGGTTGTGGATCTTGAGCGGGTTCTGCTCCGCCATGATCAGTCGACCTCCTCGACCGTCACGAGGTGGCGGACGGTGTGCACCATGCCGCGGAACTCGGGGCGGTCCTCCTTGACGACCACGTCGTTGACCTTCTTCAGGCCAAGCGAACGCAGGGTGTCACGGTGGTTCTGCTTGCTGCCGATGTAGGACTTGACCTGCGTGATCCTGAGCTGCGCCATGATTACGCACCCGCCCCGGCACGCGCACGGAGGAGAGCCGCGGGAGCGACGTCCTCGAGCGGCAGACCACGGCGGGCCGCGACCTCCTCGGGGCGCTGCAGGCCCTTGAGGGCCGCCACGGTCGCGTGCACGATGTTGATCGCGTTGTCGGAGCCGAGCGACTTCGACAGGATGTCGTGGATACCGGCGCACTCGAGCACGGCACGCACCGGACCACCGGCGATCACACCGGTACCCGGGGAAGCCGGCTTGAGCAGCACGACACCGGCAGCCTTCTCACCCTGGATCGGGTGCGGGATGGTGCCCTGGATGCGGGGGACCTTGAAGAAGTGCTTCTTGGCCTCCTCAACGCCCTTGGCGATGGCGGCCGGCACCTCCTTGGCCTTGCCGTATCCGACACCCACGGTGCCGTCACCGTCGCCCACCACGACCAGCGCGGTGAAGCTGAAGCGACGACCACCCTTCACTACCTTGGCGACACGGTTGATCGCGACGACGCGCTCAACGTATGCGGTCTTGTCGGCGGCAGCTGCGCCGCCGTCACGGCCCTTCCGGTCCCGCCGCTCGCCGCCACCGGCACCGCCACCGCGGCGCTGGGGTCCAGCCATTGGAATTACCTCTCTCTGTTTCCGCTAGCTACGGCAGGCTCAGAACTTGAGCCCGGCTTCGCGGGCGGCGTCCGCCAGGGCGGCGATGCGCCCCGCGTACTGGTTGCCACCACGGTCGAACACCACAGCCTCGACACCGGCGGCCTTGGCACGCTCGGCGACCAGGGCCCCGACCTGCTTGGCCTGTGCGGACTTGTCGGCCTCGCCGCCGCGGATCGACGCGTCCAGAGTGGACGCCGACGCCACGGTGTGGCCCTTCAGGTCGTCGATCACCTGCGCCACCATGTGGCGGTTGGAGCGGGTCACGACCAGGCGAGGACGCTCGGCGGTGCCGGCGACCTTCTTGCGGATCCGAAGGTGACGACGCTTGATCGCGGCACGCTTGTAGGCGTCGCCCTTGAGGATCTTCTGCCCGTATGCCATGGCTTACTTACCCGCCTTTCCGACCTTGCGCCGGATGACTTCGCCCTCGTACTTGACGCCCTTGGCCTTGTACGGGTCGGGCTTGCGCAGCTTGCGGATGTTCGCCGCAACCTCGCCGACCTTCTGCTTGTCGATGCCCTCGACCGAGAAACGGGTCGCGGACTCCACCTTGAAGGTGATGCCCTCGGGGGCCTCGATCAGGATCGGGTGGCTGTAGCCGAGGGAGAACTCCAGGTTCGAACCCTTGGCGAGCACGCGGTAACCGACACCGCTGATCTCGAGCTTCTTCACGTAACCCTGGGTCACGCCGGTGATCATGTTCGCCACCAGCGTGCGGGACAGGCCGTGCAGGGCCTTGTTCTGACGCTCGTCGTTGGGGCGGGTGACGTTCAGCACGCCGTCCTCACCCTTGGCGACCTCGATCGGCGCCACCACGGTGTGGGTCAGCGTGCCCTTCGGGCCCTTGACCGCGACCGTGCGGCCGTCGATGGTGACGTCCACGCCGGCGGGAACCGCGATGGGGAGCTTGCCGATGCGCGACATAGCTGTTTCCTCCGTTCCCTTCCGCTACCAGACGTAGGCGAGGACTTCCCCACCCACGCCCTTCTTGCCGGCCTGCTTGTCGGTGAGGAGCCCGTGCGACGTGGAGATGATCGCCACGCCGAGGCCGCCCAGCACCTTCGGCAGGGAGGTGGACTTCGCGTACACCCGGAGACCGGGCTTGGAGATCCGCTTGATGCCCGCGATGGAGCGCTCACGGTTGGGGCCGAACTTCAGCTCCAGGACGAGGTTCTTGCCGACCTCGGCGTCCTCGACCTTCCAGCCCGTGATGAAGCCCTCCTGCTGGAGGATCTCCGCGATGTGAGACTTGATCTTGGACGCCGGCATCGTCACAGAGTCGTGGTACGCCGAGTTCGCGTTCCGCAGACGTGTCAGCATGTCTGCGATCGGATCAGTCATGGTCATGAATTGGCCTTCGGCCTCTCTCGCCGTGGTTTCCTGGTGCGCCATCCCTCTCCCCGATCCGAGACGGGACGGGTGCGGCGCGGTGGACCTACGGCGTAGTAAGCAAACATGAGCGGGTTGTCGCCCGCGTGCTTCGGGGCACGGCAGGTGCCCAACCCCACAAGCCTAAGCCATGTGGAGCGGGCCTCCCGCCGATTCCCTTTGCTTACCGAGAGCCCTGGGAGTCCGGAACTACCGGATTACCAGGAACTCTTGGTCACGCCCGGCAGCTCGCCACGGTGAGCCATCTCACGAAGGCACACGCGGCACAGGCCGAACTTGCGGTACACGGAGTGCGGACGACCGCAGCGCTGGCAGCGGGTGTAGCCGCGCACTCCGAACTTGGGCTTGCGAGCAGCCTTCGCGATGAGAGCCTTCTTCGCCATCTCGCTCACGCCTCCTTGAACGGGAAGCCGAGGTGACGGAGAAGGGCACGGCCCTCTGCGTCGTTGGTCGCCGTGGTGACCACGGTGATGTCCATACCCCGGACACGGTCGATCTTGTCCTGGTCGATCTCGTGGAACATGACCTGCTCGGTGAGACCGAAGGTGTAGTTGCCACGGCCGTCGAACTGCTTGGGGGACAGACCGCGGAAGTCGCGGATGCGCGGCAGCGCGAGCGACAGGGTGCGGTCCAGGAACTCCCACATGCGGTCGCCACGGAGCGTGACGTGGGCACCGATCGGCTGTCCCTCACGCAGCTTGAACTGCGCGATGGACTTGCGGGCCTTGGTGACGGCCGGCTTCTGACCGGTGATCGTGGTGAGGTCGCGCACGGCGCCCTCGATCAGCTTGGAGTCGCGGGCGGCGTCGCCCACACCCATGTTGACCACGATCTTGACGAGGCCGGGAACCTGCATGACGTTCTCGTAGGAGAACTCCTCACGCAGCTTGCCCGCGATCTCCTCGCGGTACTTCGTCTTCAGACGCGGAGTGGTGGTGGTAGCCATCAGATGTCCTCACCCGTCCGCTTGGCAACGCGGATCTTGTTGCCTTCGTCGTCGAAGCGGTAGCCGACGCGGGTCACGACCTTCTTGCCGTCCTTCTCCACGACGAGCGACACGTTGCTCACGTGGACGGGGGCCTCGGTGGTCACGATCCCGCCGGCCTGCGAACCACCGGCGGTCGGGGCGGCCTTGGTGTGCTTCTTGACCCGGTTGACACCCTCGACCAGGACGCGCTCCTCGCGCGGGTAAGCGGCAATGACCTTGCCCTGCTTGCCCTTGTCCTTGCCGGTGATGACCTGGACCAGGTCACCCTTCTTGATCTTCATGCTCACAGCACCTCCGGCGCGAGGGAGATGATCTTCATGAACTTCTTCTCGCGCAGCTCTCGGCCGACCGGGCCGAAGATACGGGTGCCACGAGGGTCGCCGTCGTTCTTCAGAATGACGGCGGCGTTCTCGTCGAAGCGGATGTACGAGCCGTCCGGACGGCGGCGCTCCTTGACGGTGCGAACGATGACCGCCTTGATGACGTCACCCTTCTTCACGTTGCCGCCGGGGATCGCGTCCTTGACGGTGGCGACGATGACGTCGCCGATGCCCGCGTAGCGGCGACCGGAGCCACCGAGCACACGGATGCAAAGGATTTCCTTCGCTCCCGTGTTGTCGGCGACGCGCAGTCGCGACTCCTGCTGGATCACGTCTATCTCCTGATTGTCTGCCGGTTCCCCGACGGGGCTGACGCACTTTCGGTCGAGCTCGGTCGAGCTCTGGTCAAGCGCGGTAGCCCCGTCGGAGCCTGGCGGAACTGTCCTGCGAGGGGTGCCCCGCAGGAACGTACTTTTTGCAATTCCCTTGCGGGAATTACCTACTTGGCCTTCTCGAGGATCTCGACGATGCGCCAGTGCTTCGTCGCGGACAGCGGCCGGGTCTCCATCAGGAGGACGCGGTCGCCGACGCCGGCAGCGTTCTGCTCGTCGTGGGCCTTGAGCTTGCTCGTGCTGCGGATGACCTTGCCGTACAGCCCGTGCTTCTTGCGGTCCTCGACGGCGACGACGACGGTCTTGTCCATCTTGTCGCTGACGACGATGCCCTCACGGCTCTTGCGGAAACCGCGAGCCTCGGTGTTCGTCTCAGTCACGTTGTTCTCGCTCATCAGGCGCTCTCCACCGTTTCGATGCCCAGCTCACGCTCGCGCATCAGGGTGTAGATCCGCGCGATGTCCTTGCGGACCGCCTTGAGACGGCCGTGGTTCTCGAGCTGTCCGGTCGCCGCCTGGAAACGGAGGTTGAACAGCTCTTCCTTGGCCTCGCGGAGCTTCGCCAGAAGCTCCTCGTTGCCCAGTTCGCGCAGCTCGGACGCCTTGGTACCGGCCGACATCACG
The DNA here is from genome assembly GCF_029760955.1 of Streptomyces cathayae. Lineage (GTDB taxonomy): Bacteria > Actinomycetota > Actinomycetes > Streptomycetales > Streptomycetaceae > Streptomyces > Streptomyces cathayae. The sequence continues at coordinate 3,282,947 of NZ_CP121682.1, forward strand.
CTTCACCTGCCTCGCGCTTGACGATCCGGCACTTCATCGGCAGCTTGTGGGCCGCACGGGTCAGCGCCTCACGGGCGATCTTCTCGTTGGGGTACGACAGCTCGAACATGACGCGTCCGGGCTTGACGTTGGCGATCCACCACTCCGGAGAACCCTTACCGGAACCCATGCGGGTCTCGGCCGGCTTCTTCGTCAGCGGGCGGTCCGGGTAGATGTTGATCCAGACCTTGCCACCACGCTTGATGTGGCGGGTCATGGCGATACGAGCCGCCTCGATCTGGCGGTTCGTCACATACGCCGGGGTCAGCGCCTGGATGCCGTACTCGCCGAACGCGACCTGCGTTCCGCCCTTGGACATGCCGCTGCGACTGGGGTGGTGCTGCTTGCGGTGCTTGACCCTACGGGGGATCAGCATGTCGGTCAGGCCTCCGTTCCGGTGCTCTCAGCCGGAGCGGCGGCGGGAGCCTCGGCCTTGGGGGCCTCGGCAGCCGGAGCCTGCTGCGGCTTGCGACCGCGCCCGCCACGCTCGCCACCGCGGCCACCACGGGCCGGGCGGTCGGCACCACCACGGGCCGGGCGGTTGCCGGCGCGGGCAGCGGCGTTCTCGGCGCGGACCTCGGCGATGTTCTTGACGTCGCCCTTGTAGATCCAGACCTTCACGCCGATACGGCCGAAGGTCGTCTTGGCCTCGAAGAAGCCGTAGTCCACGTTCGCGCGGAGCGTGTGCAGGGGCACACGGCCCTCGCGGTAGAACTCCGAGCGGGACATCTCGGCGCCACCGAGACGGCCACCGCACTGGATCTTGATGCCCTTGGCGCCCGCCTTCATCGCCGACTGCATGCTCTTACGCATGGCGCGGCGGAAGGAGACGCGGGAGGAGAGCTGCTCGGCGACGGCCTGGGCCACGAGCTGAGCGTCCGTCTCGGGGTTCTTGACCTCGAGGATGTTCAGCTGGACCTGCTTGCCGGTGAGCTTCTCGAGGTCGCCGCGGATGCGGTCGGCCTCGGCGCCGCGGCGGCCGATGACGATGCCCGGACGCGCGGTGTGGATGTCCACCCGCACACGGTCACGGGTGCGCTCGATCTCCACCTTCGAGATGCCGGCGCGCTCCATGCCGGACGTCATCATCCGACGGATGGCGACGTCTTCCTTGACGTAGTCCTTGTACAGCTTGTCGGCGTACCAACGCGACTTGAAGTCGGTCGTGACACCGAGCCGGAACCCGTGCGGGTTTACCTTCTGGCCCATTACCGGGTTCCTTCCTTGCTGCTGACGACCACGGTGATGTGGCTGGTCCGCTTGCGGATCCGGTAGGCACGACCCTGGGCGCGCGGACGGAACCGCTTCAGGGTCGGACCCTCGTCGACGTAGGCCTCGGAAATGACGAGGCTGTCGGCGTCGGTGTGGTCGTAGTTGTGCGCGGCGTTGGCAATGGCGCTGTCCAGCACCTTGCCGACCGGCACGCTCGCGGCCTGCGGGGCGAAACGCAGGACCGCCTGAGCCTCCGTGGCGTTCATGCCACGGATGAGGTCCACCACACGGCGGGCCTTCATGGGCGTGACGCGGATGTACCGCGCCTGGGCCCTGGCTTCCATGGTTGTCCTTCCAGTGTCTGTCATGGTCATTCCACCCCGCCTTTAGCGGCGCTTCGACTTCCGGTCGTCCTTGACGTGACCCCGGAAGGTGCGCGTCGGCGAGAACTCGCCGAGCTTGTGGCCGACCATCGACTCGGTGACGAACACCGGAATGTGGGTCTTGCCGTTGTGCACCGCGATCGTGTGGCCGAGCATGGCCGGGACGATCATCGAGCGACGGGACCAGGTCTTGATGACGTTCTTGGTGCCGGCTTCGTTCTGGACGTCCACCTTCTTGATCAGGTGGTCGTCGACGAAGGGCCCCTTCTTCAGGCTACGAGGCATCTCAACCCGTCCTTAGCGCTTCTTGTTCGTCTTGCGGCGGCGGACGATGTACTTGTTCGACGCCTTCTTGGGCGCCCGAGTACGGCCTTCCTTCTGGCCCCACGGGGACACCGGGTGGCGACCACCGGAGGTACGGCCCTCACCACCACCGTGCGGGTGGTCCACCGGGTTCATGACCACACCACGCACGCTCGGGCGGACACCCAGCCAGCGCTTACGACCGGCCTTGCCCCAGCTGATGTTGCTCTGCTCGGCGTTGCCGACCTCGCCGATGGTGCCGCGGCAGCGGACGTCGACCAGGCGGATCTCACCGGACGGCATGCGCAGGTGGGCCATGGTGCCCTCCTTCGCGAGCAGCTGCACCGAGGTGCCGGCGGAGCGGGCGAACTTGGCGCCGCCGCCGGGACGCAGCTCGATGGCGTGCAGCGTCGTACCGACCGGGATGTTGCGCAGGGCGAGGTTGTTGCCCGGCTTGATGTCGGCCCCGGGACCGTTCTCGACGCGGTCGCCCTGAGTCAGGCCACGCGGCGCGAGAATGTAGCGCTTCTCGCCGTCCGCGTAGTGCAGGAGCGCGATGCGCGCGGTGCGGTTGGGGTCGTACTCGATGTGCGCGACCTTCGCCGGCACGCCGTCCTTGTCGTGACGACGGAAGTCGATCACGCGGTAGGCGCGCTTGTGTCCGCCACCCTGGTGGCGAACGGTCACACGACCGGAATTGTTACGGCCGCCCTTGCTGTGCAGGGGACGGACCAGCGACTTCTCCGGCGTGGACCGCGTGACCTCGACGAAGTCGGCGACGCTGGAGCCACGACGGCCCGGGGTCGTCGGCTTGTACTTGCGGATACCCATTGTCTCTCAGTCCTCGGAAGTTTGTTCCGAAATCTGGACGTTCCGACCTCCGTCAGGAGGTCGGACCGCCGAAGATGTCGATACGGTCGCCCTCGGCAAGGGTCACGATCGCGCGCTTGGTGCCCGTGCGCTGGCCGAAGCCGGTGCGCGTGCGCTTGCGCTTGCCCTGGCGGTTGATCGTGTTGACGCCGGTGACCTTGACCGAGAAGACCGCCTGCACGGCCTCCTTGATCTCCGTCTTGTTGGAGCCCGGAGCGACGATGAACGTGTACTTGTTCTCGTCGATGAGCGCGTAGCTCTTCTCCGACACGACCGGCTTGATCAGGACGTCACGGGGGTCCGTGAACGACTTGCTCACCGGGGTGATGACGGTGTTCTTGCCTTCGGTGGCGTGGCGGCGTGCCTTCTTGAGGCGCGCCTCCTTGGCCTTCTTCGCCGCCTTGGAGGCGACGGAGGGGTGACGGACAGCCATCAGACCTCGCTCCCTTCGTTGTCGTTGGCCTTGTTCGGGCCGGCGACGAAGGACTCGAAAGCGGCCTTGGTGAAGACCACGTCGTCCGAGACGAGAACGTCGTACGTGTTCAGCTGGCCCGGCTCCAGGATGTGCACCTGGGGCAGGTTGCGGGCGGACAGCCACGCGGCCTCGTCGGCGCGGTCGACGACCAGGAGCAGGTTCTTGCGCTCCGAGATCTTGCCGAACAGCGTCTTGGCGGCCTTCGTGGAGGGGGTCTCGCCCTCGATCACGCCGGTGACGACGTGAATGCGGTCGTGGCGGGCCCGGTCGGTGAGGGCGTGGCGCAGGGCCGCGGCCTTCATCTTCTTCGGGGTCCGCTGCGAGTAGTCGCGCGGCTGCGGGCCGTGGACGACGCCACCGCCGGCGAACTGCGGCGCACGGGTCGAACCCTGACGGGCGCGGCCGGTGCCCTTCTGGCGGTACGGCTTCCTGCCGCCACCACGGACTTCACCGCGGGTCTTGGTCTTGTGCGTGCCCTGGCGGGCAGCGGCCAGCTGAGCGACGACGACCTGGTGGATCAGCGGAATGCTGACCTTCTCCACGCCGAAGATCTCCGCGGGGAGCTCGACGGTACCGGCCTTGTCGCCTGCCGGCGAAAGGATGTCAACAGTGCTCATCTTTACCTCAGGCCCCCTTGGCCGCGGTGCGGACCAGGACGAGGCCGCCGTTCGGACCGGGGACCGCGCCCTTGATGAGCAGCAGACCCTTCTCCGCGTCAACGGCGTGGACGGTCAGGTTCTGGGTGGTGACCCGCTCGTTGCCCATGCGGCCCGCCATGCGCTGGCCCTTGAACACACGACCCGGCGTGGCGCAACCGCCGATGGAACCGGGCATGCGGTGCACACGCTTGGCACCGTGCGAGGAGTTGTTGCCCTTGAAGTTGTGGCGCTTCATGACGCCACTGAAGCCCTTGCCCTTGCTCTTCGCGGTCACGTCGACCTTCACGCCGGCCTCGAACACCTCAGCGGTGACTTCCTGGCCCAGCGTGTACTCGGAGGCGTCCGCGGTGCGGAGCTCGACGAGGTGGCGACGGGGGGTGACGTCGGCCTTCGCGAAGTGGCCCTTGAGGGGCTTGTTCACCTTGCGCGGGTCGATCTCACCGAAGGCGATCTGCACGGACTCGTAGCCGTCGACGTCGTTCGTACGGACCTGGGTGACGACGTTGGGCCCGGCCTTGAGGACGGTGACGGGAACAACACGGTTGTTCTCGTCCCACACCTGCGTCATGCCGAGCTTCTCGCCCAGGATGCCCTTGATCTGCTTGCTCATCTCTCAGATCACCGGCCCTCAGAGCTTGATCTCGATGTCGACACCGGCCGGGAGGTCGAGTCGCATCAGAGAGTCAACGGTCTTGGGAGTCGGGTCGAGGATGTCGATGAGGCGCTTGTGCGTGCGCATCTCGAAGTGCTCGCGCGAGTCCTTGTACTTGTGCGGCGACTTGATGACGCAGTACACGTTCTTCTCAGTGGGCAGCGGCACCGGGCCCGCGACCGACGCACCAGTACGCGTCACCGTCTCGACGATCTTCTTCGCCGAGGAATCGATGACCTCGTGGTCGTAGGCCTTGAGCCGGATGCGGATCTTCTGTCCCGCCATGGCTGCTTCGTATTCCTGTCTCTCGTAAACGCTCCGGAACCCGGTGTTCCCGCCCTCCCCTCCGACCCACGCGGTCGGGCGTGTCGCGCTCCCGCTGACACAGATGTCCCTTGTCGGAACTTCCCTGTATGGGGAGTGCGGACCCTTCCGGAACCGCGGCTGGGGGCGAGAGGCCCACCGGGCGCCTGGCCTGCACCCCGCTGACACTTCCCGGAAGATTCCCGTACGTCCGCCCCTGCACCTCTCGGCGCAATGCGTGGGACGACGAGTACTGTGGGACTCGCTTCCGGTCCCCCCGACGGGAGGCGCGCAGCATCGGCACTCGACCGAGCAACCCCGCTAGTTTGCCACAAAGGGCGGGGGCTGGCCAATCGGGCGGATGAGAATACCCCGGGAGTGGCGCGAGCCAAACACTGATCGCTCGGGGTAGGCGCGGAACCCCTTAACAGTGATCATGACTGCCATGTCGAACACCTCACGGCGCAGTGTCCTCGCCGTCTTCGCCGCCTCCGCCGCCTCCCTCCCGCTGGCCGGCACGGCCACCGCACCGGCCCATGCCGCCGGCGCGGCCTCACCTACCGAGCCGCTCGCGGCTCCGTCGGGGCTGGGTTCTGCCCCCTCCTCCGTCACGACGGCGCCGCTGGACGCCAGCCACTTCATCCGCGAGACACTGCGGTCGCCCCTCACCGCGACCGTGCTGCCGGGCACTCCACGCCGTACCGAGATCACCTCGGGCGGCAGACGCGTCGCCCTCCTGACGCACGGCGCACGGACCGTGCTGCTGCCGGGCCCCGAACGGACGTTCACGGAGAACAAGAGACCCTTCGCGGACCTCTTCGAGCGCACTCTGCCCGACCTCAAGCTCCCCGTGGACAAGCGCTCGTACTGGGGCAGTTCCCCGGGCGGCGGCAGCTGGTCCACCCTCGGTCCCGTCGACTCCGACTACTCGGTGGTCCAGGACACCGGTGTCATCAACCTGACCACCGCCAACGCCAGCCGCCACGCCAGCGTCCGTGACGACGCCATCGCCGACGTGGACGTCCGGTCCGTCGCGCGCTTCGACAAGGTGCCCACCGGAGAGGCATGCTCCTACGCGCTGTCCTTCGGCTACGAGGACCCCCGCAACAACTACCGGGCCCGGCTGTCCTTCGTCACCTCCGGCGCGGTGCAACTGCGGGTGGAGAAGGAGGTCAAGGACGTCGTCACCCAGTTGACGACCTCGGCCCTCACCCTCGCCACGGGCGTGCCCGCGGGCACGGACTGGACGATCCGGGTGCGCCGCGAGGGCAGCCGGATCCGCGTCAAGGCCTGGGCGTCCGCGTCGGCTGAGCCGTCCAAGTGGCTGGTCGACGTGACCGACTCGGACCTCGGCGCCGGACGGGTCGGCCTGCGCGCGCTGGCCAACCAGGGCTGCACCAGCCTGCCGATGAAGCTGCTCGTCAGCCGCTTCCAGGTGACCGAGGCCACCTGGGCCGAACCCCCGACCGTCACGCACGGGGACTGGGTGCGGGTGCTGCCCGAGCCCTTCGACGGGAACTGGACACCGGAACTGGAGAGCACCGTCCGCGCCTGGTCCGGCTCCACCGCGCCGGACGTCCTGGCCTACGCGGCCATGTTCCTGCCCGGCGCCCCCGAGGTGATCTCCGGCTCCGGACCGGCGGAGGGCAAGAAGGTCCTGGGCGCGGCGAAGTACGGCTACGAGAACGCGGGGGGCTACCGCGTCGAGGGCGCCGACTTCCACGAGTACATGGACATCGGCTGGACCTTCCCCGACGGCGCCCACACGGGTCCGCACAGCGCTCAGAAGGGCGCTCTCGACTGCTCGGGCTACACGCGCATGGTGTACGGCTACCACATGGGGGTGCCGATGGCCGCGAAGGAGGACACTTCCGGCACCCGGATACCCCGGCGTTCCCGCGACATGGCCGACCACACCCCGGGGGTGCGCATCGCCCGCACCGACGGGGTGAACCCGCCCGCAGCGGAGCTTCTTCAGCCGGGCGATCTCGTGCTGTTCAACGCGGACTCGGGCGACGACGGCCCTACGGCCACGGCAGACCACGTCGGCATCCACCTCGGCACGGACACGGCCGGCAAGCGCCGCTTCCTGTCCAGCCGCAAGACGATCAACGGCCCCACCATGTCGGACCTGGGGGGCGCTTCCCTCCTGGACGGCACGGGCACTTATGCCCGGACCCTGCACACCGTCCACCGCATCTGACGACCCCTGCCGACGCTTCCGGGCCGCACGCCGTACACGCTCCCCACTCCGGAAGCGTGTACGGGAAGCGGGGCCGGCCGGCGCACCGCTGACTTCCCGCACGCCGTGCGCCGCTGTGCTCCTCGCAGGCTCCTCAGCCCTTTTTGGCGACCGTGAGGATCACCGCCGCGTCCTCCAGTGCCTCCAGGCCGTGGCGGGCCGGTGGGATGGTGAGCAGGTCGCCGGTCCGGCCCTCCCACGAGGTGTCGCCGCTGGTGAGGCGGACGCGACCGCTCAGGACCAGCAGGGTCGCCTCGCCGGGGCTGTCGTGCTCGGCGAGGGAGGTACCGGCGGTCAGGGCGAGGAGGGTCTGGCGCAGGACGTGCTCGTGGCCGCCGTAGACCGTGCTCGCACTGCGGCCGGTGGAGGCGGCGGCAGCGTGTTCGAGGTGCTCGCGGGCGAGGGCGTCGAGGGAGAGCTTCTGCATGCCTCCCAGTCTTCCCGGCCGCACGAGGCGCACACCAGGGCCATGTGGGGTACTCCCCCTCAGCCCGAGCGGGGAAGGGCCCTCGGCCCTTCCCCGCTCGGCACCGACCTCGGCACCGTCAGATGACGCCCTGCGCCAGGACCGCGTCCGCGACCCGCTCGAAGCCGGCGATGTTCGCGCCCGTGACGTAGTCGCCGGGGGAGCCGTAACGCTCGGCGGTCTCGGCACACGTGTTGTGGATGTCGGTCATGATGCGGGCCAGCTCGTTCTCGACCTGGTCGGCCTTCCACGTCGTGCGCGACGCGTTCTGCGTCATCTCCAGCGCGCTGACCGCGACCCCGCCCGCGTTCGCGGCCTTGCCGGGCCCGAAGGCGACTCCGGCCTTCTGGAAGAGCTGTACGGCGTCCGGCGTCGTCGGCATGTTCGCGCCCTCCGACACCGCCTTCACGCCGTTGCGGATGAGTACGGCGGCGGCGTCCGCGTTCAGCTCGTTCTGCGTCGCCGACGGCAGGGCGATGTCGGCCGGGACCTCCCAGACCCGCCCACCGGGCACGAACCGCGCGGAGGCGCCGCGCCGCTCGGCGTACGTGCTCACCCGGCCGCGCTCGACCTCCTTGATCTGGCACAGCAGCTCCAGGTCGATGCCCTTCTCGTCGACCACGTAGCCGCTGGAGTCGGAGCAGGTCACCGGGTTGGCGCCGAGGGCCGTCAGCTTCTGGATGGTGTAGAGCGCGACGTTTCCGGATCCGGAGACGACCGCGGTCTGGCCCTCCAGTTCCTCGCCACGCTCGTGCAGCATCGCCTCCGCGAACAGCACGTTGCCGTATCCGGTCGCCTCCGGCCGTATCAGCGAGCCGCCCCAGCCGGCGCGCTTGCCGGTCAGGACGCCGCCCTCCCAGCGGTTGGTGATCCGCCGGTACTGGCCGAACAGGTAGCCGATCTCGCGGGCGCCGACACCGATGTCGCCCGCCGGTACGTCGGTGTACTCACCGATGTGCCGGTACAGCTCCGTCATGAACGACTGGCAGAAGCGCATGACCTCCGCGTCGCTGCGGCCCTGCGGGTCGAAGTCGCTGCCGCCCTTGCCGCCGCCGATGCCGAGCCCGGTCAGCGCGTTCTTGAAGACCTGCTCGAAACCGAGGAACTTGATGATCCCGAGGTTCACCGAGGGGTGGAAGCGCAGACCGCCCTTGTACGGGCCGAGGGCGCTGTTGTATTCGATCCGGAATCCGCGGTTGACGTGAACGCACCCCTGGTCGTCCTGCCACGGCACCCGGAAGATGATCTGCCGCTCCGGCTCGATGAGCCGCTCGACGAGCCCCGGTTCCGCGTACTCCGGACGCGCCCTGAACACCGGCCCGAGGGTGTCCAGTACCTCGCGCGCGGCCTGGTGGAACTCGGGTTCGGCCGGATTGCGGCGCAGGATCTCGGTACGCAACTGCTCGAGCGAGGAGGTGAAGTCGGGTCGTGAAGTCACGGGGTCCCTTTCTGGCGCGGCTGACACCGGAACGGGCCCGGTGGTGGGCGCGCGGCGCCATTGCCTCGCGCAGGACGGCGACCGCCTCGTGGATTCTCGATACAGCAGTCGACCCTTCAGTGTTACTCATGTGTTAAGCAGAAGGCCAAGGGCCTCGCACAATTGTCCGCCATTCGAGACCCTTCGGACGAAGCGCGGGACGGTCGGCGCGGTGCGCCGAGAACTCACATGGCGGCTCCTCCCGCCAGGCGTGATGCTGAAAGCCGGGAGGTGATCCCCATGGGCGGGAGTCACAGCCACGGCCACAGCGGCACGCCGGTCAAGGGGGAGGAGGGACGGCGCCACAGGCAGGCGGACGTTCCGAACTCCCTGGTGGACGCGTTGGCCTCCAGGGTGCGGGGCCGGATCGTCCGGCCCGGGGAGGCCGACTACGAGCCTGTCCGACAGCTCTGGAACGGCATGATCGACAGGCGTCCGGCGCTGGTGGTCCGGTGCGCGGGCGACGAGGACGTGGTCGCCGCGGTCGACTTCGCCCGCGACAACGAGCTGCTCGTCGCCGTGCGCGGCGGCGGACACGGCGTCGCCGGTCAGGCGGTCTGCGACGGTGGTCTGGTCATCGACCTGTCGGAGATGCGAGGGGTCGACGTCGACCCGGAGCGGCGTAGGGCGGTCGCACAGGGCGGCTGCACGTTGGGGGACATCGACCGGGCGACCCAGCGCCATGGGCTCGCCGCTCCGCTGGGCGTGGTGACGGAGACGGGGGTGGCGGGCCTGACCTTGTCCGGGGGCATGGGCTGGCTCCGACGTAAACACGGGTTGAGCTGCGACAATCTCCTGTCCGTACGGGTGGTCACCGCGGACGGGCGCCTCCTGGTCGCCGACGAGAGCCAGCACCAGGACCTCTTCTGGGCGGTCCGGGGCGGTGGCGGCAACTTCGGCGTCGTCACCTCGTTCGAGTACCGCCTGCACCCCCTCGGGCCGGAGGTCTTCCTCTGCTTCGTGCTCTACCCCGCGGACCGCACCCGGGAGGTGCTGCGGGCCTGCGAGCACTACTTGTCCCGGCATCCGGACGGCTTCGCCCCGATCGGAGTCCTCGGGAAGGTCCCGGCGGTGGAGCCCTTCCCGCCCGAGGCGCACGGGAAGGACTTCACCGCCCTGCTCGCGCCGTACCCGGGCGACCCGGTGGAAGGCGAGCGGCTGCTGCGGCCGCTGCGGGAGATCGCCGACCCGATCCTCGACCTCAGCGGCCCCATGCCCTACACCGAGGTCCAGGCGATCCTGGACGAGGACTACCCCGACGGCCTGCACTACTACTGGAAGTCCGTGAACGTGCCCGAGCTCGGCGACGAGCTGATCGAGCGGCTCGCCGAGCGCGCCGCCTCGGCGCCTTCGCCCCGGAGCACCATCGACGTCTGGTACCAGGGCGGCGCCATGGCCCGCGTCGGCGAGGAGGAGACCGCCTTCGCCAACCGCGGCGCCCCCTACCTGCTCGGAATCGAGGCGAACTGGGAGGCGGAGGCCGACTCGGCCGAGAACATGACCTGGGTGCGCGGCACCTTCGCCGACCTGAGCTCGTTCTCCACCGGAGGCGTCTACCTCAACTTCCCCGGCTTCCTCGAGGAGGGCGAGCAGCTCCTGCGCGAGGGCTACGGCACGAACTACGAACGCCTCTCGACGGTCAAGGCGAAGTACGACCCCGCGAACCTCTTCCACCTCAACGCCAACATCAAGCCGAAGAGTTGAGGGCGTCCCATGTCGGGGGTGTCCGTCAGTTCAGCCGGCGGCGGATCCACCAGGCGCAGAATCCGGTCAGGGCCAGGGCGAGGCCGAGGTAGATCCCGGTCTCGGCCCATTGCAGGGCCCAGAAGTCACCGGCGGGATGGTACGTCACCTGTTGCTGGTAGCCCTGGGCCCCGAGGTCGGTGATGCAGCGGTCGACGTGCTGCAGGCTGGGGATGTCCGACTCGCCGTACAGGCAGTCGCCGAAGGACGACGGCGGGGAGGACGGCTGACCGGCGGCGTCCAGTGTCCGTTGGGAGGTGATCCAGGCACCGGGTAGATCGGGGTGCACGACGATCTCTCTGGCGCTCTCGTCCTGGATGCTGATGGGGATGCCGGACTCGATCGGCACGGTGGTCCGGTCCGGGGTGACCAGATGGGGCCGGACCCACATCGGCACGGTGATCTGGACGGCGGCGTAAAGGACGGGCGTGGTAGAGGTTTGATGGGCCCCGGGAGAAGGCGGCCCGGGCCAGGGCGCCGAGAGACATGTTCCATACCGCGATGGAGCCGAAGAAATGGTGACCAAGGAGGAGGCAGTAGCAGCTGCCTTCCACTTCGTGAAGAGCGGCCCCTGTCAGGAGCAAGCAGATTCGGTGGTCATGCTCCCGGACACGGCCGTCGAGTTCACCTACGGATGGACCGTGTGCTTCGACCTGAAGGAGCACATCGAGACGGGCGACTTCACGAAGAAGCCATTCAGCCCGGTCGTCGTTGTGCCACATGACGGCACGCCTGCCCACATGGCGCCGACATTCCCCGCGACCGAGCAGTACATGGAGATGCGCGCATCCGGCAGCTGGCCTCCGAAGAGGGGCCATCGAGATGCCGGGACGCCTGGTTGACGGCCTGCCGTCCGTGAGGCCAGGGCGAAGGCGCGGGGAGCGTGCCGTTGGGGTGTCAGCGCTCCGACGCGTACGTCACGAAGCTCGTCCACGCGCCCGGCGCGAGGGCGAGCCGAGGACCTGCCACGTTCTTGGAGTCGCGGACGTGGACGGTGCGGTGCGCTATCGCGATCTCCACGCAGGAGTCGCCCTCGGGGCCGTCGCTGTAACTGCTCTTGAACCATGCCAGTTCGGAGGCCTCACCGGCAGCGGTCTCGTGGATCATTCTTCTCCCAGCAGTTGCTCGATGAAGGCCAGGGACTCCCTCGGACAAAGAGCCTGAGCCCGAATGGTGCTGTACCTCAGTTCAAGGATGCGGAGCTGCTTCAGTTCAGAGGTCGGGCGACCATTGAACGCTCCATCAGAGCGCCCCACTGCCGTACCGTCCCCGAACTTCAGCACCTCGATCTTGCCGCTCAGCCCAGGGTGCTCCCCCGCGCCCGTCGGCATCACCTGAAAAGTGACGTTGCGCCGCTGCGCCACCTCCAGCAGGTGTTCGAGTTGCTGACGCCACACCATTGTGCCCCCAACCCGTCGGCGCAGCGCCACCTCTTCTTGGACGAAGCTGAGCATCGGGGCCGGACTCCGCTCGAAGATCGACTTACGTCCCATGCGCGCGGCCACCAGCTCATCCAACTCTTCGTCCGAGTGGGCGGACTGGGACACCTCGAACAAAGCTCGCGCATGCTCCGGTGTCTGCAACAACCCATGGATGCTGAGTCCGACGTACACGCCCAGCTCGACCGCCCTGGCCTCCAGCTCCGCCAGCGCCCGCACGCTCTTCGGATACCGGACCTTCTTCACGTCCTCCCAGGCCGCCGAGAGCAGCCCGTCCGCTCCCAACACCTCGTCGGCCCTGTCCAGATACTCCGGCTGAGGAATCCGCTTCCCACTCTCGACCTTGTAGACCAGGTCGTCCCCGTACCCGACCGCCGCCCCGAACTCGCCGACCCGCATCCCCCTCGCTTCCCGCCGCAGCTTCAACTGACGGCCCACCGTGGTGATGACCGCGACGCCCCACTCGTCCTCCGGATCCACCTCCCATCCCGGCTCGTCCGCCTCACTCCTGCTTCGTACCGCCTCGCCATCCATCGTCATGCCACACCCCTCCGTCGTCCCGCGCCGTACCGCGACGCCCTACCCATACCAACCGCCCCGACGGCCCGGACAGCACCGGACAACCAACCGACAGTCGCCACACGTAGCCGATCCGTCACAACTCACGATAGATCGCGACAGCCCTCCCGGGTGAACCAAAGGCGCAATTCACACTTTCGAGCGTCACTACGCGATACCGGTCACCCGCGACCGACGACACTCAACGACGACGGACCACCGGCACAGACACAGAAGGCGTCCCGCCGGGCGACACATGGGATCTTCACGGCCCCGGCATTGCAGGGCCGGAGAGACATGCCTCGCGGAAAAGCGTGAGCAGTCGGCAGACATGTGTCACGCAAGCGCTCAAACGAGCGCCGTGAGGGTAGTTGCCGTCGAAATGCTCACGCTTTTGGGACAGTGTGTCCTCCCGGAAAGCGGGCGCGCGACCTTCAGCGTCCAGCCGGTCAGGAATACGGACGGTGCATTCGGCCTCGTCCAGTCCACCCACCACGCTGCGCGCCGCCCCTCCCCCACTTCAGCATGCTGCTGCCTTCCACCTCACGGCCGTGTCCCCGGCCGGGATTTCCGCCTCGTGCTTCACGCGGTCGACGGCACGCTCCGCATCGAGGTGACCGATACCCGCTGCGAACGCCTGCCCGAGCTTCAACCGCCCTCTGCCGAAACCGAGTCGGGCCGCAGCCTGATCCTCCTGGACGCGCTCGCGGACCGCGGCGGCGGCGTCATCCACGAGAACACCCGCCACACCGCCCGCTTCGTGCTGATCGGCAACCACCTCGCCCAACACCAGCAGTTGTCACTGCTCGCGATCGGCCTCGGCTGCCACATCCAGTCGCTGCCCAGCGGCACCCCCGTGGACATCAAGAGCCTCGCCGCCCACTTCCAGGAGGGCACCACCCGCATCTCCGTCGCCCTGCGGGGGCCGGAGACCCACGGCTACCTGCGTCGCGAACGCGTCCGCACACCCTCCGGCCGCATCGTCACCCGCACGATCTCCTGCAACCAGCCGAGGCCCCGGCGCGAGACGGCGGACACCGGCTGCCCCGCCCGGCAACCGCGTTTTACCCCGCGACCCCGGCCGGCGGCGGAGCGCACGCCCCAGCCCGACTGCACCGCCCCCGCACTCCTCCAGCAGGCCACCGACCTCCTCACCGGCCTACGGCGACACAACCCCCGTCCGCCTTCCTCTCCGAAGTGGAACACAAGGCCGCTGAACTGGTCAGAGCGGCCGAAGTACGGTACCTGCACGGCCGCGCGTACGACAGTGACGACCCGAAGGGCGGCGACGTCACCGTTCACGGCGGGATGTTCACGTACCAGATCGTCGTGCGCAGCGAACGCGTCTACGTCGTCCAGGTCACCTACCTGGGCTGGTGACCCCGCCCCGACGCGCCTATGTCCGGGGCGCCTGATCGCCCCGCACTCTGCCGTCAGCCGCTCCGCCCGCCCGGGGTTCCCGGCGGTCCGCGTCGATCGGGAACTGGCTATCGTGACCACCACTTTCACAGGTCAACTCCCGTGCGCGGCAAGGGTAATCACGATGGAGCAGCAGGACACAGGCTTGGACACCCCCGCGCGGATCGACACCGGCAAGCCGCATCCGGCGCGGATGTACGACTGGTTCCTCGGCGGCAAGGACAACTACCCGGCGGACGAGGAACTGGGCAGGCAGTTGGTGGGGTTCGCGCCGGACATCCCGGTCATGGCGCGGATGAACCGGGCTTTCATGCACCGCGCCACACGCTGGGTGGCCGGCCAGGGCGTGCGCCAGTTCCTCGACATCGGCACCGGCATCCCCACCGAGCCCAACCTCCACCAGGTCGCCCAGGAGATCGCACCCGACGCGCGCGTCGTCTACTGCGACAACGACCCGATCGTGCTGGCCCACTCCGAAGCGCTGCTCCGGGGCACCTCTGAAGGGGGCGTCGACTACGTGCAGGCGGACGCCCGTGACACCGCCGCCATCCTGGAACACGCCCGTAGGACCCTGGACTTCGACCGGCCGATCGCGCTCTCGCTGATCGCACTGCTGCACTTCATCAGCAACGAGGACGGCGCCTACGAACTGGTCGAACACCTCAAGGAAGCCCTGGCTCCAGGAAGTTACCTGATCATTTCCCACCTCACCCCCGATTTCCACCCGGAGGAGGCTTCGCGGAAGGTCACCGACCTGTACAAGGCGGGCGGGCTCACCATGGACATGCGCAGCCGGGAGCGCTTCGCCCGCTTCTTCGAGGGTCTGGAGCCCGTGGCCCCGGGCATCGTGGCCGCCGAGGACTGGCACCCGGAACTCGGAGAGCCGGTTCCCGGCCAGGAAGACGTCCGCAGCGGGGCCTACGTGGCGGTGGCACGCAAGAACTGACCCCGCCCCGAGCAGGCCCGGCGAGCACCAGATCCGTACCCATGCCCTGCCACCCGACACGGCACCTGGCGGGACTTCGCCACGGCGGGCCACTGCAGCCGGAGCAGCGAGAGGTCAACTGGGCCGCTGGGGCAGCAGTGGTGGGTGATGTGCCAAGGTTGTGCGATGACAGATTCCGGTGGCGGCACGGGGGTGCCGGTACGGCGTTCCCGACTTGCCGAGTACGCGGAAATGACCGGGCAACCACCAAAGACTTCCCGCCAGTCGGAGGTTTCCAGGAGCGCCACGGCGTCCGAGCGTCCCGGCCTGGTGGAGACGGACCGGGGCGCCGAGCCCTCCGACGCGGAAGTCGCGGCCCGACGACGGGAGTTCACCATGTTGCTGGAGGTCTTCCGTGACACGGCGGTCCTGGTCCCGCTGCGGAGCGGCGGGTGGCTCACCGCCGACTTCGGCGGTGTGCGCTGGATCCTGGCCTTCTCCGACGAATCGGCCTTGGCCCGGTACGCGTTGGCCCGTGACGAGGCCCACCAGGAGTGGACGTATCAGACCGTGCTCGGGGCGCGACTGCTGGACGTGGCGGTGCCGGAGGCCAAAGTTCCCTGCGGCGTGGCCCTGGACGTGGCCGACGGCGCCGAGCACGCGGTGCTGTTTCCGCCGGTGTCGGGAGTGGTGCCCGACGCCTTCGCCGTGGATCACATACATCGGGGGGGTGCGCCTCGATGACGGGAGGCGGCGACGGCAAGGACCTGGCGGCGATCGGTCTCGACGAGATCGCCAAGGGACTGACGCTCGCTCTGGGCGAGCTGAAGGAACTCGGCATGGTCGGCGAGGCCGGCACCGGCCGTGGCTTCGGCGACATCGCGCTGTCCGGGCTCGAACTGGGTGCGGCGGGCCTCACCAGTGCCTTCGACTCCTTCTGCGAGCGGTGGGAGTGGGGCGTGCGCTCCCTGGTCAACGAGGGGAACGGGTTCGCGCTCAAGACCGGGCTGGCGGCCGGCACGTACTACGAGGTCGACCAGTACGTGGAAGGCGCCATGAAGATCGGCGTCAACTCCGTCATGGGCAACCCGTACGCCTCCGAGGAGGAGATCACCGACAAGGACTGGGGGCAGGTCCTGTCGAGCAACGCGTTCACCCACATCAGGGACGCCGACTACAGCAAGGAGTCCTTCGACCGCGCTTGGGAGAACAGCGCCCAGGGGTGGAAGGACGCGGGCCGGGACGTGATGACCTCCGAGAACCTAGGTCTGCCGGGGGCGGGCCCGGAGAGCGTGCGCGAGCGCCTGGGGATTTCGGAAGCCCGGTACGAGCAGCTGCTGGACGAGCAGTTCGGCCCTTCGCCCGAGGAGCGCGCCCGTGCGCAGAGTGACGGGAGCGCTGGCTGATGGGCGTCCTCGACGACCTCGGCGACGACTTGGGCAAGCTGAAGGACGGTCTCGACAGCGGCCTGAAGGTCGTCGAACACGGCATCGACGCGGGCAAGAGGATCGTCGGCGAAGGCGTCGACTGGGGCACCGACCGGCTCGGCGAGGGCCTGGACGGGATCGGCCTGAAAGGCGCCGCGGACGCGGTGGAGGACTGGGGCGACGAGCTCGCCTCCGACCTGGGTGCCACACCGGGCGAACAGCAGCTCGGCCAGACCGAGGAAGCCGACGAACTCGTCCACGGGAACCCCGAAAGGATCCGGGGCAGCGCCGGGCACCTGCGCGACTTCTCCACCGCCTTCGACAAGGTCGGCTCGGGGATGAAGAAGGTCGACTCCTCCAGCTGGCGCGGCGAGGGCGGAGACACCTTCCGCGAGAAGTTCGGCGTCCACCCCACAAAGTGGCTCCGGGCTGCCGACGCCTGTGAGGCAGCCGCGGGCGCACTGGAGTCCTACGCCGGCACCGTCACCTGGGCACAGAGGCAGGCACAGGAAGCGATCGCGCTCTACAAGCGGGGCAGACAAGCTTCCGAGCAGGCCGTCGAGGACCACAACAGACAGGTCGACGCGTACAACGCCAGGATCAAGGCCGAGCAGAGCCCCGGACCGCCGCCCGGGCCGTTCCGCGATCCCGGCGAGGAGACCGTCCGGCAGGCGCGCGAGAAGCTCGCCGAGGCGCGCAAGCAGCGCAACACCGCGGCCTCGGACGCCGAGCGGAGCATCAGAAAAGCCCTGGCCCACGCCCCGGCCGAGCCGCCGCCGCTGGAACGCATCGGCAACAACATGGTCGACGGCTTCATCGCGGGGAACATCGAATCCACCCACCTCGTCGGCGGTGTGGTCAAGGGCACGGCGGGTCTGCTCAACTTCGTCCGCGGCATCAACCCCGCGGACCCCTACAACCTGACCCACCCGGCGGAGTACCTCGAGAACACCTCGATGACGCTCTCCGGTCTGGTCTCCACCGTGGCCCATCCCGACCGGGCGGTGACCGCCGCGGTGGAGGGCTTCAAGAAGGACCCCTCCGAGTTCATCGGCCGCCTGGTTCCCGAACTGCTCGGCACCAAAGGCGCGGGGGTGGCCCGCGGCGGCCTCCGGCTCGCGGTGAAGGAGGGCGTGGAGGGCGGCGTCAAAACCGGTCTCCGGGAGGGTGTGGAGGCCGGGACACGTCCTCGCTCGCCGCTCGACGACGCGGCCGGCACGCACCGGCCGGACTCACCGGGCGACGGCTTCGACTACCGGCCCCAGGTCACGAACGACGGGTGGAGCGGGCTGAGTGCCGAACAACGGCACCAGGTGGCGGCCGCAGAACTGGAACGGGGCGCGCGCTCGTTCGCGGACCCCGACGCGGCCATTTCCTACGGCAGGGACAACTGGAACCGCTACGTGGACGATCTGCCGCCGGAGACGCGCCAGGCGCTCCGGGATTACACGGGTGAGCCGCCTTACCCGGGGGCACCGGGCTATGCGACCTACCGGGAGATGAACGGCTTTCTTCGGGGTGATCCGCAACTGGGCACACCTGAAGTGCTCAACAACATTCGCGAAGTGGACAGGGCCTTGGCCGGGAACCCCCTGCCGGAGGACGTGATGGTCGTGCGCGGCAGCGGTACCGACCATATGCATTTCAAACGTCCGGAAGACCTGATCGGCCGGACGATGAGCGACTCCGGATATATGTCCTCCTCACTGGGCAATCACCCGGTTCCGAGCTTCGAGGGCAAAGAGGCGATCCTGCGCCTGCGTGTCCCGGAGGGCACGCACGCAGCGTGGGTGGAGAGAGTGAGCGACTTCGGTGTCACGGAGCGGGAGCTCCTGCTCGGACGGGACACGAACTACCGCGTGACACGTGCCTTCTTGGACGAGAAGGGACAGGTTCAGATCTACGGCGAAGTCCTGCCGCGTGATTGACTGCCCGCTGTATGACCGACGCAAGTTGCCCGCGCTGAGCACCTCGACGTAGCACCCGATCAGGAAAGACCAACCAGCATGAGCTCCGAACACCCTGACCGCCGGATCAACCCACGCTTCGCCGAGAGCGTCGGCGGCCACATCGTGCCAGGAGGACCACCGCGTTATGCCCTTCATACCGGACGCCCCGTGCAGTACGTGGCATTCGCCGACACCGAGAACCGAGTGCTCGGTTACGTATGGGCGAACGACGAGGACGATGCCGCCGGCGTAGAACTACACAGCGCTGCAGGTCCTGATGCTTCCAACAGCGCTGGCGCTTGGGTGTTGCACCTGCATTCGGCCAAGGAGCGGGGCATCGCGCCAACTCAGGCCCTGACGGAAATCATGACGCAGCCGATCGCCGTCCACGGTCTCCACATCGTGCCGGACTCCCTCTCCCAGGCCGAGAGTCTCGCCGTCCTCGACGAACTCACCGAGCGGGAGTGGCGCAGGGACACCGTCAAGGGTGGATCGACGGCAGCGATCTTCGGTCTCGCCATCGGTGACGCTCTGGGCTATCCCACCGAGTTCCTCGACATCGCCCGGCTCACCAGCCGATACGGCTCCTGGCGACAGCTGGAGCTGCCCGTCCACTCCGGTGTGGCCCGGGTCTCGGACGACACCCAGATGACTCTGGCGGTGATCGAGGCGCTGGCGGACGTCGCGGAGCACGGCGTCTCCTCCCTGACGGCCGCGACCGTCGAGCCGGCCCTGCGGGCACGCTTCGTGGCCTGGCTCCGCTCGCCGGACAACAACCGCGCTCCGGGGCGGACCTGCCTGGACGCGTGCGCGGCCCTGGAACGCGGTGTGCCGTGGCAGGAGGCCACCGTGATGGCCTCCAAGGGGTGCGGGGCGAACATGCGGGTGGCGCCCGTCGGTCTGCTGCCGGGGCTGACGGCGGAACAGCGCGCCGGTACGGCCCAGTTGCAGGCCGCGCTGACCCACGGCCATCCCACCGCGCTCGCAGCCAGCGACCTCACCGCACACGCCGTGTGGCTGCT
Organism: Streptomyces cathayae; assembly: GCF_029760955.1. GTDB lineage: Bacteria > Actinomycetota > Actinomycetes > Streptomycetales > Streptomycetaceae > Streptomyces > Streptomyces cathayae. Next base: position 3,302,510 of record NZ_CP121682.1, read on the forward strand.
CACGCACAACTGCCACCCCTCGGAGTTGCTGCCGCGGCTGCGCCACTACGGCCGGTCCGCACGCCGGACGTATCACGGAGACTGGCTCGACGACCTGGCGCAGCGGGCGGGTGCGGCCGACCCCGCCGCATTCATCGCACACGGCTGGGACGAGACCCTGGCGGCTCTCGACACCGTTTCCGCCGCTCTCGACCGGCCCGACCCGGAACGCGACCCCTGCGAGGTGGTCGGCGCGGGCTGGATCGCCGAGGAGGCTCTGGCCACTGCCCTCTACTGCTTCCTGCTCTTCCCCGAGGAACCCGTGGCGGTCGTCCAGCGAGCGGCGTTCTCCTCCGGCGACTCCGACTCCGTCGCCGCACTGGCCGGAGCGTTCGCCGGGGCGTCGGTCGGCGGCTCGGCCTGGCCCGCCGACTGGGTACGCGCGCTCGAGTACGGGGACCGGGTGCGCCCCCTCGTCTCCTTCTGGGACTCGGGCAACCCGAAGAGCTACCGCGGCCCGTCGGGGCGCCGCGCATGAGCCGACCCGTACGGCTGGCCACCGAATGGCTTCAGCAGACGTACAAGGGCCTGGTGGAACTGTCCGGCCCCGACGTCGTGCACGAGACGCCCACCGCGTGGCTGCTCGGCTGCCGGTCCGTGGCGCAGCCCGGTTTCCCCCGCACTCCCATGCTCGCGGCGTCGATCGTCGTGCCCAGGTACAACGGTCTGCCCTACCACCCCGCCCCCGGCGCTCCGCTGGCCGACCTGGAGCCCGCTCCGAGCTGGAAGCTGGCCGACCGGCTGGTTTCCCAGCCGCGCAGGCTCAACGTGCGCGGCCGGGTGGTGGCCCTGCACCACCGGATCGACGGCACCTTGGTGACTCCCCTGCCGTGGGAACCGGGCCACGAGGCTCCGGGGTGGTGGGGCAGGTTGGTCCGGCGCTATTTCCCGGAGTTCGAGCCGAGGGCGGTGAACGACTGGGACGACATCATCCGCGCGGTCGGCACCACGGGGCCGGACTCCCGAGGTCTGGTCTGGGTCCGACGTGAACTCGGCGGCCGGGAGATCACCGGCCATCTCGTCCACGTGCACAACAACGCCGGCCACGTGGTCTTCCTCGACCCGATGACCGCCTCGTCGGCCACGCTGGAGACCACCGGTGTTCGCGAGCTTCGCCTGTTGCGCTCGCTGCCCGGTGACCGGGAGCAATAGACCAGGTCAGGCCCACGTACCGGACACCCTGCGACGGTCCATCGGTCGGGGCCCGCACGAGGGGGCCGAGGCAGCCGCGTACCGACGGCCGCCTCGGCCCCCTCTCAGTCCGTCTGGTGACGGCACGGGGCGGACAGTCCCGTGTCACGGACCGGTTGCCGGATTGCTCACGGTGCGCCGCGTCAGGCCCTCAGATACGCCAGGACCGCCAGCACCCTGCGGTGCGTCTCGGTCGCCGGGGGCAGGTCGAGCTTGGTGAGGATGCTGCCGATGTGCTTGCCCACGGCCGCCTCGGAGACGACGAGTTCACGGGCGATGGCGCCGTTGGACCTGCCCTCCGCGATCAGGGCCAGCACCTGCCGCTCGCGCGGGCTGAGCCGCTCCAGGGGGTCGCGGCGGCGGCGCAGCAACTGGCGTACCACCTCCGGGTCGACGACCGTGCCGCCGTCCGCGACCTCGGCCAGCGCGTCGACGAACTCCTCGACCTGGCCGACGCGGTCCTTCAGCAGGTAGCCGACGCCCGTGCCGTCGCCGGAGTCCAGCAGTTCGGCGGCGTACGCCCGCTGCACGTACTGGCTGAGGACGAGGACGGGCAGAGTGGGGCGCTTCTCCCGCAGCCGTACCGCCGCGTGCAGGCCCTCGTCCTGGAAGCCGGGCGGCATGCGGACGTCCGTCACGACGATGTCCGGGGCGTGTTCCTCGACGGCGGCGACGAGCCCCTCCGCGTCGCCCACGGCCGCCACGACCTCGTGGCCGAAGCGGGCGAGCAGGCCGGTCAGCCCGTCCCGCAGCAGCACACTGTCCTCGGCCAGTACTACGCGAAGCGTTCGGTCCACTCGCAAGGAATCTCCACGCACAACAGGGTCGGTCCGCCCGGCGGGCTGGACAGGGAGAGTCTGCCACCCAGTACGGACACCCGGTCGGCGAGTCCGGTCAGTCCACTGCCCGCCCCGGCCTCGGCGCCGCCCCGGCCGTCGTCGCGGACCTGCAGGAAGAGCCGTCCGTCGCGGTGCCCTCCGGTCACCTCCGCGCGGTCGGCTCCGCTGTGCCTGGCGACGTTGGCGAGGGCCTCGCAGACCACGAAGTAGGCGGCGGCCTCGACCGCCCGGGGCAACCGCCCGGACAGCTCCAGGCAGACGTCGACGGGAACGGCGGACCGGTCGGCGGCGTCGGCGACGGCCGCCTCCAGGCCGTAGTCGGCGAGCACCTTGGGGTGGACGCCGTGGATCAGCTCACGCAGTTCCTCCAGCGCCTTGCCCGCCTCCCCGTGGGCCTTGGCCAACTGGTCGGCGAGAGCGCCGGGCGGTGCATCGAGGCGTGCCAGACCGAGGGTCATCGTCAGGGCGACGAGGCGCTGTTGGGCGCCGTCGTGCAGATCGCGTTCGATCCGGCGTCGCTCGGCGTCGAAGGCATCCACCAACCGCACCCGGGAGCGCGTGAGTTCGACGACCCTGGCGCCCAGGTCGCCCTCGCGCGGGGCGATGAGGACCCGGGTGAGTTCGGCCCGCGCGCCCGCCGCCAGGCCCAGCGCGTAGGCGCCCAGGGCGAGGAACAGAAGCCCCAGCACCGCCACGCCGAACGCGGTCGGCCAGGTGGTGACCGTCCACTGCTTGAGCACCTTCGTCTCCTCGCCCTCGCCGACGGTGGCCATCAGCAGCGGGGTGGCGACCGTGGCAAGCGGTAGGGCCAGGGCGGCGGTGACGGCGAGGGCGTCCACCGGCCAGAGCAGGCCGGCGAACAGCAGGGCGTAGCCGAGTTCCTGCCAGGTCGCCCGCTCCCGCAGCCGGGTGGTCAGCCAGGCCCACAGGCCCGCGGCGGTGGGCTGCCGGGGCCGGCCGGGCGCGGGATCACGGTCGACCAGACGCAGGCGCCGCCGTTCCACCTGGGCGACGGGGATGCCCGCAAGGGCGGTGAGGACCAGCAGCGGCAGACCCACCACGACGACGGCGAGGACACCGCCGGCGGCAGCCGCGACCACGATCCCCACCAGGGTCGCGGCACCGGCCACCGCCCCGGTCACCAGGTAGACGACCGCGCGCCAGGGCCACGCCGACAGCAGGAAGCTGGGGCCGGACATGGCCTGCCACACGTTCCGAGGGTGCATGCGGATCACCGTAGAACTCCCGTGCGCGGCGAGACCATCGGTCCAGGGGGTGTCCTGGGGGTATGGCAGGCCCTACCCGGTTTCTCGCCCCTGCCGCACTGCGCCGGGGTGATCGCGGACGGTTTCGTGGAGTCACCACGGAGAAGCCGTTCCGCCGAACACGGCGGGAGGCCCGACACCCGACGAGTGGGGACAGATGAACGACGACGCGATCCAGGTGCGCTCCGTCAGCAGGCGGTACGGTTCGGGCGACAGCGCGGTGACGGCCCTCGACGAGGTCTCCCTCGCCTTCCCCAGGGGCACCTTCACCGCCGTGATGGGCCCCTCCGGCTCGGGCAAGTCGACCCTCCTGGGGTGCGCCGCCGGCCTGGACCGGCCCACGTCGGGATCGGTGGTCGTCGGTGGCACCGAGCTGACCGGGCTGAGCGAGACCAGGCTGACCCTGCTGCGCCGTGAGCGCATCGGGTTCGTGTTCCAGGCGTTCAACCTGCTGCCGTCGCTGACCGCCGAGCAGAACGTGGCGCTCCCCCTGCGCCTGGCCGGCCGTCGCCCCTCCCGGGCCCGGGTGCGCGAGGCGCTTGCGAGGGTCGGCCTCGGCGACCGGGCCCGGCACCGGCCCACAGAGCTGTCGGGCGGTCAACAGCAGCGGGTCGCCCTGGCCCGCGCACTGATCACCCGCCCCGAGGTGCTGTTCGGCGACGAACCGACCGGTGCCCTGGACTCGCAGACCAGCCGCGAGGTGCTGGCACTGCTGCGCGACATGGTCGACCGCGAGGGCCAGACCGTCATCATGGTCACGCACGACCCGGTGGCCGCCTCCTACGCCGACCGCGTGGTCTTCCTCGTCGACGGCCGGGTCCACGGCGAGCTGGCCGGGGCCGGAGCCGACGGCATCACCGCGCACATGACCAAGCTGGAGTCCGTGCCGTGCTGACTGTCGCCCTGCATACCCTGCGCACGCGCTGGGTCACCTTCCTCGGCAGCTTCGTCGCACTGTCGCTCGGCGTCGCCCTGCTCACCGTCATGGGGCTGGTCCTGGCCGCCTCGCTGGACGCTCCGGCCCGCACGCCGGAGCGGTTCGCCGCCGCGCCGGTCGTGGTCCGGGGCCAGGACATTCTGCGGGTGCCGACGCCGGCCGGCGACCGTACGCAGGAACTCGCGCAGCCGCGTGCCGTGCCCGCCCCGACCGTGGCGAAGCTGGAGCGGCTCGGCACCGTCGTCGAGGACCGGTCCTTCCCGGTAAGGGTCCACGGCGGGCCCGGTGACCTGGTGGGCCACCCCTGGTCCACCGCCGCGTTCGCCCCGTACCGGATCGACGCGGGCCACGCGCCGCGCACGGCCGACGAGGTCGTCGTCACCGGCGACTGGGCGGCGCCGGGCGAGCGCGTGCGGACGGACCGGGGCACCCTGCGGATCGTGGGCACCGTACCCGACCGCGGCTTCGAGGACGCCGTCTTCTTCACCGACGCACGCGCCGCCCGACTCTCCCCGTCCAGCGCGCAGTTGGTGGTCGACGCGGAGGTTTTCGCGGTACGGGAGGCGGTGCGGGGCAGCGCGGGTGTGCAGGTGCTCACCGGGGACGACCGACGGTACGCGGACGCCGACCCCGACCGGGACAGCGAGGCGCTGACCGCGATGAACGCCCTGTTCGGCACGGCCGGCGGCGTCACCGCGTTCGTCTCGGTGTTCGTCGTGGCGTCCACGTTCGCCTTCGCGGTCGCTCAGCGGCGCCGGGAGTTCGGGCTGCTGCGTACGGCCGGGGCGACGCCGGGTCAGCTCCGCCGGGCGGTGTTCGCCGAGGCCCTCCTGGTCGGCGTGCTCGCCTCGGCCGCAGGCTGCGTACTCGGCACCTGTGGTGCACCGCGGCTGGCGGAGTGGGTGGTCGACGGCGGACTGGCGCCGGCCTGGTTCACCATCGGCGACCACACCTGGCCGTACCACGCGGCCTTCTGGACCGGCCTCGTCGTCGCCCTGTGCGGCGTGGTCGCGGCGTCCTGGCGGGCCGGTCGGACCGGCCCCACCGAGGCCCTGCGCGAGGCGTCCGTCGACACCGGGGCGATGACCCCGGGCCGGTGGCTGTTCGGTCTCGGGCTGCTGCTGACCGCCCTGGTGACGCTCGGCATCGCCCTGGCCGATGACCCCGGCGACCTGCTGCACCGCAAGACCTATATGAGCCGGCCGATGCTGCTGATCACCGCGGTCGCGCTGCTCGCCCCTGTCGTGGTGCGCCCGCTGACCCGGCTGCTGTCCTGGCCGCCGGCCCGGTTGCCGGGTGCCATGGGCATGCTGGTGGGCGAGAACGCGGCCGCCGGCGTGCGCCGCACCGCGACCGTCGCGGCACCGGTGCTGGTCACGGTCGCTCTCGCGGGCTCGCTGCTCGGTGCCACCACTACGTTGAACGAGGCGAAGGCCACCGAGACCCGCGAACGGACCGCTGCCGTCTTCGTGGTCACCGCGCCGGACGGCACGGGGTTCGACGAGCGGACCGTGAAACGGCTGCGTGCCGTACCCGGGGCGAAGGTGTCGCCGTCCTCGTCGAGCGCGGTGTACGTCCTGGAGGAAGGCGCGGCACTCATCAAGTCCGAGGCACGCGCCGTCACCGGCCCCGAGGCCCTCGTCGCCACCACCAGGCTGCCGCTCGCCGCGGGGAGGGTGTCCGACCTCGACGACGGTTCGATCATCGTCAACGAGGAGTGGGAACGGCACTCGGTGGGCCGCAGCGTGCGGGTGTGGCTCGGGGACGGCACGGAGAGGACACTGCGTATCGCTGCGGTGATGACCACCGGCACCGGCAACAGCGGCGTCTACGTCACCGCGGCCAACGCCCCCGGCGCCCCCGTCGACCGGGTGGACGTCGCCCTCGCCGACGGCGCCGACAGCGGGGCCGTGGCCGCCGGGCTGCGCGAGGCGGTGCGGTCGGCAGACGGTCAGGTGCTCGGCAAGGACGAGTGGGTCGCGGACACCCGTCCGGGGACCAACCGTTCGACCCGGCTCGGCCTTCTGCTGGTCCTCGGCATCGCCCTGCTCTACACCGGCATCTCCCTGGTCAACACGATGGTGATGGCCACCTCCGACCGGATCCGTGACCTGGCGGTGCTGCGACTGGCCGGGGCCACCCACTGGCAGGTACTGCGGCTGGTGTGCGCCGAGTCGCTGCTGGTCGTCGCAGTCGGAGCGCTCCTGGGACTGGCCGTCACCACGCTCAACCTGGCCGGGATGTGGGCGGCCCTGGGCCTGCTCTCGGTACGCCCCACACCCGTGCTGCCGTGGCCGGAGATCGGTGCGGTCGTCGGCGCCTGCGCGTTCCTCGCGGTACTCGCATCGGTCGTCCCGGCCGGCCTGGCCCTACGGCGCCGTGCGGTGGAACTCACGGGCATCCGCTCATGACCACCCGTCTCGACGCGCCGCCGCCGCGCCGCCGAACCGGCTCAGCCCGCCTCGTCGCCCTCGAAGACCTCCGCCGCCGACGTGGCCGTGATCGCCCGGGTGAACCAGACGTCCAACGTGTCCAGGTCACCGCACCCGGCAATACGCTCCAGCTCCTCCGCGGACACCTCGATGCCCCGGCCGTCGAGCAGGCGCAGGATGTCCTCCGTCCGGCCCTCGATCCGGCCCTCGCCCCGGAGCCTCTGAGCAGTCTCCGACTGGAAGAAAGAGAGGTCGACAGCCATCAGGTGCCTCCAGAGATCCGCGGCCGGCGTCTTGCCGAGGCCTTGTCCGGTGAGTTCGATGAAGGTGCCTGCGGTGTCCTCGTCGTCGGCCGACAAGCCCTTCAGCGCCTTTGCCAGCGCGTTCAGTATGGCATCGGCGTCCGGATCCCGGCGGTGCAGAGCCGCCGACAGGACCGTGAGCGGAATGTCGCGAGCGGCCTCGTCGGGGCTGGCGATCACCGGCAGGCTGTCCGGCCCCAGGACCAGCGGACGCAGGGTGAGCGAGGGCCACTGCGGCGGGCCGATGTCCACCTGCCGGGCGGCCCAGGCCGCGGTGGACCGGTCCGCGCAGACGACGAGGAGGACCGGAGGGATGCCGTACTCGGCGTACAGGTGGGAGAGACAGTACGCCCAGCTCGCGGGCTTGTCGGAGGCCCGTTTCCCCTGGGACTCGACCGCCAGGATGAACTCGCCGTCCTCGGTGTCCATCCTCAGCAGCGTGTCCACCCGGCGCTCCATCGGACGGTTCTCCGTGAGGTCGGTGGGAAGCGGGGAGGCGGAAACAGGCGGCGGAAAGGAAACACCGAGCCCTCTGACGGCACGGGCGAAGAGGCCCGGGTCCTCCTGGAAGATCCGGTGCAGGGCCTCATGGGATGAGCTGAGCATGATCCGAAACTAGGACCGTCTCCCGCTCCACGGCGCGCATATGCCAACCTTTCCCGCGATCGGGTGACAGGCGGGATGTGGAGATTGACACCGTCAGTCCCCCAGCCCCCTGCAACGCGAAAAGGCCCGCACGACCGAAGTCGTGCGGGCCCTCTCAGGTGCTCGCGGTGGAGCTACCAGGTCGGATCAGCAAGCAGCCGGAGCTTACTTGTTGATCTTGGTGACCTGGCCGGCGCCCACGGTCCGTCCACCCTCACGGATGGCGAACTTCAGGCCCTCTTCCATGGCGATGGGCTGGATGAGCTGCACCGACATCTCGGTGTTGTCACCCGGCATGACCATCTCGGTGCCCTCGGGGAGGGTCACGACGCCGGTCACGTCCGTCGTACGGAAGTAGAACTGCGGGCGGTAGTTGTTGAAGAAGGGGGTGTGACGGCCACCCTCGTCCTTCGACAGGATGTAGGCCTGGGCCTCGAACTCGGTGTGCGGGGTGACCGAACCGGGCTTGATGATGACCTGGCCGCGCTCGACGTCCTCGCGCTTGATGCCGCGGAGCAGCAGACCGACGTTCTCACCGGCCTGGCCCTCGTCGAGCAGCTTCCGGAACATCTCGATACCGGTGACCGTGGTGGTGGTCTTGTCCTGCTTGATACCGATGATGTCGACGGTCTCGTTGACCTTCAGGACACCACGCTCGATACGGCCGGTGACGACCGTACCGCGACCGGTGATCGTGAAGACGTCCTCGACCGGCATGAGGAACGGCTTGTCGACGTCACGCTCGGGCTGCGGGATGGCCTCGTCCACGGCCTTCATGAGCTCGAGGACCGAGTTGCCCCACTCCTTGTCGCCCTCGAGGGCCTTCAGAGCGGAGACCTTGACGACGGGAACGTCGTCGCCCGGGAACTCGTACTCGGAGAGGAGCTCACGGACCTCGAGCTCGACGAGCTCCAGGATCTCCTCGTCGTCCACCATGTCGGCCTTGTTCAGGGCGACGACGATGTACGGAACGCCGACCTGGCGGGCCAGGAGGACGTGCTCCTTGGTCTGCGGCATCGGGCCGTCGGTCGCGGCGACCACGAGGATGGCGCCGTCCATCTGCGCCGCACCCGTGATCATGTTCTTGATGTAGTCCGCGTGACCGGGGCAGTCGACGTGGGCGTAGTGACGCTGCTCGGTCTGGTACTCGACGTGCGAGATCGAGATCGTGATACCACGCTGGCGCTCCTCGGGCGCCTTGTCGATCATGTCGAAGGCCGAGGCCTCGTTCAGGTCCGGGTACGCGTCGTGCAGCACCTTGGTAATGGCGGCCGTGAGGGTCGTCTTACCGTGGTCGATGTGACCGATGGTGCCGATGTTGACGTGCGGCTTAGTCCGCTCGAACTTCGCCTTCGCCACTGGGGTCCTCCTGTGGAGTGGTTCTGTACGCCTTACTCATCGGCGCCAGGTGATCTTTGCTGGAAAGCCCGGGGCCGGGGGCATTCCACCGGTTTTGCGGCGGAATGCCCCGAGCAGGCTCCGGGGTCAAGCCTAAAGCGTGTGAACGGAGTCCGTTACTCGCCCTTGGCCTTCGCGATGATCTCCTCGGCGACGTTCCGCGGAACCTCGGCGTAGGAGTCGAACTGCATCGAGTAGCTTGCGCGACCCGACGTCTTGCTGCGGAGGTCCCCGACGTAGCCGAACATCTCCGAAAGGGGCACGAGGCCCTTCACGACGCGAGCACCGGCCCGCTCCTCCATGGCCTGGATCTGGCCACGGCGGGAGTTGATGTCGCCGATGACCTCACCCATGTAGTCCTCGGGCGTGGTGACCTCGACGGCCATCATCGGCTCGAGGAGCACGGGCGAAGCCTTGCGCGCGGCCTCCTTGAAGGCCTGCGAGCCGGCGATCTTGAACGCGAGCTCGGAGGAGTCCACCTCGTGGTAGCCACCGTCGAGAAGCGTGACGCGGACGCCCGTCATCTCGTAGCCGGCGAGGATACCGAACTGCATGGCCTCCTGCGCACCGGCGTCCACCGAAGGAATGTACTCCTTCGGCACACGGCCACCGGTCACCTTGTTCACGAACTCGTACGAGGTGTCGCCGCCCTCGATGGGCTCGATCGCGATCTGCACCTTGGCGAACTGACCGGTACCACCGGTCTGCTTCTTGTGGGTGTAGTCCACGCGCTCGACGGCCTTGCGGATCGTCTCGCGGTAGGCGACCTGCGGCTTGCCGACGTTGGCCTCGACCTTGAACTCACGGCGCATACGGTCGACCAGCACCTCGAGGTGCAGCTCGCCCATACCGCCGATGATGGTCTGGCCGGTCTCCTCGTCCGAGTGGACCTGGAAGGAGGGGTCCTCCTCGGCCAGGCGCTGGATCGCGACGCCCAGCTTCTCCTGGTCACCCTTCGACTTGGGCTCGATGGCGACCTGGATGACCGGCGCCGGGAAGTCCATGGACTCCAGGATCACCGGGTTCTTGTCGTCGGACAGCGTCTCACCGGTGGTGGTCTGCTTCAGGCCCATGACGGCGACGATGTCGCCGGCGGTCACCGACTCGATCTCCTCACGCTTGTTGGCGTGCATGCGGTAGATCTTGCCGATGCGCTCCTTCTTGCCCTTGACGGAGTTCAGCACGGCGGTGCCGGACACCAGGCGGCCCGAGTAGACCCGGACGTAGGTGAGCTTGCCGAGGTGCGGGTCACTCGCGATCTTGAACGCGAGGGCCGACAGCGGCTCGTCCACGGACGGCTTGCGCGTGATCACGACCTCGGGGTCCTTGACGTCGTGGCCCTCGATGGCCTCGATGTCGAGCGGGGTCGGGAGGTAGCGCACGACCGCGTCGAGCAGGGGCTGAACGCCCTTGTTCTTGAACGCGGTGCCGCAGAACACCGGGGTGATGGTGGTGTCGGTGGACTTGCCGGACGCGATGGTGATGCGACGGATCGCGGCGTGCAGCTGCTCCTGGGTGGGCTCCTGGCCCTCCAGGTACAGCTCCATGATCTCTTCGTCGTTCTCCGCGACGGCCTCGATCAGCTTGCCGTGCCACTCCTCGGCGGCCTCGGTGTGCGTGGCCGGGATGTCGACGACGTCGTACATCTCGCCCTTGGCGGCCTCGGCGGACCACACGAGCGCCTTCATGCGGACCAGGTCCACGACGCCGTTGAAGTCGGCCTCGGCACCGATCGGCAGCTGCATGACCAGCGGCTGCGCACCCAGGCGGTCCTTGATCATGCCGACACAGCGGTGGAAGTCCGCGCCGGTACGGTCCAGCTTGTTGACGAAGCAGATACGCGGCACGCCGTAACGGTCGGCCTGACGCCACACCGTCTCGGACTGCGGCTCGACACCGGCGACACCGTCGAACACGGTCACGGCACCGTCGAGCACTCGCAGGGAACGCTCCACCTCTACGGTGAAGTCGACGTGCCCCGGGGTGTCGATGATGTTGATCGTGTAGTCGTTGTCCTCGAGCGGCCAGTGGCAGGTGGTCGCAGCAGAGGTGATCGTGATGCCACGCTCCTGCTCCTGCTCCATCCAGTCCATCGTGGCGGAACCCTCGTGGGTCTCGCCGATCTTGTACGACACGCCGGTGTAGAACAGGATCCGCTCGGTGGTGGTCGTCTTGCCCGCGTCGATGTGGGCCATGATCCCGATGTTGCGGACCTTGGCCAGGTCAAGTGAAGTGGTAGCCATAAGGCTTCAGTCTTCTCTCGGTCTCGATGTGGGTAGCGACTACCAGCGGTAGTGCGCGAAGGCCTTGTTGGACTCGGCCATCTTGTGCGTGTCCTCGCGCTTCTTCACAGCGGCACCGAGGCCGTTGGAGGCGTCGAGGAGCTCGTTGAGCAGACGCTCGGTCATGGTCTTCTCGCGACGGGCGCGGGAGTAACCGACCAGCCAGCGCAGCGCCAGGGTGTTGGCACGACCGGGCTTGACCTCGATCGGAACCTGGTACGTGGCGCCACCGACACGGCGGGACTTGACCTCGAGGGTCGGCTTGATGTTCTCGAGAGCGCGCTTCAGCGTGATGACCGGGTCGTTGCCGGTCTTCTCGCGAAGGCCCTCCATGGCGCCGTAGACGATGCGCTCGGCGGTGGAGCGCTTGCCGTTCAGCAGCACCTTGTTGATCAGGGAGGTCACCAGAGGAGAACCGTAGACCGGGTCGATGATGACCGGGCGCTTCGGGGCGGGGCCCTTACGAGGCATTCTTACTTCTCCTTCTTGGCGCCGTAGCGGCTGCGGGCCTGCTTGCGGTTCTTGACACCCTGGGTGTCGAGGGAGCCACGGATGATCTTGTAGCGAACACCCGGCAGGTCCTTCACACGGCCGCCGCGCACGAGCACGATGGAGTGCTCCTGCAGGTTGTGCCCCTCACCCGGAATGTAAGCAGTGACCTCGATACCGCTGGTCAGACGCACACGCGCGACCTTACGGAGGGCCGAGTTCGGCTTCTTCGGGGTGGTGGTGAACACACGCGTGCAGACGCCACGACGCTGAGGGGAACCCTCGAGTGCGGGCGTCTTGTTCTTCTCGACCTTGTCCTGCCGGCCCTTACGGACCAGCTGCTGGATCGTAGGCACTACTTCTCCGGTTTCTGTGTGCCGATAGGTACAGCTAACCTGGAACGTCACCGACCCACGCGGTCGGGTGTGTCGAATCCCGCGGACTCCCGGCGCAAGGCAGAAAGAAGCGCATGATCGCGGTGGCCGTTCACAGCCCCCGGCGCGGTCTGACGGCACACGCGGAAGCCAGGGCACACCCCAGGCACAAGGTCTGAGCGTACCTATAGCATTGGCTGCGGTCAAAACAAATGGGCTGTCGCCCCGCCCCCGCGCGCAGCGGGTGAAGCCCGCGAAAGGGAACGATCTTCGAAAGGGCGGCTCCGGCCCCTTTCCGTTCCCCTCACGCGTCAGCCCCCACGCGTCAGCCCGACGCGACACCGAACATGATCAGAAGGAACAGGAAAGCGGCCCAGCCGGCCGTGGACAGCCAGCCGAGCACCAGTCCGGCCACCGCGAGCCCGTCCCCCTGCTCCCCCGTGCGCCGGATCTCCGCACGGGCCATGTGCCCCAGCACCACGGCCGGGATGCCGGTCACCCCGCCCGTCGCCAGGCACAGCACCCCGCACACCATCGACCCGATCGCCTTGTCGTTGGTCTTCTGCCGGGGCAGGAACGTCGCCGGCGCCATGGGGACGTGCTGCTGCACCACCGCGGTCTGCGGCACGGGGCCCTGCGGCAGATCGGCCACCAGCAGCGAGAGATCCGCCACCGTACGGGCCTGATAGGCCCGCGCCACCCGCCGCTCGAGCTCCTGCTGGTCCAGACGGCCCTCCGCGTACCCGGCCCGGAGCACGTCCACGGTGCGCTCCCGGTCCGCGTGCGAGGCCAGCATCGGCGGCCCGCCCTGCTGCGGCCCACCCGGTCCACCCCACGGCTGCGGAGCGCCTCGCCCCTGCCAGGGCTGCCACGACGGATACGGCGACTGCGACACCAGGTACCTCCCCCGACTGCACACGTCATTCCATCATGCGCCCGCGCAAAGCCTTACGGCACGGGCTGCGCGTCACGAAACCGGTACAGGTCACCGGCACAGGTCACTCGCGCACCTCACCGGTACGGGTCGCGGAACGCCGCAGGGCGGCCACCCCGTTCTGTACGGGGTGGCCGCCCTGCGGTACGTCGGGCGACTCGCCTACTGGTTGTACGGACCGTAGTCGTAGTCCTCCAGCGGAACGGCCTGGCCGGAGCCCGTGCCGAACGGCGAGTAGTCGATGTCGTCGTAGCCGACGGCCGAGTACATCGCGGCCTTGGCCTCCTCGGTCGGCTCGACCCGGATGTTGCGGTAACGGGACAGGCCCGTACCGGCCGGGATGAGCTTACCGATGATGACGTTCTCCTTGAGGCCGATCAGGGAGTCGGACTTGGCGTTGATCGCCGCGTCCGTGAGGACCCTGGTCGTCTCCTGGAAGGACGCCGCCGACAGCCACGACTCGGTCGCCAGCGAGGCCTTGGTGATACCCATCAGCTGCGGACGGCCGGAGGCGGGGTGACCGCCCTCCTGCACCACACGACGGTTCTCGGCCTCGAACTTCGACCGCTCGACCAGCTCGCCGGGCAGCAGCTCGGCGTCGCCGGACTCGATGATCGTCACACGGCGCAGCATCTGCCGGATGATGATCTCGATGTGCTTGTCGTGGATCGACACACCCTGCGAGTCGTAGACCTTCTGCACCTCGTTGACCAGGTGGACCTGGACGGCCCGCTGACCCAGGATGCGCAGCACGTCGTGCGGGTTGGTGGCACCCACGGTGAGCTTCTGGCCCACCTCGACGTGATCGCCCTCGCCGACCAGCAGACGGGCGCGCTTCGAGATCGGGAACGCCGTCTCGTCGCTGCCGTCGTCCGGGGTGACGACGATCTTCTTCGTCTTCTCGGTCTCCTCGATCCGGACGCGGCCGGCGGCCTCGGAGATCGGGGCGACACCCTTCGGGGTACGGGCCTCGAAGAGCTCGACGACACGCGGCAGACCCTGGGTGATGTCGTCACCGGCCACACCACCGGTGTGGAAGGTACGCATCGTCAGCTGGGTGCCGGGCTCACCGATGGACTGGGCGGCGATGATGCCGACCGCCTCACCGATGTCGACCAGCTTGCCGGTGGCCAGCGAACGGCCGTAGCACATGGCGCAGGTGCCGACGGCGGACTCGCAGGTCAGGATCGAACGGGTCTTGACCTGCTCGACACCGTGGTGCACCAGCTGCTCGATGAGCACGTCACCGAGGTCGACGTTGGCCGGCGCGATCACCTTGCCGTCGATGACGACGTCCTCGGCGAGCATGCGGGCGTACACGCTGGTCTCGACGTCGTCGCCCTTGCGCAGGGTGCCGTCGGCCTCCCGCGTGGCGATCCGCAGCTTCAGACCGCGGTCGGTGCCGCAGTCCTCCTCGCGGATGATGACGTCCTGGGAGACGTCGACCAGACGACGGGTGAGGTAACCCGAGTCGGCGGTCCGCAGCGCGGTGTCCGCCAGACCCTTACGGGCACCGTGCGTGGCGATGAAGTACTCCAGCACGGACAGACCCTCACGGAACGAGGCCTTGATGGGCCGCGGGATCGTCTCGTTCTTCGCGTTCGACACCAGACCGCGCATACCGGCGATCTGACGCATCTGCATCATGTTGCCGCGCGCGCCCGAGTTCACCATCATGAAGATCGGGTTGGTCTTCGGGAAGTTGTCGTTCATCGCCTCGGCGACCTCGTTGGTCGCCTTGGTCCAGATCGCGATGAGTTCCTGCGTGCGCTCGTCCTTGGTGATCAGGCCGCGCTCGTACTGCTTCTGGACCTTCTCGTCCTGCGCCTCGTAACCGTGGACGATCTCCTTCTTCGCCTCGGGAACGACGACGTCGGAGATGGCGACGGTGACACCGGAACGGGTGGCCCAGTGGAAGCCGGCCGCCTTCAGGTTGTCGAGCGTCGCCGCCACGATGACCTTCGGGTAGCGCTCGGCGAGGTCGTTGACGATCTCGGAGAGCTGCTTCTTGCTGACCTCGTAGTCGACGAACGGGTAGTCCTCGGGCAGCAGCTCGTTGAAGAGCGCACGGCCCAGGGTGGTGTTCAGCCGGAAGCTGTCACCCTGCTGCCACTCCGGCTCGCCTTCCTCGCGCGTCGGCGGGATCCACCCACGCGGCGGGATGGTGCCGACCGGGAAGCGGACGTCGATCCTCGACTGGAGCGACAGCTCGCCCGCGTCGAAGGCCATGATCGCCTCGGCGACCGAGGCGAAGAACCGGCCCTCGCCCTTGGTGTCGCGCATCTCGCCGTCGGTGGTGAGGAAGAACAGACCGAGGACCATGTCCTGGGTCGGCATCGTCACCGGACGGCCGTCGGCCGGCTTGAGGATGTTGTTCGAGGACAGCATCAGGATGCGGGCCTCGGCCTGCGCCTCCGCGGACAGCGGCAGGTGCACGGCCATCTGGTCACCGTCGAAGTCCGCGTTGAACGCGGTGCAGACGAGCGGGTGGATCTGGATGGCCTTGCCCTCGACCAGCTGCGGCTCGAAGGCCTGGATGCCGAGGCGGTGCAGGGTGGGCGCACGGTTCAGCAGGACCGGGTGCTCGGCGATGACCTCTTCGAGGACGTCGTACACCACGGTGCGGCCGCGCTCGACCATGCGCTTGGCCGACTTGATGTTCTGCGCGTGGTTCAGGTCGACCAGGCGCTTCATCACGAACGGCTTGAACAGCTCCAGCGCCATCGCCTTCGGCAGTCCGCACTGGTGCAGCTTCAGCTGCGGACCGACGACGATCACGGAACGCGCGGAGTAGTCCACGCGCTTGCCGAGCAGGTTCTGACGGAAGCGTCCCTGCTTGCCCTTGAGCATGTCGGACAGCGACTTCAGCGGACGGTTGCCGGGGCCCGTCACCGGGCGACCGCGACGGCCGTTGTCGAAGAGCGCGTCGACGGCCTCCTGGAGCATGCGCTTCTCGTTGTTCACGATGATCTCGGGCGCGCCGAGGTCGAGAAGCCGCTTCAGGCGGTTGTTGCGGTTGATCACACGGCGGTACAGGTCGTTCAGGTCGGAGGTCGCGAAGCGGCCACCGTCCAGCTGCACCATCGGACGCAGGTCCGGCGGGATGACCGGCACGCAGTCCAGCACCATGCCCTTGGGGCTGTTGCTGGTCTGCAGGAACGCGGAGACGACCTTGAGGCGCTTGAGCGCACGGGTCTTCTTCTGGCCCTTGCCGGTGCGGATGATCTCGCGGAGGCGCTCGGCCTCCTCCTCGAGGTCGAAGGACTCCAGGCGCTTCTGCAGCGCCGCGGCACCCATCGAGCCGTCGAAGTACGTGCCGAAGCGGTCACGCAGCTCGCGGTAGAGCAGCTCGTCACCCTCCAGGTCCTGGACCTTGAGGTTCTTGAACCGGTTCCACACCTCGTCGAGACGGTCGATCTCGCGCTGCGCGCGGTCGCGCAGCTGCTTCATCTCACGCTCGGCGCCCTCGCGCACCTTGCGGCGCACATCCGCCTTGGCGCCCTCGGCCTCGAGCTCGGCCAGGTCGGTCTCGAGCTTCTTGGCGCGGGCCTCCAGGTCGGCGTCGCGACGGTTCTCCACCTGCTGGCGCTCGACGGAGACGTGCGCCTCCAGCGAGGGCAGGTCGCGGGTGCGGCGCTCCTCGTCGACGTACGTGATCATGTACGCCGCGAAGTAGATGACCTTCTCCAGGTCCTTCGGGGCGAGGTCGAGCAGGTAGCCGAGGCGCGACGGGACGCCCTTGAAGTACCAGATGTGCGTGACGGGCGCGGCCAGCTCGATGTGGCCCATCCGCTCACGGCGCACCTTGGCGCGCGTGACCTCGACGCCACAGCGCTCACAGATGATGCCCTTGAAACGGACGCGCTTGTACTTGCCGCAGTAGCACTCCCAGTCCCGGGTCGGACCGAAGATCTTCTCGCAGAAGAGTCCGTCCTTTTCCGGCTTGAGGGTGCGGTAGTTGATGGTCTCGGGCTTCTTGACCTCGCCGTGGCTCCACTGACGGATGTCGTCAGCGGTGGCCAGGCCGATCCGGAGCTCGTCGAAGAAGTTGACGTCGAGCACTATGCGTCAATCCCTCTCAGGGTCGTAAGTCGTGGGGTCTGAAACGGGGGTCCTGGGGCCGGCCGGAGGTTCAGGGATCTTCATCGCTGAACCTCCGGACCGAAACTCCCGTCAGACCTCTTCGACGCTGCTCGGCTCGCGCCGGGACAGGTCGATGCCGAGCTCCTCCGCAGCGCGGAAGACGTCCTCGTCGGTGTCACGCATCTCGATGGACATGCCGTCGCTGGACAGCACCTCCACGTTCAGGCACAGGGACTGCATCTCCTTGATGAGGACCTTGAAGGACTCGGGGATGCCCGGCTCGGGGATGTTCTCGCCCTTGACGATGGCCTCGTAGACCTTCACACGGCCGGTGACGTCGTCGGACTTGATGGTCAGCAGCTCCTGGAGGGCGTATGCGGCGCCGTACGCCTCCAGCGCCCACACCTCCATCTCACCGAAGCGCTGGCCACCGAACTGGGCCTTACCGCCCAGCGGCTGCTGGGTGATCATCGAGTACGGACCGGTCGAGCGGGCGTGCAGCTTGTCGTCGACCAGGTGGTGCAGCTTGAGGATGTACATGTAGCCGATCGAGATCGGCTCCGGGAACGGCTCACCGGAGCGGCCGTCGAACAGCCGCGCCTTACCGCTCGGGAGCACCATGCGCTCGCCGTCGCGGTTCGGGACGGTGTGCTCCAGCAGACCGCTGAGCTCGTCCTCACGGGCACCGTCGAAGACGGGGGTCGCCACGTTCGTCCGGGGCTCGACACGGTCGGCGCCGATCACCTGGAGGCGCTCGGCCCACTCCGCCTCGAGGCCGGAGACGTCCCAGCCCTGGCTGGCGAGCCAGCCGAGGTGGATCTCCAGTACCTGTCCCGGGTTCATTCGGGACGGCACACCCAGCGGGTTGAGGATGATGTCGACCGGGGTGCCGTCCTCCAGGAACGGCATGTCCTCGATCGGCAGGATCTTCGAGATGACGCCCTTGTTGCCGTGGCGGCCGGCGAGCTTGTCACCGTCGGTGATCTTGCGCTTCTGCGCGACGTAGACGCGCACCAGCTGGTTCACACCGGGGGGAAGCTCGTCGCCCTCCTCGCGGTCGAAGACGCGCACACCGATGATCTTGCCGATCTCGCCGTGCGGCACCTTCAGCGAGGTGTCACGGACCTCACGGGCCTTCTCACCGAAGATCGCGCGCAGCAGGCGCTCCTCGGGGGTCAGCTCGGTCTCACCCTTGGGCGTGACCTTGCCGACGAGGATGTCGCCGGCGACGACCTCGGCACCGATGCGGATGATGCCGCGCTCGTCGAGGTCGGCGAGGACCTCCTCGGAGACGTTCGGGATGTCCCGGGTGATCTCCTCGGGGCCGAGCTTGGTGTCACGGGCGTCGACCTCGTGCTCCTCGATGTGGATCGAGGAGAGGACGTCGTCCTGCACGAGGCGCTGCGACAGGATGATCGCGTCCTCGTAGTTGTGGCCCTCCCACGGCATGAACGCGACCAGCAGGTTCTTGCCGAGCGCCATCTCGCCGTTCTCGGTGGCCGGACCGTCGGCGAGGACCTGGCCCTCGACGACGCGGTCGCCCTCGTTGACGATGACCTTCTGGTTGACCGAGGTGCCCTGGTTGGAGCGGGCGAACTTGGCCAGGCGGTACGTGATGTACGTGCCGTCGTCGTTGGTGGTGGTGATGTAGTCCGCGGAGACCTCCTGGACCACACCCGACTTCTCGGCCTTGACCACGTCACCGGCGTCGGCGGCGGAGCGGTACTCCATGCCGGTGCCGACGAGCGGGGCCTCGGACCTGATCAGCGGCACGGCCTGACGCATCATGTTCGCGCCCATGAGGGCACGGTTGGCGTCGTCGTGCTCGAGGAAGGGGATCATGGCGGTCGCGACCGACACCATCTGGCGCGGCGAGACGTCCATGTAGTCGACCTCGTCGGGGCTGACGTAGTCGACCTCGCCGCCCTTGCGGCGGACCAGCACGCGGGCCTCGGCGAACCGCAGGTCGTCGGTGAGCGGCGCGTTGGCCTGCGCGATGACGAAGCGGTCCTCCTCGTCGGCGGTCAGGTAGTCGACGTCGTCGGTGACCTGGCCGTCGCTCACGTTGCGGTAGGGGGTCTCGACGAAACCGAACGCGTTGACCCGGCCGTAGGAGGCGAGCGAGCCGATCAGACCGATGTTCGGGCCTTCGGGCGTCTCGATCGGGCACATGCGGCCGTAGTGCGAGGGGTGCACGTCACGGACCTCGAAGCCGGCCCGCTCACGGGAGAGACCACCCGGGCCGAGCGCGGACAGACGACGCTTGTGCGTCAGCCCGGACAGCGGGTTGTTCTGGTCCATGAACTGGGACAGCTGGCTGGTGCCGAAGAACTCCTTGATGGAGGCGACGACCGGCCGGATGTTGATCAGGGTCTGCGGCGTGATCGCCTCGACGTCCTGCGTGGTCATGCGCTCACGCACGACGCGCTCCATCCGGGCCAGACCCGTACGGACCTGGTTCTGGATGAGCTCGCCGACGCTGCGCAGGCGCCGGTTGCCGAAGTGGTCGATGTCGTCCGTCTCGACGACGATGGTCTGGCCGCTGTCACCGACGGTCTCGATCTCACCGGCGTGCAGCTTCACCAGGTACTTGATCGTCGAGATGACGTCCTCGACGGTCAGCACGCCCGCGTCGAGCGGCGCGTCGGCACCCAGCTTCTTGTTGACCTTGTAGCGGCCGACCTTGGCCAGGTCGTAGCGCTTGGGGTTGAAGTAGAGGTTCTCGAGCAGCGTCTGCGCGGCCTCGCGGGTGGGGGGCTCGCCCGGACGCAGCTTGCGGTAGATGTCGAGCAGCGCGTCGTCCTGGCCCTGGGTGTGGTCCTTCTCCAGGGTGGCGCGCATGGACTCGTACTCGCCGAACTCCTCGAGGATCTGCTCGGTGGTCCAGCCGAGCGCCTTGAGCAGGACGGTGACGGACTGCTTGCGCTTGCGGTCGACGCGGACGCCGACCATGTCGCGCTTGTCGATCTCCATCTCCAGCCAGGCACCCCGGGACGGGATGATCTTGGCGGAGAAGATGTCCTTGTCGGACGTCTTGTCGATGCTGGAGTCGAAGTAGACACCCGGCGAACGGACCAGCTGCGACACCACGACACGCTCGGTGCCGTTGATGACGAAGGTGCCCTTGTTCGTCATGAGCGGGAAGTCGCCCATGAAGACGGTCTGGGACTTGATCTCGCCGGTCTCGTTGTTGGTGAACTCGGCGGTGACGAAGAGCGGCGCCGCGTACGTGAAGTCACGGTCCTTGCACTCGTCGATGGAGTTCTTCGGCGGCTCGAAGCGGTGATCGCGGAAGGTCAGCGACATCGACCCGGAGAAGTCCTCGATCGGGGAGATCTCCTCGAAGATCTCCTCCAGACCGGACTTGGTGGGGACGTCCTGACCGCTGTCCAGAGCGGCCTCGACGCGAGCCTTCCAGGCGTCGTTGCCGAGCAGCCAGTCGAAGCTCTCGGTCTGCAGCGCGAGAAGGTTCGGAACCTCGAGGGGCTCCTTGATCTTTGCAAAGGAGATGCGCAGCGGGGCGGTGCTGGCAGCGTTGTTCGTATTCGCGGTCGAGGCATTGCGCGAGGCGGCCAAGAGGGGGTCCTTCCGAGGGCTCGGACTCACTACGCGCGTGCCGGCCCCCCACGGGACACGATGTCGGACGCTTCTCCGTCCGACCGGAAAAGGCCAGGTCAGAGAGGTCTGATCGTCTGTGCTCAAGTGAGGGCAGACCCCTGGTGACGGGCAGGGGACAGCTAACAGGCAGCGCAAAGGGTCAGTGTAGCCACTTGGCACACTGATGTCCAGTGCGGGTTTTCGAGACCCTCAAAGGCCCTCGTTGTTCTCAACTCCTGCGGCACGCTCGTGCCCTCGACGCACCGTGATCCTGCCCTCTTCGCCGTCGATCCATGCCTCGGATTCGGATCCTTGTGACGACGCGTCCTGAGAATTGCGCGCTGCGTGCGGTTCGTCAAGGCCCCCCTTGCCCGAACCGCCTCTCAACAGGCGATTCTTCGCGGCCCGCGGAGGTCCGCATCGAAGATCACCAT